>JBGTBQ010000135.1:0-2276 GCA_041749275.1 Pyrinomonadaceae bacterium | reverse complement strand
CTTACCACGGTGGCGGAAAAACTGGGTGGCCGATCCCGAGGTGGAGAGCGCCTGATCCACCAGGCAAAACTGCGCAATCCGCTCCAGCGGCCGCAACGGGTGCCGCAGCCCGGTAAGCCACCCCCGCGAACCAGGGCGATGGCCACGGGCCACCAGCGTGCTGCGGCCCCCGTGGAACAGGAAGTCCTGCACACCCCGCTCTAGCAATTGTTCGCCAGCGCGGTCGAGCGCGTAGCCCTTGCCGATGCCGCCGGGGTCGAGTTCCAGACCGGGCGCGCGGAAACTGACGGAGCGCGCCGCCGCGTCGAGCCGCACGCGCCGCCAGCCCGTCTGTTCGCGCACGAGCCTCAGTTCATCTTCGGTAGGGTATTTCCCCGCGCCTCGAAAAAATCCCCAAGCTTTCATCAACTTGCCGACGGTGATGTCGAAAGCTCCGCCGCTGCGACGGCTGTATGTGAATGCGCGCTCCAACAAGGCGAAGACTTCGGGGTCGGTCGTAACCGGCGCGCGTCCGGCCTGCGCGTTGATGCGCGACAGCTCGCTCGATGGGCGATAGTTGCTGAGGGCGCCTTCGACGCGCTCGATCTCGTCGAAGGCCGCTTCAAAGAGCGCATCGGCGCGCGTGCGTTCCGCGGCGTAAATGTGCAACTCGAAAGATGTGCCCATCGCCGCTCTCGACTCGGAAAAGAGCGTCTCGTCCGTCCGCGCGAACACATCGCGCCCCGGCGCCGCGAGACCGTGAAGAATCAACAACGCGGCGACGATTAATCTAATGGCGACCCGATTCGACATGCTCCGACACGTGCGAGCCATCGGTGAAGAGACTTACTCGCGGGCTTGCCCGATTGATGATTGTTCGATGAGAGTTGTTCTTATCACCACCGAGCGGACTGTTACAGGCAATTCAATGGAGAGGATTTTACTCGTCGTACTCCGGTTCGCCAACCGCGTTGCACCCACGTCACTCCTGCTCTATTTCGAGCGCGCGCCACATGTACCAGCTCGCCACCGACCGGTAGGGTCGCCAGCGTTCACCGTATCGTTCCAACTCTTTCGGCTTCGGCATCTCCGGCAGGCCATATATCCGCGCGAAGCCTTTCCGCACCGCGTAGTCGCCGACGGGCAACACGTCGGGTCTGCCGAGCCGGAACATGAGGAGCATCTCCACCGTCCAGCGTCCGATGCCGCGCACCTCTGTGAGCCGCTCGATAATCGCCTCGTCGTCCATCCGCTTCAGGCGCGCCAATGTCGGCACCGTGCCATCGAGCGTCTTGGCCGCGAGGTCTTTGAGCGCCGTCAACTTCGCGCCCGAAAGCCCCGCCCCCCGCAAATCCTCTTCCGCCGCCGCGAGCACATCCCGCGGGCGGAGTCTGGTTCCCCCGCACAGGGCGAGGACGCGCCCATGAATCGCCGCCGCGGCGTTGCCGTGCAGTTGCTGGTAGACGATGTTTCTGGCAAGCGCCTCGAATGGGCTGTGCAGTTGGCGAATCTCCATCGTGAACGGGCCGGCGCGCTTCATCAGTTTAGCCAGCGTGCGGTCGGTCGCGGCGAGATGCCTCACGGCCTCCGCCCGGTCATAACCGAATCCGTCTCCTTCCGTCAGCGTCTTTTTAGCTTTACGTGTGGTCATCGCGAAATTTTCTTGGGTCGTGCGTTGCTCTCAAACTGTCATCGCACAGGGCATCGGAGGAAGAGAGAGAGCTACCGCACCAGCATCTCATTACTCAAGCAAATAGCAGCAGCGAAATTCACCTCGCTGCTGCTATTTATTTGAAAGAATAGCGGGGGGGAGACTTGAACTCCCGACCTTGGGGTTATGAATCCCACGCTCTAACCGGCTGAGCTACCCCGCCATGCGGGTTTGATGGGCGTGATTATTAGGGACGCGAGTTTAAAGGTCAAGTCGCGTTCGCGGCATCCGGCAACGCGCATTATGCGCGCCAGAATCGCGTGCTCCCGCTCTTCGCCCGCACGGGGGCGGGCGTGCCGCGACAGCCCGGCGAACTCCAGAATCAGTACGACACGCAGTTCTTCGGCAGCGACCTCAAAGGCATCGAGCGGAAGTTCGACTACCTCAAATGGAGAGACGCCAGCGCCTCAATTCTTCTCCGAAGATCGAAAACCCGAGAATGCGAGGCATCGCTCAGATTTGAGAGATGCCTCGCTAAAATGTCTTCACACTCTGGCCTTTTCGTCCCGCCCGACTTGATTCTCGTCCACCTGATTCACTTGAAAAAAATGAGCGCAGATTTCACCTTTCCCCTTGATTCGGTGGC
>JBGTBQ010000134.1:0-21424 GCA_041749275.1 Pyrinomonadaceae bacterium | reverse complement strand
GACTACGGGATTATCGGCGACATGCGGACAGCGGCGCTCGTGGGGCGCAACGGCTCGATTGACTGGTACTGCTTCCCGCACTTCGATTCACCGAGCGTCTTCGCCGCCATCCTCGACAACCGGAAAGGCGGACGCTTCCGGATTTCTCCCGCCGACGAAGAGGGCGTCACCTTCAAGCAGTTCTACTGGCCGGAGACCAACGTGCTCGTCACGCGCTTTCTTTCGCCCAGCGGCGTCGGCGAGATTATTGATTACATGCCGGTCGGCGAGAAGGCACAGGAACTCGGCACACGCCAACTCGTGCGGCGGGCCAACGTCGTCCGTGGTCAAATGCGCTTTTTGATGGAGTGCCGCCCCGCTTTCAACTACGCGCGCGACGAACATCAGACCGAGATCACCAGCGAGGGCGCATTCTTCCACTCGCCCTCACTCAACATGGAACTCGAAACCAACGTCCCGCTCAAGACGGACGACGGCGGGGTCGTCGCCGACTTTACTCTCGGCGAAGGACAGACGGCGACCTTTCTTTTTCACCCCGTCGAGGATGGTGGCTGGCAGGGCATCGCCCTCAGCGAAGAGGCCGCGCAGCGTCAGTTCGAGCACACGATTGACTTCTGGCAGCGCTGGGTCGGCAAGTGCACCTACACGGGCCGCTGGCGCGAGATGGTGCATCGTTCCGCGCTCGCCCTCAAGCTTTTGACCTTCGAGCCGACCGGCGCCATTGTCGCCGCGCCGACGTGCAGCCTGCCCGAAGAGATCGGCGGCGGGCGCAACTGGGACTATCGTTACACGTGGATTCGAGACGCGGCCTTTACGCTCTACGGCCTGCTCCGCATCGGCTTTACCGAAGAGGCGGCGCAATTCATGGGCTGGCTGGAGAAGATTTGTCACGAGCTGAAACCCGGCGCGCCGCTCCAAATCATGTATGGCATTGACGGGCGGCACGAGCTGACCGAGGAAACGCTCGACCACCTCGAAGGCTATCGCGGCTCCGGCCCCGTGCGAATCGGCAATGGCGCTTACGACCAATTGCAGCTTGACATCTACGGCGAGCTGCTCGACTCGGTCTACCTTTACGACAAGTACGGCACGCCCATCTCTTATGACCTGTGGACGCACCTGCGTTATATGGTTGACTGGGTCTGCGAAAACTGGCAGCGCACGGACGAGGGCATCTGGGAGGTGCGCGGCGGGCAGCAGCACTTCGTCTATTCCAAACTCATGTGTTGGGTGGCGGTTGACCGCGCGCTGCGCCTCGCGCGGAAGCGTTCGTTCCCGGCGGATCAAGCGCGCTGGCTGGGCGTGCGCGACCAAATCTACATGGACATCATGGAGAAAGGCTGGAACGCGGAACGCGAAGCCTTCGTGCAGCACTACGGCAGCAGCTCGCTCGACGCGGCCAATCTCATCATGCCGCTCGTCCTCTTCCTCTCGCCGAACGACCCGCGGATGCTCAAGACGCTCAAGGCCATCAACCAGTCGCCCGACAAGGGCGGGCTGGTCTCGAACAGTCTCGTCTATCGCTACAACCTCCGCGAATACAAGGACGGGCTGGCGGGCGAAGAGGGCGCGTTCAACATCTGCACCTTCTGGCTGGTCGAGGCGATGACGCGCGCCGGGCGCAGAGACCGGCGCTGGCTCGAAGAGGCGCGGCTCGTCTTCGAGAAGATGCTCGGCTACGCCAACCGCCTCGGCCTCTATGCCGAAGAGACCGGACACAGCGGCGAGGCGCTCGGCAACTACCCCCAAGCCTTCACGCATCTCTCGCTCATCAGCGCCGCCTTCAATCTCGACCGCACGCTCGACGGCGGCAGGTGAAGTCCAACGACCATTAAGCGCGCTTGTCCGCACAGCCCGCCAGAGGCGTTTGATGTCCGAGGTCATCTACAAAGCGGAAGAAATCGCGCCGGAGCGATTGACCGAGATGCCGCGGCGCAAGGGCTTTCTCGAACGAGGCGGCGTCAAAAGGTACACGTGGGCAGATTGTTTTCAGGCTTACCGCTGGTCTGCTATCAGAAACATCTTCATCCCGATCTTACAGTGGTCGAGGGGGCTGCCGGGCTGGCTCTGGTGGTCGCAGTTGGAAAAATCCTTATCGGCGTTTGAAGACCTGAAATGTATCGAACTGGTGGAAGGGTGACAAAGAAGATGACAGCCATGCGCGACGACCAACAGGATACCTCGGCGGAGCTTTTCGCCCGCGCCGTCGAGTTGATGCCGGGCGGCGTCAACTCGCCCGTGCGCGCCTTTCGCGGCGTCGGCGGCAGCAGCCCGCGCTTTATCCGGGAAGCCTGTGGCACGACGATGATCGTCTATTGGGAAGGCGCGTGCGCGGTGCGCGGCGCGCACGGCGGGCGTGGGACGGAAGGGCGCGCTTACGTCGAACTGGTCGGCCATGACCGCTCGCATGAGCAGCCTTCGCTCTCGACTTTTATCTTCGGCGATGCGCTCGACCGCCGCTGGCGCAGCATCTTCGGATGAAGCAGATTGCGGGATGCCGATTGGGAGAATGGCAAAACCGCCCGTCGGTCTATGACGACTTCGGGGCGGTTTCTTTGGCTAATAAAAATTGGGGGCTTATTGACAGATTTGCCCCGGCTCACACGGAGGCGGAGTGCTTGTATCCACAAGGGTCACGTCAGCAACTCCTATCACTTCTCCAATACCATCTGACGTTTGATTGACTATTTCCACGCCATACCTACCTGGATAGAGTCCCGCAAAGCAGGCTGTTGAGGCTTTCGCCCAAGTGCCCGAATAATCACATTCCGTGGCTTGTGTCCGGGTGCTAAGGTTACCGTACTCATCCGTAAATTCAATGTATGGCATACCAAACTGTGTGCTTATCCCTCCGCCATTTGTCACGTAAAAATCTATTGCGCCCGCGGCGCTTACATCTACGGGACTAGGCGAGAAGACGAAGCTAGTGCCGGAAAAACCGACCGTCATTATCCGCCTACATGGGATGTAATTGTACACACCGCGGTTGATGACTTGAACGCCATTCAAACCAGTACAAGGTCCCCAGTCTGAAACTGCTCTTATGTTATAGCCGGCAGGCGCCCTCCCCCTATCAACCAAAGATTGACCTGCTCCGCCCCCTCTAGTGAAGAAATTATAACGATCTCCGGTCGCGCTCTCTCCATCGAAGCTCCAATGCCAATCAGTTACCGCGTCCGGCAATGCTCTCTCGAAACTTGAGATAAAGCCGGTTCTGTCCACAGCTACAACTCCGAAACCGGGGTTGGGAATATCCGGGCCACAATCACCCGCTATCGTTACAAATATTAAGGCGATGATGAGCAACAGTGATGTGCTTTTCTTCATTGCTGCCCCTCCTTTAGTTTAGCAATCCCAAGCGTGTCTAAAGACGATTCCGCCAAATCCTTTATGCCCGACGAGCTTAATCTGGCTGCGCCACGCATGACCAGCTGAAGCATCTCATTTCTTTTCTCGTCGTTGCGCCGTTGTTTTTCCTCGCCTTCTGGTTTCACACCGAATTGGGGGCTTGAGTTAAAGTTCGCGTCGTCTTCATGCGAAAGCTGCTTCTTTCGTCTATTACTAGCCCACTCCTGCGGAGTTTGCTGCCAGTCATCGTTGAGCATTTTTTGCTGCATCATCAGCATCGCCAAGAAAGCTGCTTCCAGCGGCGAGACTTCTGGATTCATTTCGGTGCCAACCTTTCGTTTCAAGCCCATCTTCTCTTCCTGAGTCTCTACAGCGACAAGGCTTGGCAAGAATATCCTTAATTCAGCCCTCATCACACGCACTTGTTCGGGGCTTGTTCTTGCATAATCGGGTGCTCCGAGTTTATCGGCGAGGTCGTTGATAAGCCGGACGATATTCGCTTCACGAACGCCTTGATGATTTTCTCTGTACTTCAACTCCGCCTCGACCAACCTGCTCTTTATTCCTTCGGTGGCTTCGGCTGTTAGGCCTGCTACACCGAACTCACTGAAGAGGACATCAGCCAACTCACGAATTGAGTTTTCGTAAGCCCTATCAGCTTCTTCAATATGCTGAGAAGCTTTTTCTTTTTTTGTTTTTTCAGCGCCCTTTGCTCTTTTTGCGGATTTTTCGAGTAAGTCAAACATACCGCCACTTGCTTTCGTTGAATTCAAATGCTTTGAAGGTGAAGCATTTGTTTTTTGGTTACGGAGAACAGCTATGGCTGAGACCAAAGCAATGATCGCCAAAATGAACAGTAACACTATATGCTTCTTGCGATTTTTCATCTTGCACGCTCCTTGAGTGGTTGAGGGTTGAGAGCAGGCTACTTCGAGAAAGTAGCTATCATGCTTCTTTCCGAGAATCCGCAAAAGCGCTTCTTAATAGTTACGTTATATAACGTGAGGCTGGCGGAAGCAGTAAGAGTTTCGCTGACGAATTCACTGAACTGCGTTCGACAATGTGCAATATACGCCCCCCGCTCTCTCTGATGTCAACAAGAAAATGCAAGATAATTTGCAATGCGTATATTTCCCAAGTGAAACAACAAGAACGAAGCGCCTCGGTGCGCGCGCCCAAACATTTTTGACCTTATGAAAGTAGACGGGAGCCTGATGGGAAGAGCTTTCATACCTCTTGCTTGTCCCCCCTTCGCCCGTTTAGCATGGCCGTATGAGCGCATTACATAAAAACGTATCTATAACCTCTGAAAAACTTTTCGCCCGCGCCGTCGAGCTGATGCCCGGCGGCGTCAACTCGCCCGTGCGCGCCTTTCGCGGCGTCGGCGGCAGTCCGCGCTTCATCCGCGAAGCGCGCGGCGCGACGATAACCGATGTTGACGGGCGCATCTACGTTGATTACGTCGGCTCGTGGGGGCCGATGATTCTGGGACACGCCGATGCGGAAGTCATCGAAGCTTTGCGCGAAGCTCTCTCACGCGGGACGAGCTACGGCGCGCCGACCGAGCTTGAGATTGAGATGGCGGAGGAGATTATTGACGCCGTGCCGTCGGTCGAGATGGTGCGGATGGTCAACAGCGGCACGGAGGCGACGATGTCGGCGCTCAGGCTGGCGCGCGGCGCGACGGGCCGCGACCGCATCCTCAAGTTCGAGGGTTGCTATCACGGCCACGGCGACAGCCTGCTGGTGAAGGCCGGCTCCGGCGTGGCGACTTTGGGACTTCCAGACAGTCCCGGCGTCCCCGCGCCCGTCGCACAAAACACAATCACCGCACCGTTCAACGATACCGAAGCCCTCGAACGAGTTTTCACGGAGCACGGCGACACAATCGCCGCCGTCATTATCGAACCCGTCGTCGGCAACATGGGCTGCGTGCCTCCGCGCGATGGCTATCTCTCAGCTTTGCGCGACATCACGCGCAAGCATGGCGCGCTGCTCATCTTCGACGAAGTGATGACCGGCTTTCGTCTCGCGCGCGGCGGGGCGCAGGAGTTGTACGGCGTCGCGCCGGACATCACGACCTTAGGCAAGATCATCGGCGGCGGCCTGCCCGTCGGAGCCTACGGCGCGAGCCGCGCGATCATGGAGCACATCGCGCCCGCCGGGCCGGTCTATCAAGCCGGGACGCTCTCCGGCAACCCGCTGGCGATGACCGCCGGGCTAACGACGCTCAGGCGTCTGCGCGACCCCGCACTCTATGAAAACCTCGAACGCGCCGCGCAGAGGCTCTGCGACGGCATGTCAGAGGCCGCGCGCGAGGCGGGCGTCGCCACCGTCACGAACCGCGTCGGCTCGATGTTCACGACCTTCTTCAACGATGAGCCAGTCACCGATTGGACGACAGCCGCAAAGTCCGACCGCGACCGATACGCAAAATTCTTTCACGCGATGCTCGACGGCGGAGTCTACCTCGCGCCCTCACAGTTCGAGGCTGGATTCATCAGCGCCGCGCACACGGACGATTTGATTGACCACACTATCGAAGCCGCGCGCAAAGCATTCCGCTCGTTGTGAGAAGGCGTTGCGCGTTACATCCGGAGGATGCCATCTTCAATACTGTTGGTTTCGCGCCGCGTGTAGCTTATGAATCCGACGCCGCTTTCGCGCGCTGGCGGTAGACGTAGGCGAGCAGTTCCGCGACGGCGCGGAAGAGTTCGGGCGGAATCGTGCGTCCGGCCTCGACCGTGCGATAGAGCGTGCGCGCGAGCGGCGGGTTCTCGACGATGGCGACGCCGTGTGCGTTGGCAATCTCACGAATCCGAAAGGCCATGAGGTCGGCCCCTTTAGCGACGACGACGGGCGCCGCGCCGTGCTCGCGGTCGTAGCGCAGCGCGACGGCGAAGTGCGTTGGGTTCGTCACCACTACGTCGGCGAGCGGGACTTCGACGGCAAGGCGGCGGCGGGTGAGTGCGCGTGCGCGTGAGCGGCGCTGGCTCTTGATTAACGGGTCGCCCTCCTGTTGGCGATATTCGTCGCGGACTTCCTGCTTCGTCATCCGCAGAGACTTCTCATGCTTGTACCAGCCGTAGGCATAGTCCAGCCCGGCGAGGAAGACGAGCACCGCCCCCGCTCGTAAACCAAGATCGTATGCGGCCTGTCCCACCGCCGCGAGTGTTTGCGGCGCCGACGCGCCAACCAGCGCCGGCGCGCCCGCCACCGATTGCATAAAGACTCCGTAACAGACCGCGCCGAGGCCGCCCAGTTTCAACAGGCTCTTCAGCAACTCGATGGGGCCGTTCGTCCCGAACGTGCGTTTCAGATTGGCGACCGGATTGAATCTCTCGGAGCGCGGGCGGAGGGCTTCGGGCGTGAAGCTCAAACCGCCCTGCGCGAAGTTTCCCGCTAACCCGGCGGCCAGCGCGACCAGCACCACCGGCGCGGAGAGCGCCGCCATGTTGAGCGTCGCCTCGATGAACATCACGTGCAGATGCTCCGGCGTCAGTTCGCCCCCGAGGACAGCCTGAGACATCCCGCCCTTGAAGAGCTGTCCGGCGCGGCTCACAAACTCATCGCCCAACACGCGCAGTATCAACAACGCCGACAGAAAACCCACGGCTGCCGGCAACTCCGGTCGTCGCGCAATCTGCCCCTTCCGCCGCGCGTCCTCGCGCCGTTTCGGAGTCGGTTTCTCTGTGCGGGTATCAGACATTCAAGAAGAGTGGGCGGTCGGCAGTGAAAAACTTTTCGTCCAAATCGCGGAGGCTCAAGCTTCAACGCACGTGACGCGGAGCCTACTGCTCATTGCTTGCCGCCTGCTATTTTCCTCACATTGCCGCGAGCGCGCGGCCCAGCCCGTCGCGCATGGAGGCGAAGACGGTGCGGAGCGCGGCGGGCAGGAAGAAGAGAGTCGCGCCGAGAAGCCACAGGCCGACGGCGATCTTGATGGGGAAACCCACCACCATCACTTGAAGTTGAGGCGCGGCTCGCCCCGCGATGGCGAGCGCCAGTTCGACGGCGAGCAGCACGACGATGGCCGGCGCGGCCAGCGCGACGCCGACGGCGAGCGCGTCCGCCGAGAGGCGTATAAACAGTTCAGCCAGCGCGGGCGTCATCGCAAAGCCACCCGGCGCGACCGCGTGAAAACTACGGACGCTGGCCGCGAGCAGCCAGTGATGGCCGTCCGCCGCGAGCAGCACCAGCAGTCCGAACATCTGCGCGGCGGTGCCGAGCGCGGTTGTCTGCGCGCGTGTCGCCGGGTCAATCGTCGCCGCCAGCGACAACCCAATCTGAAACCCGAAGACCTGCGCCGCCAGTTCCAACCCCGCGAAGACCAGCCTCCCCACGAATCCCAGCGCGAGTCCGATCAACAACTCGCCCGCCAAGACCAACGTTAGCCCCATGACGTGCGACGGCGGCGTGTCGAGTCGGGGCGCGATGAGCGGCGTGAGCGCCAGCGCCAGCGCAAGCATAATACGCACCTTCGGCGCCGCCGCGCTGTGGCTCCAAAACGGCGCGAACGTCACCAGCCCCCCGACGCGCGCCAGCACTACCGCGAACAGCAGCACCGGGCGGAGGGGGATGATTAACGGCTCCATGATGAAAGGGATGAAGGATGAAGGATGAGGGATGAAAGGCTGAATTCCCGTCCGCGCAGAGCGGTGTTACTCATCCCTCAGCCCTCATCCTTCATCCCTTCACTTAATGTATGGACTGAAGTCGCCGAAGAGCGTGGCGGTGAACGTGACGAGCACGCGGAGCACCCACGGGAAGGTGACGAGAAATACGACGAAGATGACGGCCACGCGGGGCGCGAACGAAAAGGTCTGATCCTGTATCGAGGTCAGTGTCTGAATGAGACTGATGACGACCCCGACGATGATCGCCGCCGCGAGCATCGGCCCCGTCACCCACATCAGTGTTTCGAGGGCGCGTTGGATAAGCGTCAGAATTTGCGCGTCAGACATAGCTTTCAAGGGATGAGGGATGAGGGATGAGGGATGAGGGATGAGGGATGAGAAAAGACCACTCAACGCCGGTTGCATCTTCTTACTTCACCCCTCATCCCTCATCCTTCATCCTTTTCAAAGCGCGCTTTTCACCAGCGAGCCGACGATCAGATACCAGCCGTCCACCATGACGAAGAGGAGCAGCTTGAGCGGCGTCGAGACGATGACCGGCGGCAGTTGCATCATGCCCATCGAGAGCAGGACGGACGAAACGGCCATGTCTATAACGAGAAACGGGATGAAGAGAACGAAGCCGATTTGGAAGGCCGTCTTCAGTTCCGAGATCATGAAAGCCGGGACGAGCGCCGAAGTCGGCACGTCTTCAATGGTGCGCGGGCGCGGCCCGTCGGACATCCGCAGGAAGAGCGCGAGGTCGCGCTCGCGCGTGTGCTTGAGCATGTGCGCGCGAAGCGGGACGAGGGCGCGCGTGATGGCTTCGGTCTGCGTAATCTCGCCGGCCATCATCGGCTGAATCGCTTCCGTATTAATGCGCGTGAAGGCCGGCCCCATCACGAACATCGTCATAAAGAGCGAGAGGCCGAGGAGCACCTGATTGTTCGGCGCTTCCTGCGTGCCGATGGCCTGACGCAGAAAGTGGAAGACGACGATGAGCCGCGTGAAGCAGGTCATCGAAATGAGAATCGCCGGGATAAAGCTCAACAGCGTGAGCATGACGACGATCTGCAAGGGGAGCGAGCCGCCCCCGCCGCCCTTCGCCAGATCGAGCGAGAGCATCGGCTCGGACGACGGCGGCGTGCCCGCCGCGTGCGCCGCGAGCGGGGCCGCGAACAGAACGAGACCGAACAGTGATAGCGACAGAGCACGCCGCGTCATGCCGCACCTTCGCTTTCTTCCCGCGCGAGGCGTGGTTGGTTGAGACGCTCGCCGGCCAATACGGACTCGCGGTCGAAAGCGCCGGCGCTGCTATCGGCCAGCAGGTCCGCGACCGAACGCACGGGAGGAGGTGAGACTTCATCTCTCGCGGGCGCGTCTTCATCTTCGGCGAGCAGGGTGATCGTCTGCGCCGTCGAGCCGACGAGCAGCGTGCGTCCACCGAAGCTCACGACCGCGAGCGAGCGTTTGTCGCCAAGCGAGACGCTCGACAGCACTGAAAGTTGCGGCGCACCGAAAACCGTCTGACCAAAACGCGCGCCGCCGAAACGACGCAGGCTCCACGAAGCGGCGAAGATGAGGCCGACGATAAGGCACAAAGCGCCGAGCGTGCGCGCCATCAGACCCAGCGCGCTCGGTGTGTTGTCGCCGCTGGCGCCGGCGTCGCGGTCTTCATCGAGAAAAGAGAGTCGCGCGTCGTCAGAGATGGACTGTGGCGCGGGTGCGAGGGATGTCGAGAGTTGTGCGGCGGCGGAAGTGTTCGCCGGTTGTGTGGCGGTCGTCTTCGCCGCTTGCTCTTCCGCGTGCGGCGCTGGCGTGGTCGCGGCGGGCTGTTTGGCTGGTTCCGAGCTTTGCGCCGCAGCCGGACGCGCGCCGCAGCCGGACGCGAGGATGAGCATAACGACGAGCAGCGTGTTTCCGTGCCGAGGGCTGTTCATTTCTTTTCCGGTAGGATGATTTCGTTGATGCGAATGCCCGTGCGGTCTTCGATCATCAGAATCTCGCCGCGTGCGATTCGGCGCTCGCCCGCGAGCACATCCACTCCCTCGCCGGTTGAACGCGAGAGTTGGATGATGCCGTTCGCCTCGATATCCAGCAGCGCGCGCGTGGTCAACCGCGTCCGGCCCAACTCGACCGAGAGCGGGACGGACAAATCCATAAAGTCGCGCCACCCTTCGATGTCGGCTTCGTTCGCCGCGCTCAAAGCTTCCCGGTCAATGTCTGTGTTCTGCATAGCTCAGAGTTGGACGATGAAGTCCGTGATGTAGATGGCTTCCACTTTCGGCTCTTTGGAAACGGCGCGAGCCGCTTTTAACAACTCTTTGCGAAGGGTGATCTTGCCTTCCGGGGTGAGCACTTCTTCCGAAGACTTGGTAGTCAGGACGGCGAGCATGACGTTGCGGATGCGCGTGGTGAAGAGCGGGTCGGGCTTCTCATCGCCCCCCGCGCCCTCGCCGATGCCGATGCTCACGGTCAGGCGCAGGTAACGCGCCTCGGAAGTGTCGGCCAGATTGACGATGAAGGGCTGAAGCTCAATCACCTTCTTCACTTCGCCGTCGTCGGGGAGCGAAAGTTTGACAGCGCGCGAGCTTTTCTTCTCACTCTTCTCGCTCTTCCCTTCCTCATGGCCCTTGTCGCTCTGCTCTTCTTCGCCGGACTTCTCCTCATCGTCGGATGTAGCCGTCTCTTCGGATTCCTCATCCGCCTTCCCGCTCTTCGCTTCGTGATCGGACTTCTTCTTACCCTTCGCCGCACCTTCGGGGGCAGCCCCGGCGCGCTTGACGTAGAAGACGCCGCCGCCGCCGGCCAGTGCCAGCACGACGACGACGATGATGATGAGCTTCTTGCGGCTCTTTTTTTCGACTGGCTTTTCGGGCGCTGTGGTTTCGGACATGCGGGCCTCCAATAAATGCTTGGCGAGCGCCGTGCCGCGCACGCGCGCTCGTTGTTTTGTTGAGGGTTTTTTAGAAACGGCGGAAAAATTCTCGGCGGCGCGCAGCCGCGGCGACACCTAACCGACGGCGATTGTCGGGATTCCGACACCTCTGGCGGTGAATCGTAAAGCGAGGCGGCGTGTCCGTTCGGATGTGTTGGTTATGCGTGGGTAATACTCGACTGTCACCCTCTTCGATTCGACAGTAGCGCGTCGGTTTGGTTTTGAGTCAGCAATTCTCGGTTTGGCCTGATGGCGTCGGAATCGCACGGGCTGTGGCTGAAGCGCCCCGGCAGGTGGACCATACTTTCAACAGTTTCAGGCCAGTCAAGCGGCTCATCCGCATCGTCCATTTCTCAGAGCGTGTCTACAAAGCCATGCGCCGTAGCTCCGTGAGGAGCGAAATGTTTATAGCCCGTGCCGCCCCCTTTCTCTCTCAAGCCCCGGAGGGGCGACAGACATTTATATGCCGCTCCTCACGGAGCTTGGAGACTTCGGCGCACCCGACGAGCGACAAACATTTCGCCCCTCACGGGGCTTTTTAGACATGCTCTAAACCGAGAATTGCTGGTTTTGAGTCCAACCTTGAGGTTGCTGTTTGACAAGCAGCAAGCTCAAAGTTGGACTCAGAACTGACCCACTACCGATTTACCGATCAACCTTCTTCACGGCTTCTTCGGTTCGCGCTTGCGCGGGAGGTTTAGCGGGGGGTGGTCTGGTTCGCCGATTGAAACCGCGCCCTCGTTGTGGAGTTTCGTTTTGGTCAGGCGTTGAGCGGCTGGCCCGGTTGGCTCGGTCGGCGACTCGGTTTCATCCTCTCTCATTTCGTCGGGGTTCTCTGCTTCTTTGCCTTTCTTCACTTCGGCGGCGTCCTCCGTCTGGCCGATTTTTTTCTTACCGCCGAAGTCTTCGTCTTCGCCGACTTTTTTTGCTCCAGCGGACGACGGAAGTTGCAGGCGCATGACGACGATGCTGATGCGCCGGTTGCCCGTCGCAAACGGGTCATTGGGGACGATGGGCTGTGTGTCCGCATAACCGACGATGCCGCGAACCTGTTCGGGCTTGACGCAGTTCGCTTCGAGTTGTCGGCGCGCGGCGTTGGCACGGTCAGCGGAAAGCTCCCAGTTGGTGTAGGTCGAACCGGCGGGAAAGAGATGCTTATCCGTGTGCCCGGCGATCTTAATCGGGTTCGGTAGCTCGCAGATGCCACGCGCGACTTCGGCGAGGAGCGAGGCGGCTTCAGCCCCGAGCGCGGCGCTCCCGGAGTTGAATGAGACGCGGTCAGCCTTGTCGAGAATCTGGATGCGGAGACCCTCTTCCGTGACTTCGATCTTGATCTGATCTTTGTAGTTCGAGAAGTCCGGGCGTGATTGAAACTTGCGTTGAAGCATGGCGGCGGCGCTGATCAGCGCCTGCTCGTCGTCCTTCGAGGTAAGCGGTGAGGGGTCTTTGCTGACCTTGGCCGGGCCGCCGAGGATGCCGCCGCGCATCGTGTCGAAGACGCCCGGCGAGCGGAAGTAGTTGGCGATGGCCTCCTTGAGCTTGGCGTCGCCCTGCGCGACGAGCCACAGCACCAGAAAGAGCGCCATCATCGCCGTCACGAAGTCGGCATAAGCCACCTTCCACGCTCCGCCGTGATGGCCGCCGTGGCCCTTCACTTTTTTGACCCGCCGGCGCGGCTTTTTCCCTTGATCTTTCATAAGAAGTAGACAGTAGACAGTAGACAGTAGAAGACGGTTTTTACGGCCAACAGTCTGCTCATCTTGGCTTGATCTCTCTGAGCTGCGCTTCAAGTTCGGCGCTCGGCGGACGGTCGAAGCTGTAGATGGTTTTGCGCGCGAACTCGACGGCGGTGGCGGGCGCGGCGCCGTTGGCGAAGGCGATGAGGCCGGCTTTGATGCAAAGGTAGTATTTCGCCTCGTCGTGCGCGAGGTTTTCGAGGTTGGTCGAGATGGGCGAGACGATGCCGTAAGAGAGCAGCAGGCCGAGGAAGGTGCCGACAAGGGCCGCCGCGACGTGATGTCCCAACTCTTCGGGTGGGCCGTCAATATGCTGCATGGTGACGACGATGCCCAGCACGGCGGCGACGATGCCGAGACCGGGGAAGGCGTCGGACATGCGCGTCAGGATGCCGGGCACCATGGCGTTCTCTTCATGGTGCGTCTCCATTTCGGCTTCCAGCGCCAGTTCCAGTTCATCCGGCTCCGCCGCGCCGTTGACGAGCATCTTCAGCGCGTCGCACATGAACTCGACGGCATGGTGGTTGGAGATAAAGCTCGGATACTTGGAGAAGATGGAAGAAGCGGCGGGCATGTTCACGTCCTCCTCGATGGAGAGCAATCCTCCCTTCTTGGCGTTGATGTAGACCTCGTACTGAAGCCGCAGCACCTCGCCGAAGGTCGCCTTGTTATAGGGCGAGCCTTTGAGCGCCGCCGGCAGTTTTTTCGTCAGCAGCATCAGCATCTTGGGCGGATTGCCCGCGACGAGCGCGCCGAGAGCCGCGCCCCCGATGACGACGAATTCCGACGGTTGAACGAGCACGCCCAACGGCCCGTTGACCATCAGGAAGCCCCCGATGACGCAACCCAGGACGATGACGATTCCGATGATAATGAACATGATGAGTGACGCTCACGCTCTACTCATGGCCGGGACGAGTCGTCCGGTCAAGTTTTTTCGAGCTTCTATTTTCGACTGGTTGAGATTGAGACCGCGCCGAAAGTTTGGCGCGAGCCGATGTTGTGCATATCGGCAAGTGCGTCCGTCGGCTTGAGAGAATGCGAAACAGATGTGCCATTTCACCGACTGTTTAGAGGCGGGCGGCGCCCGCCTCTAAACGTCGTGAACAATTCACCGGCGAACCGTTTTAGATGTTTTGCAGCAGGTCTTGAATCGTCTGGTTGATGGTGTTGATGACGCGCGAGTTGGCCTGAAAGCCGCGCTGCGCGACGATGAGGTCGGTGAACTCGGTGGCGATGTCCACGTTGCTCTGTTCGAGCGCGCCGCCGACGACCCCGCCGCGACCACCCGAACCGGCGCTGCCGATGGAGGGTTGCCCCGAAGAGGGCGTCTCGCCGAAGAGGTTGCCGCCCATGTGGCGCAGCCCCTGTTGCGAGTTGAACATGGCGAGCGCGAACTGGCCGATGGCCCGAGTCTGGCCGTTGCTGAAGACGCCGAAGAGCGTGCCGTTGCCGTCCGCGGAGAGTCCGAGGCCCGATAACGTGCCCGGCCCGAAGCCGTCCTGTGCGGTCGAACCGACCGCCGAGGTGGCGGCGAAGTTGGTGAAATTCGACGCGCCGGGCGAGCCGTCCGCGTTCGTCTGTCTGAGGTTGATCTCGACCGCCGCAAGGTTCGCGCCCGCGAGCGGCGTCTGGTCGGGGACGATGGAGAGCGAGATGGGCGCGATCAACATTCCATTGGCGTCGAAGTTGACGGCGACCGGAGCAGCCGATGCCGCGCCGCCGTTAACGCTCGTCTCGGCGGCGGCGCCGTCGAGCGTGGCCCTCATCAGGTAGGAGCCGTCAGCCTGCTTCGTGAAGACCATGTCGAGCGTATGCGCGACGCCCTTCGAGTCGTAGACGTTGACGGGAGCGTGAAACTCCGCGCCCGTCGCGTCGGCGCTGTTGAGGTTGATGCGGAGCGTCGCTTGGGTGGTCTCAACCGGAGCCATCGTCTCGCCGATGGGGACTTGCAGAGCGGTTATCGCGGTGCCCGGCGGAATAGCGCCGTTGACCGCCGCGTAGCCCTGCACCTTCTGGCCGCCGGAGGAGACGAGAAAGCCATCCTGATTGAGCGTGAAGTCGCCGGCGCGCGTGAAGCCGAGCGCGCCCGCCTTGTCCGCGACGACGAAGAAACCGTTGCCCTGAATGGCCGCGCTCGTGGGCGAGTTCGAGTCGTTGAGCACGCCCTGTGAAAAGTTGGTGATCGTGGTGGTGGTGCGAACGCCGTTGCCGATCTGCACAGCTCCGCCCGCGCCGTTCAGACGCGTGCCGAGCGAGTTGCTGAAGATGTCCGCGAAGCTGGTCGCGCCGCTCTTGAAGCCGACCGTGTTGCTGTTGGCGATGTTGTTGCCCGTCACACTCAGCGAATTAGAGCTGGCGCGCAGGCCCGACAGGGCGGTTGAGAACGAAAAAGGCATTTGTTTACTCCTTTAGAAGCGATCAGCGGTCAGCAGTCAGCTTTCAGCTTTTTTGTCTTTTACGTCGCAATCGAGTTTCGTGCCGGTGAGCATCTTTCGAGAGCGAGAAAAGCTGAAAGCTGACTGCTGACCGCTGAAGGCTATTTGACCATTTGGCCGAGCCGCTCGTTGATGCTGATGAGTTGTTCGAGCGAGTTGAACTGGGCGAGTTGAGCGATGAACTGCGCGCCATCTTGCGGGGCGAGCGGGTCCTGATGTTTGAGTTGTTCGACAAGCAGCGTCAGGAAAGCGTCTTTGTTGACTTCCGTATTCGTCGCGGTGGCTCCGCCGCTTGGGGAGGTGGCGCGCGAGTCGGCGGCGGCGGCGGCGAGGCCGAGCGCGTCGTTGATATTGATGTTGATGCTCATGTGTGGATTCCTTTCGCGCGCGGCTCAGGCGCGCAGATTCAAGAGTCTGTCGTCCGGGGCGGCATGGGCGCCGTCCTCGTGACGGGTTTCGTGGATGGGAAAGGTGGCGTTGGAATCGGGCGCGGCTTGCCGCTCCGATGATTCGTGGCGCTGCTCGCTCGCACCTTGCCCGAGGCGGAAGCCGGCGCTTACTTCCAGACGTTCGATGGCAACCCCGGCTCGTTCCAGCGAGTCGCGGAGTTGGGTGAGGCCGTTCGTGAGCGTGTCCCGCGCGGCGTCGCGCTCGGCTGAGAGTTGGACGCTGAGACGACCGCCCGCTTCACGCGTGACTTGTAATTCAACCTCGCCCAGTTCTTCGGGGCGGAGCCGCAGGCGGATCGTCCGGCTTTCGCGCCGCTGGAGGCTTTCGGCGAGCGCGACGAGAGGGCTGACGGTTTGAGCGATAATTTCGTTCGTGGACGCTCTGAGGGGTGGATTCGATGCCTGAGCGATCTTGGTTGCGCCCTCCACCAACGCGGATGTCGCGGTCGTCTCGTCCACGCCGTCCGTGCGAATGCGTGCGGCGCGATTGAAGTTCTCACCGAGCAACTGTTTGACGGAAGAAGCGCCGCGCACCGTGTTTGCTCCACGCGTGGCTTCGGCTAACAGACTTGTGAAGGATATTGTGTCGCGGCGCGCGGCTGCCGTCCGTGGTGTAGACGGCGCTTCCAACGCCTCCGTTAATATTTCACCGACCGCGCCTTCCCCCGTGCCATCCACTACTTCTGACCTCACCTCGCCCTTCTCGTCCGCGCGGGCTTCGCCGTTGACCGCAATGGGCGGCTTCCATTCGATGACACGCGCCGCCTTCTCAACCGCGCTCGCGTGCTCTGTCGTCGTGAGGGGTTGAGCGGCGAGGCTCCAGTTGAGCGCGGGAGTCGGAGTGGTCGGTTCACGACCTTCATTGCGTGCCGCTTGTGGGTTGAAGCCGTTCACACTCTCGTTCGGGAAGTCCGCTGGTGCGCCGCGCGGCTTCACTAGCGGGGTAAACGATTTCAGTTCTGAACCGTCTGCCTCGACTCCTTCCACTTGTGTCTCTTCCGGTGTGGGGTTCGGTTCAAACGTCATACTCGGCGGTGGGGCGGACTCTATTTCGTCAACCGCGCTGTCATCGCTCTCCGGAGCCGGGACAATCCGCGCGCTGCTTGCGTGAACGGTGGCCGCTATGGGCGCAAAGCAGAAGGCGAGGAGCGCGGCGAACTCTTCGGCTCCAGCCTGCGTCTCGCCTTGTTTTTCAATATCGCCGCAAGGGGCTTGAGCCTCGACGGTGGTCGGGTTGAATATCATCATGGTGACTCTCAACTTTCGCTTACGAGCAGCCGTGCGGCGGCGAGCGTCGCCATCTCGTCGAGCGCGTTCTGTGCAACGCGCGCCGCTTCCTCGTTGTGGCGTGCGCGTTGGCGGTCGCGCAGCGAGGAGGTCGCTTCGGCGTCGCGCGCGGCCTCGGCGGTGGCGCGGCGTTGTTCTTCGTGCCGCCGTTCGATCTGGACGATGCGAACCAGCGCGTCACGCTCCCGCGCGTCGAGCGCGCGCAGATAAGCGACGCGGAATTCCATATCGCGCGGGTCGAGCGCGCCGGGCGCGAGTTGGACAAAGTAATTCTCTTCAGCGATAGCGCGCGCGCGCTTCACCGCTTCGAGCTGTTTCCGCGCTTGCCTGAGTTCGGCGGCGGCGCGCGCGAGTTCGGCCTCGGCTACGTCGCGTCGCTCCTCGCGCAGGTCATGTACGGTCTGGAGTGAAAAGCGGAATCGTTTCACGCAACCTCCTTGACGGGCGCGGTCTGTAGCAGAAGTTCCACCGCATCGCCCGCGCTCACGGCTTCGTCTCGACCCTGCCGCAGGAAAGCAATCATCTCGTCGTGGCGCGCCATCGCTTCGTCCACTTTGTGATTGCTGCCCTTCTGATAGGCGCCGATGTTGATGAGGTCTTCGGCGCGCTCGTAAGCCGCGAGCAGCTCGCGCATGCGCCCGGCGGATTGCCGGTGCTCCTGCGTCGCCACCTCCGAGAAGAGGCGCGAAGCGCTGTGCAGCACGTCTATGCACGGATAGTGGTTGCGCGCGGCGAGTTGGCGTGAGAGTACGATGTGCCCGTCGAGAATCGAGCGCACGGCGTCGGCCACGGGTTCGTTCATGTCGTCGCCTTCGACGAGCACGGTGTAGAAGCCCGTGATCGAGCCTGCCGTCGAGAAGTTCCCGGCGCGCTCCAACAGGCGCGGCAACAAAGCGAAGACCGATGGCGTGTAGCCGCGCGAAGAGGGCGGCTCGCCCGCCGCGAGTCCGATCTCGCGCTGCGCCATCGCAAAGCGCGTGACCGAGTCCATGATTAAGAGCACCTTCGCGCCGCGATCCTTGAAGTATTCGGCAATGGCCGTTGCGGCGAGCGCCGCGCGTATCCTGACGAGCGGCGAATCGTCCGAGGTCGAGGCGACGACGACCGAGCGGCGCATCCCCTCCTCACCCAGTTCGCGCTCGATGAATGCACGCACCTCGCGCCCGCGCTCGCCGATGAGCGCGATGACGTTGACATCGGCGGTAGTGTGCTTTGCCATCATGCCGAGCAGCGTTGACTTGCCGACGCCGGAGCCGCCGAAGATACCCACGCGCTGTCCCGCGCCGATGGTTAACAAGCCGTCAATGGCGCGGACACCCGTGCCCATCTTCTCGGTGATGTTGGCGCGGGCGAGTGGGTTGGTGGATTCGCGTTGGAGTGGATACGCTTCTTCGGTGCGGATCGGGCCGTGGCCGTCGAGCGGTCTGCCCATCGCATCCACGACGCGCCCCAGCAGCGCCTCGCCCACCGGCGTCTCGGCGCGCGAGCCGGCGGCGACGACCGTATCGCCCGCGCGCACGCTCGGCATCCTTCCGAGCGGCATCGAAAGCACAATCGAATCCCGAAAACCAATGACTTCGAGCGGCGTGTCCGCCTCGCCCTCCCTGCCCTTCAGATAACAAAGCTCCCCGACCGCGACGGGCGGCCCCTTCGATTCGATGACCAGCCCGACCGCGCGCGTTACCGCGCCAACCGATTTGATCGGCTCGACGGAAGCGAGACGGCGCAGATGCGCGGCGAGCGGCGTCGGATCGTGCGCCGCGAACACGCCGCTGGCGCGGACTTCATTCCTGTGTTTGGTCAGACCTTCGTGGAACATCTTTTTTATTCGAGGGAGCAAGCCCCTCTTGCCGACTGCGCTGGACGACCTTGAAAGGCTCAAGCGGCAGTGCCTCTCAGGTCAGGAAAGGGGTTTGCCCCGGTTGACTTTGATCTCATCTCAACTTCATCTGCCAAAGAAACTGCGCTCGATTTCGGCAAACTGCTGCTCGATACGCGCATCAATGTCGCCCATTTCGGTCTGGACGAAGCACCCACCGCGACTGACCGCGCGGTCTTCGACCAGCTCGATTGAACAGTGGCCTTCGAGCCGTTCGCAGTGCGTCTTAACGTAAGCATAGTCGTCGGGGTGCAGACGGATGGTGGCGACCGCGCTCCGGTGAACTCGCGCGAGCGCTACGCGCGCCAGCGTGAGCGCGATTTCGCTGTCAACCGTCACCTCGCGGTGGATGATTTTTTTTGCGATCTCGACGGCGAGGCGCACAAGTTCGTGTTCGGCCTGCGCTGAAACTTCGGCGCGTAAGTCCGCGACCTCCACAATTGACTGCGAGAGTTGCGCGCGCAACGCCTCGACGGCCCGCGCGATTTCAGTCTCGGCGGCGGCGCGTCCCTCGGCCAGCCCGCGCGTGCGCGCCGCGTGCTCGATTTCGGCGGCGCGTATCTCGGCTTCGGTGACAATGCGCTCGCCCTCGGCCCGCGCCTCTTCGATGTCGAAAGCAGGCGCTAACGCCGCGGAACCTTCGGCCTCAGCGCCCACGGCCAGTGTGCCCTGTGCGGGCGTGGCGTGCGCCGTGGCGGCGGGCGCTGATTGAGAGAGAGAACGCTCCGGCGGTAAGAACGGAGTAGCTTCGCCGTTGTGACGGCGAGCGGACGGGTTGGCCTGTGGGATGTTGAAGGCGACGAACGTTGTCCTTTCGTCGCCGTCTTTGTTTTTGATGAGTCTAGCTGACATACGCCTCCTCGCCGCCGCCGCCGGAGAGGCTGACGATGCCCTTGTCGTCGAGGTCGCGCAGGATGTCCACGATGTCGCGCTGCGCGTTCGAGACCTCCTTCAGCTTGACCTGCCCCATGTAGTCCATCTCTTCCTTCATCATTTCGACCGCGCGGCTCGACATGTTTATGAAGAACCGCTCCTGCAATTCCGACATCGTGCCCTTCAGCGCGAGCGCCAGTATCTTCTTGTCCACACGCTGGAGGATTTCGCGGATGCCGATGTCATCCACCAGCAGCAGGTCTTCAAACGTGACCATCATGTTGCGGATTTCGAGCGCCAGCTCCGGCTCCTGACTTTCGATTTCTTCGAGCATCCGGCGCGAGATGTCGCGGTCGAGGCGGTTGCAGATTTCCGCCACCGAGCGCACGCCGCCCACAGCCCGGCGGCTAATGTCGCCGACGGCCTTGAGCTTTTGGTCGAGCACGACCGAGACGCGGCGGATCACGTCCTGCGAGATGGTTTGCAGGTTCGACATCCTGAGCACGATGTCCGTGCGCTGCGCTTCGGGGAGATATTGAATTGTGTCGGCGGCGGTCGAGGCGTCGAGGTGCGCGAGCACCAGCGCGATGGTCTGCGGGTGCTCGTTCTGGAAAAGTTTGGAGAGCTGCTGCGGGTCAACCTTCTGCAACGCTTCGAAGCCGACCGTGGATTCGAGCGAGCGGTTGATCTTGTCGAGCAGCCGCTTGGCGACCTCCGGCCCGTGCGCCTTGACGAGCAGACGCTTCGCGTAATCAACGCCGCCCGACACAACGAAAGCTTTGGCAACCATCAACTGGTAGAACTCTTCGAGCACGTCGTCCGCCATCTCGGACGAAACTTTCCGAATGCCCGCGATCTCCCGCGAAATCATCTCGACCTCGCCTTCGTCGAGGTGCTTGAAGATTTCGCTGGCAATCTCGTCGCCGAGGATGACACAGAGGACGGCGGCTTTACGCAACCCCGGATGGCTGTCGGCTATGCGACGCATGGGCCGGGTCGCCACTTCGGCGGTCGGAAACTGCTCGTCCTGTGTCTGATGTTCGATGGTTGCTTCGGTCATCTTTGTGTTGCAAGGCTCAGGAGCTTGGTTCTTGTAGCCAGCTCCGGATGGTCTGCGCCAGCGCCTCCGGCTCCTTCTTCCCTTGTTCGACGAGCTGCTTCTTGATAGCGGTTGAGCGCTTGACAGCCGGACGCATGTCGGCGGTGGCCTCACGCATGACCTTTTCTTCCATCTCGGCCTCAAGCTCCGCGACCGTGCGCGGGGCACTGATGCCGAGCGTTTCGTTGTTCAAGCCTTCGACTGCTTGAGTCGAAGCGGGCGGAAGTTCGATAACGTCTCCCGCGCGCGCGCCTTCGGTTTGCTCGAAACCGTTTGCCACGGTCGCCGACGCGAGAAGCTTCGGCGGCGGGTTGGCCTCGAAGCGCAAGGCGCGGCGCGCGGGGCGGACGACGAAGATGATGAGCAGGAGGACGGCAAAGGCGAGCGCGCCGTACCGGATGGCGGTCTTGACGAGGTCGCGGTTGGCTTCCAGCCACGTCCGATTTGTCACTTCGAGCGCCGGCTGATCGAACGGTATCGTCTGCACGACGATCAAATCTCCGCGCTTCTCGTCCACGCCGACAGCGGCGGCCACCAAATCCTGCATCTTCTTCAACTCTTCGGGGGTGCGCGCGACCTTGTTGCCCTCGACCATCTTGTAATCCACGACGACCGACACGGACATCCGCGTCACGCGCCCGCCGCCGCCGTCGGTCGTGTGCTTGACGGTCTTATCAATCTCGTAGGTCGTGGTGCTCGCCGCGCGCTGGTCGCCGGACGGAGCGAGCTGCGTGGCGGCAACCGCGGCGGGCGTCGGCTGC
>JBGTBQ010000133.1:0-3693 GCA_041749275.1 Pyrinomonadaceae bacterium | reverse complement strand
TAGTCTGACCGCTTGATTATGATGGTTTAGAGTTCACGCTTTAGCGTGCTTGGTCGCGCGGGCGGCAACCTAAAGGTTGAACTCTGAACCCCTCATCTTCACGCGGGCGGACTAGTAGTTTGGAGATGCGGAAAGACCATTACCGCAGGCGCCAACACTTTGCCCTTCAGCCGCGGTTGAAAGTGCTACCTCTCATCCACTCGAAGCGCCTCTACCAGCAAAGCGTTCAGTCAGCTGCGCGCCAACGGTGTCCACGCTGTGACGAACCCTTGAACAGAACTTCCGTAAGGCTCGGCCCTGCGCTTCGGTCAGGTGTGCACTGGCTGCATGGCGACGACCGACTCCGGTCAACAGTTGTCCGTCGCTCCTAACCTAATGGCACGGAACTACAGAGCAAAGCTGCCCAACGAGGTGTGGGCAGCCGTCATCACAGATGCGCCGAACGCCGAGGGCTGACTCTGTTACGGAACTATCGAGGCTGATTCGGGATTCTGAAATATGGAGTCTTCCATCTTGACGCCGTAAACGACAGTCAGTATTTGTGACTCCTCGATCTGTTTCCCATCTCGATAGAGCACCGTGCGGTAGGGCACGCGGGTGCTCTGGATGGTGCGGTAGTCATGGAAAGTGCGCTTGTATTTGATAGGAGTAGCCGCGTTGGTCGGCGTCTCTTCGTACTCAAGCCAGAGCACGCGCCCGCTCTGCGCGCTGATATAGTATCGCGTGCGTTGTTTGTCCTTGTCCATCAGGTCGAGGAGCCATGTTTCGATTCCCTTATGCTTCTCCTTGCCGATGTAGGCGAGCGTCGCGCCGTTCTCCTTATAACGAAGGAGCGTCTCGACGCCATGTTTAGCTTCGGCAAGAAATATTTCCACGTCCTCCTGACGCGGCGTGAAAGAGGTGCCCTTGACCACGCCGAAGACATTGCCTTCGTTGAAGACCAACGAATACTCCAGACTGGGCTTTTTCTGGTCGAGCCGAATCTTATCTTTATCTGAATTCTCGCCGCGTTTGAAAATCCGCTCGTAGCTGATCTCCTCTGAACGACCGTCGTCGGTCATGCGGGTCATCCGCCCGCGCTCGACTCCGCTTTTCCGGACTTGCGCCAGACGCTCGCGCACTCCGTGGACGAGGATTACCGTCTCCGCCACGGCTTCGGCGGAAAGCGCCTGCTGTTCATTCTTTTTCGGAGCTTTTTCCTGCTTTTTCGGCGTCTCTTCATTCTTTTGCGCGGCGAGCACTAAGGGGGCAAGCGGACGCGCGGTACAGACGAGCAGGAAGGCCGCGAACACGGCTAACGAATAGCGTCGGAACACTGAAGGCATCTCCATATTTTCTTGTTTGTCTTGGGCGACCGGCGCGACGACGGCGCGCTCCAAGGAGAGGTCGGCCAAATGTTTCCGGAATTGTAACACAGTGAAGACCGAATTCGCCCATCGGCTTAGAATAAACTGTTGCGCGATAAGGTATAGAGAGTGTTCTACAACATGGCTCTCAAATATGCTTCAATGATGTCGGTTGACTCCGTGGCGCATTTGTTTCGCCCCGGCTGCCGCCGGTCAAATTTCCTTATCGCGCAACAGGTTTAATGAAAAACAGAACTATTGATGCTGGAAGATTTTGCACGGATGCCCGACCACATCAGTTTGACAAGCTTCCGCCCGAAAAGATAGAGTTCCGCCGTTCTCATACACCAGTTTCGGAGCGGAGGGTTTCGAGATTAAGGGTTTTGCTCTTAGCCGCCGCACGCAACCTGCCATCATCATCTGAAAGGAATTTGAGTCCGTGAAAAAAGTAGGCATTCTTGTTGGCCGCGAGGCGACTTTCCCCGTCTCCCTGATTAACAGCGTGAACGAGCGCGGGGGCGGCGAGGTGCTCGCCGAGTTCGTCAAAATCGGCGGCGTCCGCCACGACGGCGGCTTGGAGTACGACCTCATCGTTGACCGCATCTCGCATCAGGTTCCCTTTTACCGCGCCTATTTAAAACGCGCCGCGCTCGAAGGGACGATCATCATCAACAACCCTTTTTGGTGGTCAGCCGACGACAAGTTTTTCAACTATTCGCTCGCCTCCAAGCTCGGCGTCGCCGTTCCGCGCACAGTGCTCCTGCCGCAGAAGGAGTATATGGAGGACATCACCGGCGAGTCGCTCCGCAACCTCGAATTCCCGCTCGACTGGCAGGGCATCGTTGACTATGTCGGCTTTCCCGCCTATCTCAAGCCGTTCGACGGCGGGGGCTGGAAGAACGTCTCCAAATTGAACAGCCTCGATGAACTATGGGAAGTCTATGACACGACCGACACGCTCTGCATGACGCTTCAGGAGGGGATCGAATTCGACCAGTTCGTGCGCTGCTACTGCATCGGCCAGCAGGACGTGATGATTATGCCCTACGACCCGCGCAAAGCTTATCTGTCGGGCGACCAATACCTGCACGACCCAAACTATCTGACGGCGGAACTTGCCGAGCGCATCGGTAACGACGTGCGCACGCTCTGCCGCGCACTCGGCTATGACATCAACACCGTCGAGTTCGCCATCAAGGACGGCATCCCCTATGCGATTGACTTCATGAACCCCGCGCCGGACGCGGAAGTCGCCTCGGTTGGCGAGTTCTACCACAACTGGCTGACGCAAGCCGTGACCGACCTGATCTTCCGCCGCCTTGAAGAAGGACAATCCGCGCCGCGATACCGCTGGGACGCCATGCTCAACCCGCCGGACTCGACGCCCGTTAAAGCACTGGCCGCCGCCGCATCCACCGCCGATTCATATATCCCGGAGTCCGTCCGCGAAGTCTCTTCGGACATCGCCGCCGGCGTCAGCGACATCGTCGGCACCGCGCGAGATGCGGTTTCGGAGATCATCAGTTCCGTGACCGAAACCACGCAGCCCGAAGCCAAATCCGCGAAGAAGACTCGCGCCGCCTCTCCCTCGAAAGCCAAATCAACCACGACGAGGAAAAGCAGCTCTCCGCGGACGAAGAAAACGCCTCCCGAAGTTTAGGCGCATGGTTTCGACCGCATCGGAAACGAAAGGGCGACCGGAACCGGTCGCCCTTTTCTCAAGACCGCCCGCTCCCTCGGGCGAGTCTGACACGCCGCCACCCGTAAACGCTTGAGGTGCGAGGCATCCCAGAGATTGGGTTCCGCCACGCTTCACACGCATAAACGAAAAGCGGGGAGCCTTTCGGACTCCCCGTTTGATATGAACCGAACTATGGCCAGGGACGGAATTGAACCGCCGACACCGTGATTTTCAGTCAACGCGCAGGCCTGTTTCAACCAATCGCATCCAATCGCTGATTCGGCAGAACTGATTGAATATCGCTTATTTATAGGCTACAATCGTATTCAGCCGATTGCATCATATTTCCCACTGGCTGTGACCCAAGTGTGACCCTGGACGGATACCGTGATCGGTGTGACCCCGAATCGTGACGCTCGACCGGACACGATGCGCATGGAGGCCAACGCGATGAGTCCCTCAGCCCCGACCCGATTGACCACAACGCGCACGGTGGACGCGCTCAAGCCGCGTCCGACCCGCTACGCGGTGCCTGACGGCAACGTCGCCGGATTGGACCTGCGCGTATATCCCGACGGCCGTAAGGTGTGGACGCTGCGCTACCGTGCGGACGGCCAGCAGCGGCGGCTCAAGCTCGGCGAATATGATCGCGTGACGCTGGCCGAT
>JBGTBQ010000132.1:0-21193 GCA_041749275.1 Pyrinomonadaceae bacterium | reverse complement strand
CTGCGCTGCAAGGATTTTGTCAGGCGCTCGCGCAGCACCTCGTCTGCGGCCGGAAATCCGGGCCCGCCGAGCGCGCGAAACAGGCGCACGAAGTGCTCCACCCGTTTTTCCAGCGAGGCCTTCCCCGGTGGTCGGGCCAGCAACAGCCGCGTCACCTTCAAGCTGGCTTTCGGCAAGCGCCGGTCGCCGCTGGAAGACATGATCGAGGTCAGGCTGAGGCAGCGATCCGGCCAGTTCGCGGCCACATTCTGCGCAATCATGCCGCCCAACGACGCACCTACCACGTGCGCCTTCATAATGCCGAGGGCATCAAGCACCCCGATCGCGTCCGCCGCCATATCGTCGATCCGGTATGGCGCCTGGACCGGAAGACGCAGGACATAGCGCAACGTGGCCAGCGCCAGATTCACCGGCACCCCACTGTCGACTTTGCTGGACAGGCCGATGTCGCGATTGTCGAAGCGGATCAAGTAGTAGCCCGCCTCCACCAGGGTGCGACAAAACGCATCCGGCCACGCCAGCAGCTGCATGCCGAGCCCCATGATCAGCAGCACGGCAGGGTGGGTCGGATCGCCCAACGTTTCGACTTCGAGTTGCAGGCCATTGGCGGAAAGCTGTGCCACGCGGGCGCTCCTGATTTTCGCTGCATGCAGTCACTACATGCAAAGGCCGGGTGCAGAGAGTGCCCTATCCGAGACGGAAAATCGCGCAGCCTTTGCGTCGGTCACGCGTCTGCGCAACCATGTCGGCATCCTTTGCCGAGGAACGCGCCATGCCACGCAATGTGAAATGCGGTTTGATCCAGACCTCGCTCGCCGGCAGCGCCAGCGATCCGATTCCCGCCATCCGCCAGGCCAATGTCGACAAGACCGTGGCCTTTGTCGAACAGGCCGGTCGGGAAGGCGTGCAGATCCTGTGCATGCAGGAAATCTTCACCGGGCCGTATTTCTGCGCCGAGCAGAGCCCGCGCTGGTTCGATGCGGTGGAGCGCATTCCCGACGGCCCGACGGTGACGCTGATGCAGGAACTTGCGCGCAAGCACCGCATGGCGATCGTGGTGCCGCTGTACGAGGAAGACGGCGTCGGCATCTACTACAACACCGCCGCCGTGGTCGATGCCGATGGCAGTTATCTCGGCAAATACCGCAAGCATCACATCCCGCATTGCGCGCCGGGTTTTTGGGAGAAGTTCTACTTCCGTCCCGGCAATCTCGGCTATCCGGTATTCCAGACCCAGTACGCGAAGATCGGCGTCTACATCTGTTACGACCGCCACTTCCCTGAAGGCGCGCGCGCACTGGGCTTGAACGGCGCGGAGATCGTGTTCAATCCCTCCGCCACCGTCGCCGGGCTATCCGAATATCTGTGGAAACTCGAACAACCCGCGCACGCGGTCGCCAACGCCTACTTCATCGGCGCGATCAACCGAGTCGGCACCGAGGCGCCCTGGAACATCGGCGAGTTCTACGGCCAGAGTTATTTCTGCGACCCGCGCGGCCAGATCATCGCCGAGGCTCCGCGCGACAAGGATTTCCTTGTCGTCGCCGACCTCGACCTCGACCTGATCCGCGAAGTGCGAAACACGTGGCAGTTCTTCCGCGACCGTAGACCGGACTCTTACGGACAACTCGTCGCCGACTAACAAACCGGAAGGGAGAAAGGCAAAACTATGGACCTCTCGATTACTGTTAACGGCATCAAGTTCCCCAACCCCTTCCTCTTAGGCTCCGGCCCGCCGGGGACGAACGCGCGCGTCATCGCCAAGTCGTTCGACGCCGGGTGGGGCGGCGCGGTGGCGAAGACCGTCAGCCTTGAGAGCGCGAAGGTCGTCAACGTCGTCCCGCGCTACGGGCGGCTGCGCTCGCGCTCGACCGGCGAGATTATCGGCTTCGAGAACATCGAGCTGATCTCCGACCGCCCCATCGAGGTGTGGCTCGAAGAGTTTCGTCAGCTAAAAAAAGAGTATCCACATCACGTCCTGATCGTCTCGATCATGGAGGAGTATGAGAAGTCGCGCTGGCAGGAGTTGACGCGCCTCGTGCAAGAGACGGGCGTGGACGCGTTCGAGTTGAACTTCTCCTGCCCGCACGGGATGACCGAGCGCCGGATGGGTTCCGAGATGGGCGAGCACCCGGATTTGACCGAAGAGGTCACGAGTTGGGTCAAAGAGGTGGCGACGATTCCCGTCTGGGCAAAGATGACGCCCAACATCACCAACATCAGGGAGCCTTCGCTCGCAGCGGCTCGCGGAGGTGCCTCGTGTATCTCCGCCATCAACACGATTCTCTCCGTCATCGGCGTTGACCTCGAAACGCTGCGCCCGCTTCCCACGGTTGAGGGTTACACCGTGCCCGGCGGCTACTCCGCACAGGCCGTGCGCCCCATCGCGCTCCGGATGGTCAGCCAACTCGCGCTGTCGCTCCCGCAGGGCGTCTCCATCAGCGGCATCGGCGGCATCGAGCGCGCGCACGACGCCATCGAGTTCATGTTATTGGGCGCTTCGACCGTGCAACTCTGCACCGGAGTGATGCTGCATGGCGTGAAGATTATTGACGAACTGAAGGAGGGCTTGGCGAAATTCATGGCCGACAAAAACTTCGAGACCGTCGAGGAATTCGTCGGCAAGAGCATCCCCTACTTTTCGACTCACATGGAACTGGTTCAGAAGATGAAGGAGGCCAAACGCATCAAGGCCGGCGAGTCGAGCCGCGACAACGATTGGGCCGAGAAGAGTATCACCGAGAAGACGGAGGAACTGACCTCCGACCGCACCGCCGAGCGCGCCTGAATACAAACCCACCATGCAGAACCGCCCGCTACCGCGGGCGGTTCTGACCCGGATCGTCCGCGCCTTCCGCGACTCCGCGTCCCCGGCATTGAATCTTTCTCTCGCCCAACGCTTAACCTCCACCGGCAGACCGCACACGCAACCCTGTTGCGGTCGAAATTCTTCATCCATTAATTTGGTCAGGCTATCGGCTTCCGTCAACTAACGAGAGAAGACAGGTCTCGACACTCACACTTCACTTACTCCATTTTTTTGTAGCGGCCATGCACTTCATCCGAATTCATGAAGGGCGGCATCCGTGTGCGTGAACTTATTCTATCCGTGTGTATGCCGCGATACGCGCGCCTCTATTTCACACCACTTAAATCGGACTCGGCCAGTCGGCATGTTTGTTGCTTCGTCAATGTATCAGAGCGCCTGTGCTAACGCGGAGACAAATTAGTTTGAGGACAACGCCAATCCAGTTTTATGGACAGGCAACCGCGCCGGCTCTCTTTCGTCTCCCGACATTTCCGTTCCGTGTCAACGTCTCCGCCCTTTTTGCCACGATTTTTTATTTGAGGAGTTTGATGATGAGAATGAGACCCCTTCTCTTGCTCGCAGCAGTCTTTATGTTCGCGCTCGCGCCGCTTGCTCAGACCAGCCGCGGCACGGTCAGCGGTAACGTCACCGACCCGAACGGCGCGTCCATTGCGGGCGCGAGCGTCACCTTAACCAACCTCCAAACCAACGTCGCCCGCACGACCGTCACCAACGACGAAGGCTTCTATCGCTTCGACGCCGTTGACCCCGGTAGCTATTCGATTAAGTTCAACGCTCAGGGGTTCGGCGAGGTCATAAAAACCAACACCCCTGTGTCAGCCAGCCAGACCGCCGATGTGGGCGCGCAGTTGACCCTCGGCACGCAAGAACTCACGATTGACGTGACGGCGGAGGGCGGCGCGCTGCTGCAATCCGAGGCTCCCGTGCGTGGCGGCAATATCAGTACGCGGCAAGTGACGGAGTTGCCGATCTCGACGCGCAATCCCGTCTCTCTCGCCTTGACGCTGCCCGGCGTCAGCTCCAACCGTGGGGGCTTTGGCGTCAGCACCTTCTCCGTCAACGGCGCCCGTGGCCGCTCGAATAACTTCCTCATTGACGGCACGGAAAACAATGACATCTCCATCGCCGGACAGGGCTTCCAGATCACCAACACCGACGCCGTGCAGGAGGTCGCCGTGCAAACCTCGAACTTCGACGCCGAGTTCGGGCGTTCGGGCGGCGCGGTCGTCAATGTCATCACGCGCGGCGGCACCAACAGCTACCACGGGACGCTCTCGTATCTGCTCGATTCCAGAGTTGACGACGCCATCACCAGTTCGGAGTCGCGCGACCCCGGCATCGCGGCCAACGGGTTGCCCTTCGGTATCGAGAATATTTTCGCCGGCACGTTCGGCGGCCCTGTTCTCTTCCCGCGCTTTGGCGAAGGCGGGCCGCGTCTCTACAACGGTCGCAATCGCACTTTCTTCTTCGTCGCGTATCAGGAAGATCGCCAGCGCGCCAGCGGCACCGTGCAACTGACCGCGCCGACCGCTCTGGGCCGCCAGCAACTGCGCGCACTCTTCCCGCAGGGCGCGAACGCCAACGTTGATCTCTACCTCAACGCGACTTCAGCGGTCGTGGCTAATTCCTCTCAGTTCAATCAAAATCTAGGGCTGGGACGCGGCAATATCGAGTTTGGCACGTTCCTGCGCGCGTATCCGCTGCTCTTCACCGACAAGCAGTTTCAGGCGCGCATTGATTCGCAGCTTACGGACAAAGATCAATTCTCGGTGCGGTTCTTGTCCGACCGTCAGTTGCAGCCCAATGCGTTGGCTGACTTTCCCGGCTTCGATATAGATCAGACTAATCGCTACTACAATTTCCTGATCGCCAACACGCACGTCTTCTCCTCCGTCTTCACCAATGAGACGCGGCTCGCTTACAACCGCATTGACCTAGCATTCCCGCTGGCCGATCCGGGCGGCCCGGCTGGCACCCAGCCCCGCATCGCCGTCACCAACCTGTCGTCCATCGGCGCTTCGACGACTTTCCCGCAGGGTCGCATCGCCAACAACTACGTGATTCAAAACACCTCCACCTATATCAGAGGCAATCACACATTTCGTGGGGGCGTGGATTTCCTGCGCCAAATCTCACGTCAGATTGCCCCTTTCAATCCACGCGGCTCCGCCACCTACGTGGCGAGCACCGGGTTCACCGCCTTCGCTAATTTCGTGGATGACGTGGGCGGTTCGGGCGGCACGGCGGCGCGCGACATCGGGAGCGGAGTCTACTATCCGCAACTCTATCGCACCGCTGCTTTCTTTCAGGATCGCTGGAAAGTCAACGCCTCGCTGACGCTGACGCTCGGCATTCGATACGAGTACTTCGGCACGCCTTTCAACAAACTGCGGACGCCGGCCTACACGGGTCTCTTCAACATCAATCCCACGAATCTCACCGGCCCCTTCAGCGAACCGAATCAGGTGCGGCCCGATCGCAACAACTTCGCGCCGACCATCGGCATCGCTTACTCGCCGTCCTTGACCGAAGGGCTGCTCGGAGCCTTGTTCGGCGACCGAAAGACCGTCTTCCGCGGCGGTTATCAGATCGGTTACGATTCGTTCTTCAACAACATCGCCTCGAACGCCGCCGCCTCCTCGCCGAATCTCATCGCGACGACCATCAATTCGACGGCGAGCGCGGCCAACCCGCGCGGCTTGCCCAACTTCCTCAACCGGATTCCCACCACCGCCACCCTCACGCCCTTCAGCGCGCAGACGTTGATTGACCCGAATCTGGTCAATCCTTACTACCAGCGTTGGTCGGTCGGCGTGCAACGTGAGTTGCCTTTCAAACTCATCATGGATGTCGCATATGTGGGTTCCGGCGGGCGCAAACTCTATATCAACGAGGACGCCAACCCGCTGGTGCGCCCGGAACTGAGAATCACGCCCACGGGCTACACGGGGCCGGTGTCCGGTCGCCTCGATAATTTGCAGGGCGGGCGCACCGTCCGCGCCAACGGCGGGAACTCAAGCTACCATGCCGGGCAGGTCGAAGTCCGACGCCGGCTTTCCAACAACTTTTCATTGACGGGCGCGTACACCTTCTCCCGGCTCATCAGCAATATGGATGAGGTCTTCGCGGCGACCGGCAACGGCATCTCCAACTCATCTTTGCCGCAAACGCCTGCGGTCTTTGGCGGCGAACGGCTTGACCGTGCCATCTCGTTCTTCGACCGCACGCATCGCGCCTCGATGACATATGTTTACGAGCTTCCCTTCTATCGGGATCAACGCGGGTTCGTGGGGCGCACGCTCGGCGGCTGGCAGGTCACCGGCGTGACGATCTTTGAATCCGGCGTGCCGTTCAATGTTTCCAACGGCGTAGACGCCGACGGCATCGGCGGCAGCGGTGGCGACCGCCCGAACATCAACCCGAATGGCGTGCGCGGAACGAGAGCCGTCCCCGTCGTTAACGCGCAGGGCTTTATCACCGGCTACGTCAACCCCGATGCCGGCAACGCTCCGATTGACCCGAGCACGGCCTACTACATCGCCAACCCGACGTATGTCGCCGGATTGGCGGGAAGCGTCCCGCGCGTCGGCAATGCACCTCGCAACTCCGAGCGGACGCCGGGAACCAACATGTGGAACATGAACATCATGAAGCGGACCCGCCTCGGCGAGTCAAGCTCTCTTGAGTTCCGCACGGAGTTCTACAATATCTTCAACCACCCGAACTTCGGACAGGCGAGCGCCAGCCCGTTCGCGCCCGTGGGCAATCCGGGCGGAGCGAACTTTATCGGCTCGAACACGACCGGCTCCGCTTCCGATGTCTATCTGAAAGCCAACACACGCCTCTCCGACGGCGGCGGTCGCGTGATTCGCTATCAGTTGAAGTTCATCTTCTAATGTCGCGGCGGGAGCACCCATCCGCGCTCTGACAACCACGAGGCCGGCTCGACCCGTTTTCGAGCCGGCCCTTTTTTCAGGACATCCGCGAATTCCCTCCGGTCAACCTTTCCTCATCCATCCTGCATCAAGAAACCAACACGCCCGACGTTCTTACAGTTCGCCGGTGACTGCCGTCACCATGTTGGCGTCATCGTGTCTCCTAACGCCCGTGAAAACACAATCCCTTTCAAGCGACCTTCTGATGCCCACATGAACATCACACTCTTTCTGCTGCTCTCGCTCGACCGGGCGGCTGATGGCGGCGTGGCCGATTCGCGGAGCACAAGCAAGCGAGTCGCTGTGCGGCGATAGTGTGATTGACCGACGGGCCGCGATGCATCTCCCTTTTTCAGAGTGATACACTGCGGCTCGTGGTCTGTCGGATTATCATGAGGTGGAGAACTTAGAGATGAGCGAATCGAATCAGGAAGTGTCGCTGCGCGAAGTCACGAAAGAGACGCTGCGTGACATCACGCGCTTGAAGGTCAGTCCCAATCAGGAGCATTTCGTCGCCACGAACGCGGAGTCCATCGCCGAAGCCTACTTCTCGCCGGACGTGGCGTGGTTTCGCGCCGTCTACGCCGGTGACACTCCGGTGGGATTTCTGATGCTGGAAGATAACGCCCCCAAAGAGCAGTATGTTCTTTGGCGCTTTATGATTGACGCGCGTTATCAGAGGCGCGGGTTCGGCCAGCGTGCGCTGGAACTGTTGTTTGAACACGTCAGAACGCGACCCGGCGCAAAAGTTCTCTATACGAGTTGCGTCCCCGGCGAAGGCAGCCCCCGCCCCTTTTACGAAAAGATGGGTTTTGTGTACACGGGTGAAAAGGAAGACATCCAACTCATCATGCGGCGCGAACTTTGAAGCCGCACGCTTCACCTGAGTTATGAATCGCGCTCGCGCAGGAGTTTTGCGAGACGCTGCTCGCGGATGCCATAGAACTCCGTGAGGGCCGCAAATTCACGCATCGCTCCCTCGCGCCCGCGCGCACCTTCGCGGCGGACGCACGCGATCATCGTATTTTTCCGCGTGTGCTCGGTCGAGATGAACTCGAAGACCTTAACGGCATAGCCTGAATATTCGAGGAGCAGGGCGCGCAAGGAATCGGTGATGGTTTCGGCCTCACGCTCAAGCAGGATGCCGTGGCGCAGCACCGGGCCGAGCGCTTCGGGCGCGCGGATTTGCGGCCTAACCTCCTTGTGGCAGCACGGCGCGGTAATGATGATCTCGGCGCGGGCTGTGATGCCTTTGAAGAGCGCGTCATCCGTCGCCGTGTCGCAGGCGTGCAGCGCGATGAGAATGTCTACGACGCCGATGGTGAAGTCGTGGATGTAACCCCTCTCAAATCTTAATCCATCGAACCCAGCGGTGCGCGCAATCTCGTTCGACTTGTTCACCAACTCCGGCCTCGCTTCGATTCCGGTCACGGCGACTTTCAGGTTTCGCGCGCGACTGAAGTAATCGTAGACGGCGAAAGTCAGATAGCCTTTCCCCGCTCCCATGTCAACGATTGAAATGCGCTCTTTATCTTTAATCCGCGACGCATCGAAGAGGCCGCTCACGATCTCGACGAATTTATTTATCTGCCGGAACTTGTCGCCCATCCGCTCTCTGACTTCGCCCCGCTCGTTCGTCACGCCAAGCTGATGCAGATAGAGGTTGCCTTCCAGCTCGATCAGCCTCCGTCTGGCGCGGTCGTGCTCTACGCGCGGAGCTTCGCGGAAGGTCGGTGGCCGTTTCGTCAGTCTTGCTTCTCTTCTCTTGCTAAATTCGATCTGCAAGTCTTGTGCGTTCGTGAACAGGTGTCCACTTAAAAACGACTCGCCGAGCAGCGACTCGATGAGACGAACGCCCTCGGCGAGGGTGTGGTTTTTGACCACATCCTTAGTTTTGTAACGGGTGAGAAACGAAAGTCTGCCGGCGCCTTTGACCGTAACCGAGCGGACGTAGACGTTCTTCAATTCGGCCTCGCCGCCGCGATACTTACCGAGCGTCAGCTTCACGAACGTGCCGCGCTCAAGGCTCCGCGCGAGCACACCGACGAATTCAACTATCGAGCTGCCGCTCATCCCTTTCCGGCGTCTTCCTCCATCTTCTTTCGCAGACTCAACGGGCGCATGTCCGTCCAGACCTCTTCGATATATTCGAGACATTCCGCCTTCGTCCCGGACTTGCCCGCGTCGTTCCAGCCGAGCGGGTTCTCTCTATCCGCCGGCCAGATCGAATACTGCTCTTCGTGGTTGACGACGACCTTGTAGATCGTCGTGTCTTCTCGTTCGTCTCTATCCATCGGAATCTCCTTCGTGAATCTTATGAGTTTGGTAATGGGTTCAAACGACCTGCATGATCTCATCGAGCGGCTTGCGCTCGATGTCCGGCACTTGAGCGCCCTCCGTCGGGTAGCCGACCGGAATCAACACGTAAGGCTTCTCATTCCGTGGCCTGCCCAGTATCTCGTTGAGGAAGCGCATCGGGCTGGGCGTGTGGGTGAGCGTGGCGAGGCCGGCGGTGTGCAGCGAAGCCAGTAGCAGACCCGTGGCGATGCCGACCGATTCGGATGAGTAGTAAGTTGGCTCCGTCTCGCCCGTCGCTTCGTCCAGCAGGTAATCAACGCGGAAGACGACGATCAGGTAAGGAGCGATTTCGAGAAACGGCTTGCGCCAGTCCGTGCCGAGCGGGGCGAGGCGGCGTAACCAGCGGTCGGGCATTCGCCCGCCGTAACCGGCGCGCTCTTCCGCTTCGGCGGCCTCGCGGATGCGCTGCTTGGTCTCGGCATCTCTGACGACGACAAAGCGCCACGGCTGCATGTTCGCGCCCGAAGGGGCCGTCCCGGCGGTGGCGATTGCCCGCTCGATCAACTCGAAGGGCACACTCTCATGCGAGAAATCGCGTACCGTCCGGCGGGCCTTCATCAAACGAAAAAATTCTTCCGCGCGGGCCGTCTGCTCTTCGGGTCGCGGGCGTTTGAACGCGAGCGGGATGAATTTCGGTTCGGGGAAAGCGGCTTCGCTCATCGTGTCACCTTCTCGATGTGGACGAGGAGGCGCGTTATCACTTCGAGAGGAGTCCGCGCCGGCTTCGTCGCCCGGCATTATGAGAGGGTCTCTCTCTTGACTCGATAAACTTGCAGGTCCAGACCGGACACCGTCATGTTCAGGGGCTGATACTCTCTGCGCTCCGTATCTACCTGTTGGTAGGCGGAAGAGGTGAGCAGTATCTCACCCCGCTGCGCGAGGTCTTCACCGAGCTTCGAGGCCAGATTCATCTCGGAGCCATACATATCTTCGTTATCTATCACCAGCACCTCGCCATAGCCGACGCCGAACTCGCCTATCATGTCCAACTCTTCGGGGAGCATCGAGTTCGCGGCATCCAGACGACCCGCGATATCCACGGCGGCATCAACCGCTAACTCGACTTCGGGAAACGCCGCGTACACATTGTCCGCTTCAACCTTGATGATTTCGCCCTTGTGCGATTCGACCGCCGGAATGACTATTGATTGCATGCGCTGAATTTTGGCGAGAAAGTGGATGATGCCGTAACGAATAGTTTGGCGCGAAAAGCCCGACATATCCATCACCATGATGGCAAGCGTTTCGCCGAATGTCTGCCAAATCTTTTTGTCTATCTCATCCGCATTGCTCGGTTGCTCGTTTCGTTCTTGCAGAAATTTATTGAGCTTCTCTCTTGTGCGTTTGTTAATCATGACTTTCAAGGTATCAGAGACCGGAGCACGAGCAAGCGGAAACACGTCTTGTGCTGGCTCCCGCGTTTTCAGTCTCCTGATTTCAATCTCCTCCGCTTCAGGATAATTCATTATTCCGCTTGGCCGCGCTGTCGCTGAGCGCGGTCAGGATTGAAGGCGCCAGCGCCGACTCGCTCTCTTTGCCCTTCGCGCGTTTGCGTCCGATGCCGCCCGGACCCGGCAACAGTTTGTTCACGGTGGCGAGAATATCCGCGGTCGCTTCGGGGAAGAACGCGCGGAACTTGACGGCGAGCACCGCCTGCGTCGAGATAATCAACTCCGCGTCGCCGCGCCGGCAAGCCGAAACAATCTGCCGGGCCGCGCGCTCCGCTTGAATCGAGGTCACGGGCAGCGCGTCGCTGATGCTGAACCATGCATACTCGGCGCGGTGCCGGCCCTTGAAGTTCGCGTTGCGCGGGCTGCCGGTCCGCATCAGCCCGGGGCAGACGGTCGTGATGATAACGCCGTCTTTCGCTAATTCCGCGCGCATACCTTCGGAGAGTCCGACGAGCGCGAACTTGCTCGCGCTGTATGGGACAAGGTGCGGCACGCCGATCTTTCCACCGATTGATGCGATGTTGACGATGCGCCCGCCCCCGTGACGCTTCATCACCGGCAGCACGGCCAGCGTCGTATAGAGCGGCGCCCAGAAGTGCGTGGCGAGAGCTTGCTCGTAGTCTTCGAGCGTCATCACCTCGACGGGGCCGACCTGAATCACGCCGGCGTTGTTGACCAGCACGTCAATCCCATCGAAATGCTCCTCGACGACTTCGACCAACTCTTTGACCTGCGCCCGGTCGGTCACGTCGCACGGAAAGGCGAAGACGTTCGCGCCGCGAGCCGCGAGGTCTGCGCGTGCGCGCTCAAGCTCCGCATTGTCACGCGCGCAGATAGCGACGCGCGCGCCCTCGGCGGCGAACTCGCGCGCGAGCACGAGTCCGAGTCCGCGCGAGCCTCCCGTGATTAAAACGGTCTTGCCGCGAAAGTCGTACTCGTTCCGATGACGGAAAAATGCGCGCGCCGCGAGCAGCGCCCCCGCGCCCACCGCCGCCAACATCAGAGCTTCCTTCCGGTTCTCTTTCATCCTGAGACACCCTCCCCTTGATTGTTCACGAAAATTCCGCGACCACCGGCGTGTGATCCGAGGGACGCTCCCAGCCCCGCGGCTCTTTGTCAATCCACGCCCCCCGGCACGCTTCGGCGAGCGGCTCCGAAACCCAGATGTGGTCTATCCGCAGCCCCGCGTTCCGGCGAAACGCACCCGCGCGATAGTCCCACCACGAATAGTGCCCGCCCTCTTTCACGTGCCGCCGGAAGGCGTCCACGAAGCCCCACGCTTTGATATTTTCAAGCGCCTCGCGCTCGGCTTTGCTGAACAAAATCTTCCCGCGCCATAGTTCCGGGTCGTGCACGTCTAACTCGTGCGGCGCGACGTTGAAGTCTCCGCACAACAGCACACGGTCGTCCGTCCAGCACTCGTCGTCCAAGAACTCACGCAGACGCCCCAGCCAACTGAGTTTGAAATCGTATTTGTCCGAGCCGACGAAGGCGCCGTTCGGGATGTAGACGTTCACCACGCGCACGCCTTCGACGGTCGCCGCGATGAGACGCGCGTGCGCGCCCGCTTCGTCATCCGGCAACCCACGGCGTACATCCTCGCCGGGCGTCCGCGACAGAATCGCCACGCCGTTGTAAGTCGGCTGCCCGTACACCGCCGAAGTGTAACCCAGCTCGGCGAACTCGCCCGCCGGGAAGCGCTCCGCGGTACACTTCAATTCCTGCAAGCAGAGCACGTCCGGGCGCGCGGAGGCGAGCCAGCGCAAGACCAACGGCAGGCGTGCCGTCACCGAATTCACGTTCCATGTCGCGATTTTCACTAGCCACAGATATTAACGCCTGCCGGAAAAATTTTGTAGCCCTTAGAGTTCAGGCATGAATCTTCCCGTGAGAAAAAGTGTCGCAATATCTGAATGGGACGAGCGAGAGGCGAGCGCTTCGGCTGTCGCAAGGAGGTAATGGATGCGTGTCTCGAACAGGAAGTCTTTCCCAAAATGATGGAGCATCTGCCCGCCTCGCCCGAAGATGCCATCGCCGCTTCGATGCGGAGAGACCGCGCCTTTTTACATCGGAGTCCGGCATCCGAACGTCAACGAGAACTTCTACCTGCCTGAATCGTGGATGAAGATCGCGGAATCAGCGGACGACTTATCAACGGACGAGAAAGTGCTCTTCTCCCGTCTGTCGAGGCTTTACGACTATGCCAACCACTCCGAAGAATTATCCTCCGCTGAGTTTGAAAAGATTTTCCGTCCGTCAGCCACCTGATTTTGAGTGACGCGCGGCTGGCGTCACTCTGTTTTCTTGGGCATCTCAACCGTCTTGCCGGCGAACTTGTCGGCCCAGCGCACACGCCCTGTAATCTGCATCACCACGAACAGCGTAACGATTGAGCCGATAGTGATGGCGAGACCCGTAAAGCCTTTGAAGAAGAAGGCGTAAGAGAACATCACCAGATAGATGAACTGCGCGAAGGCCGCTTCGCCGCTGGCAAAGCGCATCCCGATGACCAGACGCAGGTAGCTCACGACAAGGAAGATCGAGACCACCGAGCAGATGACGAACGAAAGGTGGATCGAGAGGTGGTCAACGAGATAAGCGAGTAGCAGGTGGAACGAGAAGAACGCCGTGGCGAGGAAAAAATAGTTCATCGGGTGCAGCTCGATGCCGCGCATGGTCGTGATGATGAACATCAGGAAGAAGAAGAAGAAGAGCGAGACGGGCGCGAAGAAACTGATGCGCCCGGCGAGCGGGCCGGGTTGCAGTTTCTCCGGCATCGTCATCCCGATCTCATAACCGGAGACGAGGTTCTTATGATCCCAGACGAGTTCCCAGCCGTCTCCGGTCTCGGTCTTCTCCGAAGGCGAGAGGGTATTTTCCGGAAAGTCTATCTCCTTAAAATCGGTCTTCATCCTGAGAATGAAATCCTTCACCTGCGCCACGTCTCCCGCGCCGAAACCATAGCGCCACTCGTTCAACCCCTGCGAACGATAACTGACCTTGAGCGTCGCCGTCTGTTTCGGCGCGACCGTCGCCACGCCGCTCGACGCCTGCTTCTCGCTCGTCAGCCCGACGGGCGTGTCGTTGACCGTGAACACGAGGTCGTCGTAGATGGCCTGCCCCGTCGGAAAGTTGAGGGTGAAGGTCACCTCTTCCGGTTTGTCGCCTGAGTTGCGAAAGGTGTAGACGCCGCTGAAGGCGACCTTGTAAGTGCTGTACCAGAGCAGCCCCTTCTGCCGGTGCTCAAGGTTGAGCGCCACGTCAACGCGGCTGCTTTCGAGCGGGAGCGTCGTCGTCACCTTCTCCTTCAACGTCTCGACAACTTTCTTCCCGTTCACCGTGGTCTCGTTAGTTTTCTGCACGACCTTCTCGAAGGTCGCCGTGGGCGGCGACTGCCTGTGCGGCGCGCCCCAGAGCGAGACGACGCGGTCTTTAATCATGCCGTCCGACGAATAGGTTCTGGAAAAGATCGTCGCGCCGAGAATCCCCCATGCCAGCGAGGCGCACATGAAGATCAGAACAATGGCGATGATTCGCTTGACCATGTTTCGTGTTGCTCCTTTATAGCTAACGCACAACCGCCGGGTGTGGCGTTCGAGTTTTCGTTCCGCCGCGATTCTCCGTCTTGTCTCCGGTATATGACAATGTGGCTTTCCACATCATCCGGTCGTGCAAAGGCTCACCACATACTTTGACTCGCCGGCGGGCGTCTGGCTTGCGGGGCCGGTGGTAAGATGTCCGGCAACATTCGGCTGGAGAATATCCGTTCCCGGACGTTGATAAAACCCGACCATGCAGACGGAAGATTACGCATACCTATACGAGTTGGAAGAGGACTTCTGGTGGTTCGCCGGGATGCGCGAAGTGACGACGGCAATGCTCGATCCCTTCTGCCCGCCCGCGCACGACCGTGCGGCGCTCGATGCCGGGTGCGGGACGGGCGGGATGCTCTCGCGGCTGGGACGTTACGCGCCGGGCGGAAAGATCGTGGGGATGGATTTGTCGCGGACGGCGCTTGAGTTCTGCCACGCGCGCGGGCACAAGCGACTCACACAGGCTTCCGCGACACATCTGCCTTTCGCTGAGTCCGTCTTCGACCTCGTCACGAGTTTCGATGTGCTGGTTCAAATACCGGGCGCGGGTTCGGATGAAGTCGCCATGCGTGAGATGTTCCGAGTGCTGCGCCCCGGCGGCATCGCGTTCGTGCGCGTCGCGGCCTATGATTGGATGACGAGCGGGCACGACGCGGCGCTCGGAACGCAACGCCGCTACACGCTCGGCGAGTTGAACGGGAAGATGGAGCGCGCGGGTTTTAAGATACTCCGCGCCAGCTACGCCAACAGTGTGTTGCTGCCCGTCGCGGCTTTGCGGCGACTGCTGTTGAAACGCCTGAGACTCGCCGACGGTGGCTCCGATGTGAAACCGCTTCCGCGCGGCCTGAGTTGGCTCAACCGTGCGCTGACGGGCGTGCTTCGCACCGAGGCGCGTTTACTAAAGCGCACGCGGGCGAAGCTGCCCTTCGGACTCTCGACGATTTGCGTGGCGGAGAAGCCGCGAGTTCAATAAATTCGGTCACCCGTTTCTCAAATCAAGTCGGCATCCGAGGGATGGAAAGCGCATCCACGTCTCTGCTCCAGTAGTGCGCCCGATGCTGTTCGTAAAACTCAATCGTCCGGGCCAAACCTTCGCGCAGCTTCGTGCGCGGGCGCCAGCCGAGCGCCGCTTCAATCTTGCGGTAGCTTGAAAAGCTGTTGCCGATGTCTATCAACTGGCGCTCGACGGGGAACGGCACGCAGCGCACGGTGCCCCGACCCGTGAGCGAGACCAGTTCCTGCGCGAGGTCCGCGAGTGAAGTTGCCTCCTCGCCGCCGAGGTTGAGAACCTCGCCTTCCGCGGTTTCGCTCGCGCCCGCCAGCAGGAGCGCCTCGACCACGTCGTCAACGTAATTCATATCTCGCCGCTGGCGTCCCTCGCCGTACAGTTCGATGACCCCGCCTTCAATCGCTTGCCGGACAAACCACCCGATGAAGCCCTGCCGGTTGTGTCGGAGGAGTTGGCGCGGGCCGTAGGTGTTCGTGAGCCGCAGGCAGACGGTGCGCGTCCCGTAGACGCGGTTGTAGAGCAGATGGTAGTGCTCGGCGGCGAGTTTGTTGATGCCGTTCACGTCGAGCGGGGCGACGCGGTGCTCCTCATCGAGCGGCAGGTAAAGCGGCTTGCCATAGACCTGCCGGGTGCTGGTGAAGACGATCTTCACGTGCGGGTTGAAGTTGCGGCAGGCTTCGAGCAGCGTCAGTTGAGCCGTGCAGTTGAGTTCGAGATCCCGGTGCGGGTGCTGCATCGAGTCGAGATGGCTCACGTTGCCCGCGAGATTGAAGATGTAGTCCACGCCGCCGACCAGATGGTTGATTACCCAGTCGTCGCCCATGTCCTCGACGTGGAGGCGGACGCGGTCTTTCACGTCGAGGATGTTGTGCGAGTTTCCTCCCTGATCGGGCAGGAGCGCATCGAGGATGATGACCTCGACATCACCCATCTCGACGAGCTTACGCGCCAAGTTACTACCGATGAATCCGAGTCCCCCGGTAATCAGCACGGAGCGCCCCTTGTAGGCGCCTAATGTCTTCGACAACATAAAAGTTGATGGTGAAGCCCGCTGGCTTCCGTCGCCTTCCCGCAATCTGGATTCGTTGGAACCTACTTGAAGAGCCGCCCGGTGGTTATTATTCTTTCTTGCCCGCTGCTGGACTACCAGCCAACCGCGCATCGCGTACCGCGCCGCGGCGAAGCACGACGAGATTGATCCAGAGCGCGAAGAAATCGCGCGCCGTGTGTGCCACTCGACCCAGCGTGAAGAACTGCGAGCGACCGTGCCGCCTCTCGTAATGATTCACCGGCGCTTCGGTGAAGACGCAACCCGCGCGGCGCAGCTTGTGTGTCAGCTCGACGCAGATGACGCCGCTTGAAGCAGCAAGTTCGAGCCGTTGGACGGCGCGCCGTCGCATCAACCGGAAATCACAATCAACGTCACGGATTGGAAGCCGGAAAAGGAGACGAGCCAGCCTGTTGTAGACGGCGCCCAAAACCTTCCTGTTAAGTCTGTCCGCGCGTTTTATCTTATACCCGTTGACGATGTCAACCTCGCCGGTCATCAGGGGGCTGAGTGTCACCATCTCTCGCACGTCGTACTGCCCGTCTCCGTCTGTGTAAAAAATCAAATCCTTATCCGCGGCGGCGAAACCCGTGCGGAGCGCGCCCCCATACCCACGATTGCTTTCGTGATGAATCACCCTGAGCCGAGGTTCCGCGCACGCCAGCTCGTCCAACAGCGTCGGTGTCTCGTCCGTGCTTCCGTCGTTGACGACGATAACTTCGTAGTCTTCCGTCAGTGTCGGGAGCACCGCGAGGGCATCCTTGACGAGTTCCGTTATCGTCCCTGCGTCGTTGTAAGCGGGGAAGAAAACTGTAATGCCCTCTTTCATTCTTGGTTCCGGCATGACGATTGGTTCCGCAATGGTTATTCGGGCCGGCGGATGAGGCGTGGCCTGCCCAGCCGGTAAGCCTTGCCCGTCTCGGCGTCGAATGACCAAGCCGTGATGGTGAGCGGGTCGCCCGGCAAGTCCGCGGTTGAGAATCTCGCCCGCCATCGAAGATCAGGAGAGACTAATTCTTTCAAACGCATCACCGAATAATCCTTCCAGGCGTTCGCCTCGCTCAGACGAAAAACGACCGGGTCGCCATCTGATTTTTCAGATGCCAGAAGAACGGCATCGGCTGGCGTCTCGCTCCCCGGCAAACGCGCCCAACCCACGGCGCTAAATGAGCCGTCTCCCTCATCCACCAACTCCTCGAACGCTCCCGCCTCGCCCTGCACTCCCTCAATGTCTTGAAGACTGTCACCTGTCATCAATCCCGGTCGCAGGTATCCCATCTTGTTAAGCGCGTTCGCTCGATGTTTCAAGATGTCTGGCGACAACGCGCGCTCGGACAGGCAGTCTCCATGCAGGACGTTGACGAAGAGGAGACATGCCTTCTCATGCTTATGCTCGATCCACTTGGACATCATCGCCAGCGTCCCAATGGGATAAAGCCGCGCCTGCGCCGCTAACGCGAGCATCAACCCCACCACGGCCAGACGAGACGCCAGTTTCCCGAACGGTAAGCGGTCTGCTTGATCTTTTGATCTGAAAGAAATAAGCGGCGCCAAGTGCGCGACGGCGACCGCCAGATAGAGCGAGAAGGCAATATACCTCGCCGTCTCGGATTCTCGCAGTCCGAATCCACTCCTGCCGTAAGTGACCAGCACGCCGGTCAACAACGAGAACGCTCCCAACATCAGCCAGCCGGCTGAACGAACGATGAGAGCGCGGTCACTTCTATTCTTCCACAGCCAGAAACAGACCAGTCCATAGACAAACGTCAACAACACTCCCGCGCCTGCCGTCACCCACAGCGTCCCCGCCCAGAGCGGCGTACCGAGGAAGGAAAAAAAGTAGAGCACCATGCGGAGCGGGTGCTGGAAAGTTTCGGTCGAGGTCGGATGAGAGGGCGGCGCTTGATAGCCGTAGAAGTAGACCGCCACACTTAACGCCATGCAGGTTGTCCACCCTATCACCAGCCACTTTCGTTCCGTCGCATCGGGCCGCGGCGCAGTCAGCAGGAGCGGAGGGAGCAGCACCACCCAACTCAACAAACCGTTGGGGGCAGAGAAAGAACTAATGACCGAGAGACACGCACAGATCAGGAATTTCACTTTCGCACTTGCCCCGGTATATGCGACGAGCACGCCGACGACGATGCAGGCAATTGGCATCAGGTAGACGATTTGGATTCCGTACAGCCAGTTCTCGTACTGCATGGGCGAGAAAATCAGCAAGTTCGAGAGGAAGAAAACCGCCACTCTTCGCACGCGGCTGACTCCGTGCAACGTCAGCCCGCCGAGTCGGTAAATGCTTAGAGAGATGATGCAGGCGAACAGAAAGATGATGAACAGCTCGTACTTCACGTTCCAGTTCGTCAACCAACCCAACACGACGATGAGGACGTGCGGGAAAAACTGTCTGTACTCGTTCTGCTGCGCGAACAGGTCGGCGGGCGCGAGCGACCCTTGCGATAGTTGCTCAAAGAAAACCGCGACGTTCCACTGCTCCAGAAACGGGATATCTACGCCGTATCTTTGAATCAAAAAAACAAGGTAGCTGGCTGGTAGGAAAAATGCACAGAAGAGTAGGGTTCGTGCTAACTTATGCTGCGCCTTCATTGTTTCATGCCGCGAGACTCACGCTGCCCCGTGTCAAATTCGCGGGCCAAAGCATTAGTGACGGAGGACTTTAGGCCACTCAAGATGAAACGCCCCACGAAGATCGCCGCGACTCTACTAGCCGCATTCTTAGCGTTCGCGCCTCCGGGAACGCTCATTGCCGGCGCGGCACTGATCCTTGCTTTGGTTGGATATTGTTCTGGTTCGGAGGAGAAGATTGAACGCGCCCCACAAACCGAGGTGACACCTTCCCCGACGCCACGCGTGATATCTACCACAGACCGCTGAAGACTCTTACAGGCCGTACTCAATCAACATCGAGCGGGTTGATATAAGGTTTATCCTTATCCTTCTCCGCCCGCTTCATTGCTTCGCGGAACTTCTCTTCGAGGATGCGCTCGCGGTCTTTGACAGAGCCGAGTTCCTGCGCGAACACCTGTTCACGCGTCTGCTTCTTGCGCTCCATCTCCTTAGCCATCTCCTCGAAAGAGGCGAGCGGTTTTGCCTTTTCCTGATGCGAGATGATGGCGCCCGTCTTCGCGTCAACCAAGAGCGTCGCCTCGCAGCAAGGACAGATTACCGTCCAGTTCATCGTTTCAGTCACAGCCGGTAAACGCTCCTTCGTTTGGTGATGCGAATCGCATGGCTCGCCGGCTTCCGTGCCGGCGTGGCGCCAGTATATCACCGAAATCACTCGCCACACCCTGCGTAGCCTCTACTGTGGTTGAATGCGTGGAAGTCCGTCTCCGCGGTGTTGGTGTAGGTCGAACAATGTGGGCGCGCTATGATGAAAAGAGGGATGGCAGTAGCGACTACTGCCATCCCTCTTTACTGTCACCGTTCTGGAAATTTCATTAGGGAGTCACGGCGTCTTTTATGGCTCCACCGACTTTCTTCGCACCTTTGACGGTCTCCTTGCCGACTTTCTTCGCGCCCGAAGCCGTCTTATGGCCTACGTCTTCGGCCTTGTCAGCAGTGACGCTGCCGACCTTTTTAGCTCCAGACGCGGCTTTATCACCCACATCCTCCGCCTTATCGCCGACTTCCTTAACGCCGTCAACCGTCTTCCCGGCCACGTCTTCCGCTTTGTCGCCGACTTCCGCGCCGATATCCTTGCTCACGTCAACGATCTTGCCGCCCACGTCTTCAAGTTTATCCGCGGTTTCGACCAGCGCGCTCTCCACTGCGTTGTCGGGAAGTTCCCGGACTGTGTTGTCACGATAATAAACCCGCGCCGTCCGCTTGCCATCCCGCGTGGTGACGACGACCTTCTCCACCTTGCCGTCCGAGCCTTTGAAGGTGCGCGTCTCGGTTGTGACGCCGCCGACGGTCTCAGTCCTAACCTCTGAGTTGTCCGGCAGGGTTCGAACCCCGCCCGCCGTCGTCGCCGTGCTCATGTTCGCGTTTGAGTTTGTCGCGGCTGTGTTATCCGTGTCGCCGCTACACGCCGTTGCCATGACGGCCAGCGTGAGGGCAATTATCGTCGCCGAAAATCTTTGCTGCACTTTTGATGTACCTCCGTTGATTTTTATGCCGCGCGCCGTTTGGTTCGGAGCACCTTAATTGAAGATGCTGCCGATCTTTTTAAACCCACGGCTAAACCAGTTCCCTGTTTTCTTCGCTCCCTTGACCGAAGCATCTTTGGCATCGCCCGCTTTATCCGCCGTCACTTCGCCGACTTTCTTGGCGCCTGAAACCGTCTTGTCTCCCACGTCCCCTGCCGTGTCAACCACCTCTCCGCCTATACTCTTTGCCTTATCGCCCACGTCCTCTGCTTTGTCCGCGGCCTCGGCGCCGACTTTTTTCGTCGTCTTAACTGTCGTCTTCCCGACCTTCTTTGCGCCAGAGGCAGTCTTATCTCCGACATCTTCAGCTTTATCCGCACTCACACTGCCAACCTTTTTTGCGCCGGAGACAGTCTTGTCCTTCACATCGCCCGCTTTATCCGCTACCCCCTGCCCAACATCTTTAGCCTTATCGGTCACTTTTTCCGCGGTACTTTTGTCACTGCTGTCCTGTCGCGCCACAGCCTCCGTGCTCATCCCAGAAAACAAAACGAGTGAAAATAGAACGGCATAAAAGAACTTAGTCATGGCTTTTTTCCTCTTCTTCGTGCAACGAAATCAAACGGTTTCCTCTTTGCTGTTTCTTGTCGGCAACTCGGATGCCATAAACACCCCTTGGATTCAACTTGGGAGCGCAACTATTATCAAAGTTGCATTTCAATGGTTCAGACAGAATCATGCGGCGATTGCGCCGTAAGTTCTGAGATAGTCATACTGGGGGTGATTTTTTATCAACGTCGGCTCCAAAGCTAACTTGGAAATAACCAGATCGAGCAGATGTTCATTGAAAGCTCGTT
>JBGTBQ010000131.1:0-6168 GCA_041749275.1 Pyrinomonadaceae bacterium | reverse complement strand
AACGAGCTTTCAATGAACATCTGCTCGATCTGGTTATTTCCAAGTTAGCTTTGGAGCCGACGTTGATAAAAAATCACCCCCAGTATGACTATCTCAGAACTTACGGCGCAATCGCCGCATGATTCTGTCTGAACCATTGATGTGTCCGAGGTCGGTCAGGATTTGCTTCGTGAGGCGGATGCGTTCGTCGCGGATGACGGCGAAGGGCTGGCCCTCGATCTGCATGGCGAAGAAGTAGACATTATCTTTCGTTTCGAGATAGCCCACGAACCAGCCAAGCGTGCGGCCTTCGGCGGCGGGGCCGGCGCCGGTCTTGGCATTGAGCTTGTAGCTCGCGGTCTGTTCGAGCACGAAGATGTCTTTGAAGATTGAATAGGTGCGTTTCGAAACGGGCAGTTCCTCTTTGTAGAGCGCCTTCAAAAATTCGATCTGCTCGTCGGCGGAAACCTTCAGCGAGCTACCCAGCCAGAAGCGATTAACGCCAGCGGAGGTGTCTCGGTTGCCGTAGTTGAATTTATTGACGAACTCCCGCATCCGCTCCTCGCCGACGCGCGCGGCCAGCTCGCGGTAGTACCAGACCGCCGAACGTTTGAAGGCCGTGCGGAGCGTCTGGTCTCGCCACCACTCCGTGGCGTTCGCCATCGCGCCCTCGCGCGGGTATTTCTCCGCGTCCCACTTGATGAGAAAGTCCGCATCCTCGATGACGCCGGTTTCGAGTCCGATGAGCGAGTTCGGAATCTTGAACGTCGAGAAGGGCGAGAAGCGCGTCGCGGCCCGCGCCGGGTCGTGGCGCAGGTAGCGGTCTTGCTTGAGGTCGTAGAGGACGAACGTGCCGGGGAATTTCTTGAAGTAGGGAGCGAGGTCGGGCTGCCGCTCCATCTCTTTGCCGGGCGCGCTTGACGGCGTCGCGGCGGGCGAAGGGGTGCCGGTCTGTTGTGAAGTCGGGGCTTGCGCGGCGACGGGGCGACTCGTCTCGTTTGTCCTCGCGCAAGCCTGCGCGACGAGCAGCGCCGCGAACAAAATGGCTGTCGTGTGTTTCATGTTCCGCCAAGATAAGAATTTTTCCGGCGGGAGACAAGTTGAACCGAGGCGCGATCAGTTCGATTCCTTCCCCCGACGCTTTCGCTTCACGCATCCCGCGCGAGCGCCTTCGCCAACTGTCGAATCGCGCCCAGATGATAAGCGGTGTGGACGATGATCGCCATCGCATCGCCCACTTCTTCATCGCCCCACTTCTCGACGGATCGGAGATACTCAATCAGCGCCGCATAGACGCGATGCAAGTCTTCTTTGAGGGCCTCCCACTCTTCCGCCGTCACCGTCCGCACGAGCCAGCTCCGCGCCCAATCAATCTTGCCCTTCGCACCGCGCATGTATTCGTGCAGAGCGACGACATAAAACCGCGCGTGCTCGCAGTGGGCGGCGATGGAGGGAGCGCCGGGCACGGCTGAACGCGAGGCTGCTTCCGCCGTCAATCCGTCGAGCGTCTGGAAAAGTCCCGCGCCCTTGTCGAGATACGCGCTTCCCGTATCGGGTGGCCCTTCAAACGTCTCTTTGAGAAGCAGGAAAAGACTGTTCGTGAAATCTTCACGGGCGATTGTCGTCATCTGCTCTTTCACTCATTTACCTCTCACCGCTCATCAACGCACAGCAACAGATCGAACGCTTCGCCGGGCAACTCCTCAAGCGTGCGGACGACGCGGTCGGCGTGCAGCTCCGCGTGCGAGTTGAGGACGCCGACGGCGCGCATCCCGGCGCGGCGCGCGGCCTCGATGCCGGCGGGCGCGTCTTCGACGACGACGCAAGCGGCGGGCGCGACCCTCAGTTTCTCCGCCGCGATGAGAAATACCTGCGGGTCGGGTTTGCCGCGCGACACGTCGTCGGCGGAGACGATGGCGCCGAAGTAGTCGCCGAGGTTGAGCGCCGCGATGATCGCTTCGAGGTTGAGACGCGGCGCGGACGAGGCCATCGCCTGACGCCACCCTTCGGCCTTCAACTTATCCAGCCAGCGGCGAACGCCGGGCAATAGCTCGATGCCGCGCTCGCGCACCAGCGCGCGATACAGCTCTTCCTTCGCACCGCCGACGCGCTGAACTTCCGCGCCGGCGAAGTCCGCGCCAAAGTAGCCGCGTAGGATTTCGTCGTTGCGCTGGCCGAAGGTAGCGTTGAACTGCTCACGTCGGAGCGCGTAGTTTTCCGCCGCCAGCGCTTCGCGCCAAGAGAGCCAGTGGTATTCGCTCGAATCAATCATGGTGCCGTCCACATCCCAGAGGACGGCGCGGGCGTGCGTAAGGGAACCGGGCGGCTTCGTCATAGACGACGAATTTAAATCATGCGGCGACGGTTTCAAAACGTGTGGACAAAAACGGAAGGCATCTGTTGTTGAGCGGCAGTCTCAGGGAAATTTATTTCAGACTCGCGCGTGTGGCGACAGGCGAACGGAGTCCTTCACGGCGCGCGCGTGCCGCTCGCCGCCGCGGCGTCGTTCGGTAGATTGATGCGGTTGAGGGAGTCTGTCCGCGAACGGCTCACCACGCGAAGGAGAATTCGCAGGAGACGATCTGCCAACGACCTTCGCGCAGTTCGTATCGGCGCGTGAAGCCGTAGCGCGGCGGATTGAACTCGCGTCCGCGGAAGCTGCCCGCCATCCGCGCCTCGCCGCTGACCCACGCCTCGTCGCCGCTCACACGCACGCGCACGCCCTCGGTCGAGAGCGTGGTCACTTTGAAGAGCGGGTTGGCGAGCATCGCCAGCCGGTGCTCCTTTCGCACCCTCCCGCGGAAAGACGTGAAGTCGTCGGCCAGCACGTGCTCCAGCGCCAACACGTCGCGCTCAAGGTGCGCCCGGATGTATTCCCGTTCGACCTTCAGCACTTCCCCTTCGGCGCCGCCGGAAGCCGCGCCGAAATAGATCATGTTTAGAACATTAGTCGCCGTCAAGCCGACGAGGAAAGTGGCAAGAGCGACCGAAAGGCGGATGGTTTGGCTTCTCATGTCCCATACTCCTTGCTTTTCCGCTTACGGTAGCACGGGTTAAAAGGAGCGACAAGATTTAAATTCAGCGCACTGCTTCACCTGACGTGAATTCAACTATTGATGTGCAACTTTGAGTTTGAAAAGCATTGGCGCTTGACGTTCAACGGCGAGGTCTTCAACCTCTACAATGCCGCGAACCTGTCGGGCCACAGCGGCAATCTCGCCTCGCCAACGTTCGGCCAGCCCGCCGCCCGCTTTACATGGGTCTTCGGCTCAGGCGGGCCACGCGCCTTTCAGTTCGGAGCGCGGATCAGCTTTTAATCGGCGGCTTGAAGTTTCGCGCCCCAGCAAAACGTTAGCGCAACCGTGGGCAGTGGTACTCTTCAGATTTCAGCTTGATCGCCGGGTTGTCCAGCCATGAACTCCGCCGCGGCTAATCTCTTTCGCGGGAGGTTTGCCGCGAAGCTTATTCACTTCCGCGATGCCTGTCAGTTTTCCGTGCTATAATCACCGCCACCTTTTCGACATACGAGAACGCCGCTCGCACATTTTCTAACCGCTGGAGGATTGAAGCCATGGCTACCGAACTCAGGCGCGAGGGGACGGCCCTCAGCCGCATCGAAGAACTGCTGGGCGACGACGCGCGCGCCCTCCTCGAATACAACTCGCCGAAGATTTCCAGAGACCACTTACAAGTCCCCGGCCCGGACTTCGTGGATCGCGTCTGGGTGAACTCCGACCGCACCCCCTCCGTCCTGCGCTCACTGCAAGCGCTCTTCGACACGGGACGCCTCTCCGGCACCGGGTATCTTTCGATCCTCCCCGTCGATCAGGGTATCGAGCACGCGGCGGGCGCTTCGTTCGCGCCGAACCCGATCTACTTCGACCCGGAGAACATCGTCAAGCTCGCTGTCGAGGGCGGCTGCAACGCCGTCGCCTCCACCTTCGGTGTACTCGGCATCGTCGCGCGTAAGTACGCGCACAAAATCCCCTTCGTTGTGAAGATCAACCACAACGAGCTGTTGACCTATCCGAACAAGTTCGATCAGGTCATGTTCGGCACCATCGAGACGGCGCGCGACATGGGCGCGGTCGCCGTCGGCGCAACCATCTACTTCGGCTCGGACGAGTCCACGCGCCAGCTCACCGAGGTCGCCGAGGCATTCGCCATCGCGCACGAACTCGGCATGGCGACCATTCTCTGGTGCTATCTCCGCAACCCGAAGTTCAAGTCCAAAGAGGGCGACATGCACACCGCCGCCGACCTGACGGGGCAGGCCAACCACCTCGGCGTCACCATTCAGGCCGATATCATCAAGCAGAAATTGCCCGAACGAAACGGCGGCTACAACCTGCTCAACGTCGAAAGCTCGTATGGCAAGACCAACCCAAAGATTTACACCGAGCTGTCGAGCGACAACCCGATTGACCTCGTCCGCTATCAGGTGGCGAACTGCTTTATGGGCCGTTGCGGTCTCATCAATTCGGGCGGCGAATCGAAGGGACAGAGCGACATGGCCGACGCCGTCCGCACCGCCCTCATCAACAAGCGCGGCGGGGGCATGGGTCTCATCTCCGGTCGCAAGGCTTTCCAGCGCCCGATGAATGAAGGCGTCGGTCTGCTCAACGCGATTCAGGACGTGTACCTCGCCGAAGAGATCACGGTAGCTTAGTCAGAGGAGGCAGGAGGCAGTTGTCGGACAGAAATCTCGACTTTCAAATTCGAGAACTGCTTTAACTGCCTCCTGCCTAACTTTTTTGGAGTCGCATTGTCGTCTGTAAGGCCGCAGTCGGACTTGGCGGAGGCCGAACTTTTGAGCGCCGTCGCGCGGCGTGACGAGCGGGCCTTTGCCTTACTCTACGAGCAGTACAGCTCCATCCTTCTCGGCCTCCTGCTCCGTATCTTACGCAGCCGCCCCGAGGCTGAAGACGTTCTACAGGAAGTCTTCCTCCAAATCTGGCAGCAAGCCGCGGCGTTCGACCCCGCGCGCGGGCGACCGTTCACGTGGCTCGTCACGCTCGCGCGAAGCCGCGCCATAGACCGTCTGCGGATGCTCGATTCGCGCGAACGGGCCGCGCAACGCTCGGCGAAGGAAGCGCCGTCCGGCGCGGGCGAAGCGCGGACGGACGACCTCGCCATCAACACCGAGCACCGCGAGATCGTCGAGAGCGCCCTCTCGCAGTTGCCCGAAGAGCAGAGGCGAACCCTTGTGCTCGCCTATCTCGACGGGATGTCGCAGTCGGAGATCGCGGCGCACACGGGACAGCCGCTCGGCACCGTCAAGACGCGCACGCGTTCCGGGCTGATGAAACTCAACGAACTTTTACGCGGCAGGTTCGCCGGGTTCCGGGGCGGTAATTGAGGCCGGTTGAAGAGTCGGAATCCGAAAAACTTCGGGTTTCCGAAAAAACTTCCCCCCGTGGAAAACCGTGCGGCGTGCGGCAACCGTTATTCTAATGGGAAGTCAGTGAAGTCCGCGGCAGCACGCGCCAATCGCGCGGGGCCGTGAACGGGATACGATCAACGATTCGATGCAGCACGAAGATTACATGGAGTTGCTCGCGCTCGACGTTATCGGAGCGCTCGCGCCGGAAGAGGGGCGCTTGCTCGCGGAGCATCTCGCCGCGTGCGCCGAATGCCGGCGCGAAGCCGTGGAGTTGCGCGATGCGGCGGCGACCCTCATCTACACGGTCGAACGAGTGGCGCCGCCCGCCTATTTGCGCGAACGCGTGCTGGAGAGCGTGCGCGCCTCCGATTCGGTGCTGCCTTTCAAGCGACCCACGCGCGGCGCGGAGGCGAACGGCGACAGCGCGCACGCGCGTCAAACGGCGACACGCGAGGCGTCGCAGCAGACCCCCGGCGCATGGCGTCTGCTGGCCTCGCGCCCGACGCTCGCTTTCGGCGCGATTGCCGCCGCCCTCGCTATCGCGGTTCTCGTTGCGCTCTCCGCCATGCTCTGGAGCCGGAACCGCGAGTTGACCGACGAACTGGCGCGGCTCTCGCAGAGCCTGAATAGCGCACGGAGCGAATTAAATCTCGCGCGCGAGGCAACCGTGCGCGCCACTGAGATCAGAGAGATCGTCATGGCGCCGGACGCGACATTCGCCGTCATCGCCGGCACGAACGAGGCGCCCGGCGCAAGCGCCCGCCTCGTTGTGGACAAGCGCACGGGTCGCGCCGTCCTCGCCGCGC
>JBGTBQ010000130.1:0-12213 GCA_041749275.1 Pyrinomonadaceae bacterium | reverse complement strand
GCGGTCGCGTTGATGCTCCTCGCGGGCGCGGTCTTCGTCGCTTCCCGCGCCGGTCGCGTCGAACGGAGGTTGGCGGGCGCGCCCCACCGCCCCGCGCCGCAAGCCCTGATAAAGACCGAAGAGACGCCCTCCGCGGAGCCTGACAGCGAACCGCCGGATGCGCGCGTCGCCGAGAAGGGAAAGGACGCGCGGAAGCCTGAACGTCAAGGTGCGGCCCTCGCGCCGGTCATCGGAAAGCGACGAAGCGGCGCGGCAACTTACACGGCCTCTCGAAACACGCGACGCAAGAACGCGCACGCGCACGCGGCGCGCGACATGACGCCGCCGGACGGCGTGTTGGAGGTCGTCAGACAGCGGCAGCAGGAGGCCAAAGAGCAGTTGATCTACGCGCTGCGCCTGACGGGCGCCAAGCTGAACGAGGTGCAGGCGAAGGTGCGGAGCACGGACGAAGGGAAGTCGCTTTACGAAGAGCGGAACAAGATCAAATGAACGGAGCGGTTATGAAATCATTCAGCAACGTGATTCTGAAACTCGTCGTCGTTTTTTCTCTCGCCATCACGGCGCTGCCCGTGGCTTCGGCCCAGACCGCGTCGGCGGAAAAGGGGCGCATCCGGCTCGACAGCGTAGACCGCCTCGGGGCGAAAGCGTCGAAAACCGTGGACGTTGACGTGGACACCAGCCTCATCAAGATTGCCGCGCTCATTCTTTCGGATGACGATGCGGACGAGAAGGCGGTCAAGGAGTTGGTGCTCAACCTGAAGGGCGTCTACGTGAGAAGGCTGGAGTTCAAAACAAACGGGCAGTACACCGAGAGCGACCTCGCGGAACTCCGCGCGCAACTCACCGCGCCCGGCTGGTCGAAACTCGTGGACGTAAAGGGCGGCGGCGACGACGACTGGGAGATCGAAGACGCTGAAATCTACGTGGCGAGCGAAGGCGGGCGAATGGAAGGCATCGTGATTCTCGCCGCCGAGCCGAAGAGTCTCACCGTCGCCAACATCGTTGGGATAATCAATCTCGAAAAGCTCAAGCAACTCGGCGGCCAGTTCGGCCTCCCGCGCATCCGCATCGAGCGTCGCAAGGTGACGATCACAACCGATAAGGAGAAGGCGAAGAAGCCGTAAAAGATTACCTGCCGGAAGCAAACTGTTCCGGGCGCAACGAGGAGGTTGTGGATGAACGACTCTGTGCTACAGGGTCGTCAGCCGATGATGGCAACTTTCCCGGAATGGACTTGGTGTTGTTCGATGGCGCGCGTGGCGGAACTATTGAACTTGCTCTTAACTTTCATCCTTGCTCTTGGTGACATCCAGATAACCCAACACCCGCAGCACGATAAAGATCAAGGCCGTGCTCAGAACCGCTAAAAGATACCGCTCCAATCCAACCGCCATCCCGACCGCTGCCGTCACCCAGATCGAGGCTGCGGTCGTCAATCCTTTGACCTGCCCCTTCCCACGTGAGACGAAGATCGTCCCCGCTCCTAAAAAACTGATTCCCGTCACGACGGCTTGGATGATTCTGATCGGATCGAACCGCATGTTCTGATCGAATTGCCGGAAGTGCTGGACAAACAACTCTCCGAGCACGACAAAGAGGGCCGAGCCTAAACCGACGAGCATGTGCGTGCGAATGCCAGCCGATTTCCCGATGCTCTCGCGCTCCCAGCCGAGGACTCCAGCGAGTAACAGCGCGACAGCTAGACGAAGAAGAATGTAAAGTTCCGAGGTGACGACTGTATCCATGACAAATTATCCGATCTCTTCGACGCGCTAAGGACTGCGCCGGCTGTTTCTGTCGTGAGCTTTGTGAATGGCTCGCGGAAGGCTTCCGCATAAATACCTACAGGGCGCCTCACCTGAATGTGTTTAGACCGCCTCGGACTGCGAGGTGAACGCCTTGAGCTTGAGCGCCGGGAGGAGCGAGGCGCGTCTGGCCTTCGCTGCTTCGAGGAAGCGCATTCGCCGTTTTACTTTACCCACTCGTGTTCACGGCTCTGCCGAACCCACGCGCTGCTATCCCACATCTCTTCGCGGTCTTGCCACATTCCGATAAAGCTATCCTGTGCAAGGTCGGAACCGGCGGATTCTTCGGCTCGATGAGGACGACGATACCGTTGTTGCAGAGAAGCGATAAAATCCAAGACCTGCTGCTGTCCCTCGGGCGGCAAAGAAGCGAACTCACGTAAAAACTCTTCGTGTGTCATATACTCTCCACCACCATTGTCCGGCATTCATATCTGATGTCAACCTCACCACCGAGCCGCCAGCAAGTCGCATAAGCCGTCCTCAGACGAGCAAGAACGGCTTGCCTGAACTCTCTTAGACCGCCTCGGACTGCGAGGTGAAGGTGAACGCCTTGAGCTTGAGCGCGGGCAGGAGCGAGGCGTTCTGGCCTTCGCTGCTGCTGACGCGCTCGGAGGCGCCGACCTCGGCGACGTTGCCGGGCGCGAGCATACGGATGATGCTCTGATTGAAGCGGAAGTTTTTGACGGGGTGTTTGATCTTGCCGTCCTCGATGTACCAGACGCCGTCGCGCGTGAGGCCGGTCAGACTGGCCGTGCGCGGGTCGGTCTGGCGGATGTACCAGAAGCGGCTGACGAGCAGGCCGCGCTCCATCGTGCGAATCATCTCTTCGGTCGAGACGGTCGGGGCGGAGGATTCGAGGATGGTGTTGACGGGGCCGGGCGTCGGCTCCGTCTTTTTGCGCGCCGCCCACGAACGCGAGTAGACGAGATTCTGAAGCAGGCCATCCTTGACGATGTAGATTTTCCGCGCGGGCAGGCCCGCCTGCGCCGCCATCGAGCCGGGCAGTTCCACGTTCCACGGGTCGCTGTAGATATTCAGACGCTCGTCGAACAGCTTCTCGCCGAGGCGAGTCTTGCCGCCGGGCAGTGAATACGGGCTGCGCCCCTCTTCCGCCGCGCGCGCGTCGAAGCCAAAGGCGAGACCGCCGAGCAGGTCCGCGACGGCCTGCGGTTCGAGGATGACGGGATAGACGCCCGGCTCCAACGCGCGCGCGGCGCGGCCTTCGAGGGCGCGGCGGATGGCCTCGCGCGCGATGCGCGCGGTGTCGAGCTTCGACACGTCGAAGTGGTTGCGTAAGAAATAGCCGCTGCTCGCGCCGTCGCGCGTGCGCGCCGTCATCGAGAGGCTCACCAAACTCGTCCGCTCATAGCCGAAGTTGCCGTTCTTCGTGGCGAACGCTCCGGCCTGCCCGCGCGCCTGATGAAAGCCCGCGCTCACCACCCCCGCCTTCTCCGACGCGGTGATGATGTCGCCGATTTTTCGCGCGCGGTCGGCGGGGCTGATCTCAGCCGTCCCCTCCGTATAACCTTTCGTCGGCTGGTAGGTCTGCCGTTCGAGCGTCTTGACATACTCGCGGTCAACGGGCGAGAGACGCGCGAGCCTTTCGGCCTCCTCGACCGCCGCGCGAAGACTCGCGTCGTCGAACTCATTGGTCGAGGCCGCGCCGCGTTTGCGTCCGCCCTCGCCGTCGAGCCAGACCGTGACGCTCGCCGTGCGGTTCTCTCGGCGTCCACTGGTGGCGAAGGCGTTGGCGGCGAAACGCAGGTGCGAGTAGGACTCCGACCCGACGCCGACGGTCGCGTCATCGGCCTTGACGTAAGCGAGCAACTTCTCCGCGAGCGCCCGCGCCTCTTGCTCCGTGAGCAGCACACCGTCGCCGTTCGCTTTATCAAACATGATCGTCCTCCGACATCATTCCGGCTCCGCCCCCCGCCGAACCGCGCGCGGTGTTCAAGACGTTGATCCCACGGAAGCGCGCGACGGGACAGCCGTGCGAGACCGCGTTCGACTGGCCCGGCTCGCCCTTGCCGTCGAAGAAGCTGCCGCCGAGTTGATAGGTCGCCTCGCCGCCGAGTGCGTCGCACGCGCCCCAGAAGTCGGTCGTGCGCGATTGATAGGCCACGTCGCGGAGCATCCCCACTATCTTCCCGCCTTTGATCTCCCAGAAGGTCTGCCCGCCAAACTGGAAGTTGTAGCGTTGCTGGTCAATCGAATAGCTGCCGCGCCCGTAAATCATGATGCCTCTGTCCACGCCGCCGATTAAATCGTCGAGCGAGACGTTCTCCTTCGCCGGTTCGAGCGAGACGTTGGGCATCCGTGGGAACGGCACGCTCCCCCATGAGTCCGCGTACAGACAGCCGTAAGAAGTTTTGCGATTGACCAGCGGCGCGAGGTCGCGCGTCGTCTGCCAGTCAACGAAGAGGCCGTCTTTGACGAGATGCCACTTCTGGCCGGGCACGCCCTCGTCGTCGTAAGCGACGGTGGCGAGGCCGGCGGGTTGCGTCCGGTCGGCGAAGAAGTTGACGATCTTCGAGCCGAACTGAAGCTTGCCGGTCTTGTCCGGCGTCAGAAAACTGGTGCCCGCGTAGTTCGCCTCCCACCAGAGCGCGCGGTCGAGTTCCGTCGAGTGGCCGACCGATTCGTGAATCGTCAGGAAGAGGTGTGAAGGGTGGAGCACGAGATCGTACTTGCCCGGCTCGATGGATTTCGCCTTGAGCTTGGCGACCACCTCTTCACCCGCCTGCTCGGCCTCGGTGAGCCACGGGTATTTGGTCATGTACTCGTAGCCCATCCCCTGCGGCCCGCCGAGCGCGTCGCGCGTGGCGAAGTCGCCGCCCGCGACCGACGTGACGGTAAAATCCGGGTTGCCGCGAATGAGATATTGCTCGATGCGCGAGCCGTCCGAGGTGGCGAGAAACTTTTGTTCGTTGACCCACGTCATCGAAGAGTTGACGAACGAGACGCCCTTCGTCTTCATCGCCGTCTCGTTGATCTTTAAGAGCAGCGCGATCTTCTCTTCGACGGGCACGTCGAACGGGTCACGCTCGAACGCGCCGCGCCACGAAGCCTTGACGGCCTTGACGGGAACGAGGCGGACGGGCTTGCGCTGGTAGACGGAGTTCGCCCGCGCGATCTCGACGGCCTGCGCCGTGACGCGCCTTACTTCTTCCGCCGAGACGTTGCGCGAAGAGGCAAAGCCCCACGTGCCCTTGACGAGCACGCGCACGCCAAAACCGTAGTTCTGCGTCCGCGAGACGTTCTGCACCTGCTGCTCGCGCGTCGAGACAGACTCCAGCCGGTAACGGTTGATGCGGATGTCGGCGTAGGTCGCGCCCAGTTTTTTCGCGGTCGAGAGCGCCGCGTCGGCGAGCCGGTTCTTTTCGGCTGAAGCGAGCTTGGCATCAACCGCCGCCTCCGCCTCGAAGACCGACTGCGGCAGAAGCGCCGCCGCGCCGACCGTGAGGCCGGCGGTCTTCAGAAAGTCGCGTCGAGAAGCTGTCATGTTCTTCGCCTCGCTTGCGCCGGACGTAGAGAAACTCGCCGACGGTCGGTTCTTAAAACTTGGGTTCGGAAAAGCTCAGGTTGCGGAATGGGGAAACTCTAATACAGCCTGAGAAAATGTCAAGCAGGATTGTTAAAAGGCTAAGTATTGAGGCGTGATAATTGACAACATCCCTACATCGTCCCTTGCGCCTCGATGTGGGCCGGAATGTCCGCCGCCGGGTTCGTCTGGATGTAACGCCAGACGATGGCCTGCCTGAAAGCCATCCTGAGCAGCGTGCGGACGCCTTTGATGGCGACGGTTGACAGGCCGCGAAACTGCAAGTGGTTGTAGAGGTCTTGCACGTCGCGGGGCGTGATTTGTGACAGGCGCTTCGTCCCTACCGGGTGCCGGAGGATGTAGATGTCCACCGTGTCTTTGTAACCTTGCTGTGTGATCTCGCGCACGCCGTCAATCTTTTTCTGGCCGAGCCACTCCTTGAGATAGAGTTCAAGAGTCATCTTCGGCGACTTGACGAGCGTCTCGGCGTCATCATCCAGAGCGGTTTCGCCACTCCGCGTCTCGCCCTTCGTCTTGTCTTCATCATCGTCAATCGGTATCAGTCTTCTCCAAACTTGATGGCGGTAGTTGATCCTTCTTGCCGGCGGCACTTCGGACATTGCAGTGGGTGACAGGCCCGGCAGTAGGCTTTATCACAACTCGCGCATGGAGACAGTGCCCGCGGGCTGATGAGGTGCAGCCTGTCATCACAGACCACACGCACCGGGAATTGTGTATAGCTATACTCGCAGGGCGGAATGTCCAGCTTGCGCGCGAGCGGGTTCCAGTCGAGCGTGATCCGGCGCTCACCTTTGCGTCGCCTGATTAAGATTTCGACGCGCTGCACCGGCATCACGACTTCGAGCGTCTGGCTCCACGCCACGTCCACACGCAGCGCGTACTTCTGCCGCAAGTCCGCGACCTTTGCCTCGTACTCGCGTGTAATCGCTTCGAGGCGCAGACGGTCGCGCGCGCTCTCCTTTTCGGCGGTGAGATGTTTTCGCAGGCGGAGCAGAGCCTCCGCGCGGAGATCATCGAAGTAGTCATGCACGCGCTGTAGGTCGCGGTCTAAACGACGCTGCATGCCTTTCAGAAAAGGTGCGAGATGCGCTTCGATGCGTTCCGGCAGCGCCCGCGCGACGCGGGATTTCAATTGCGCCGGCGTCCAAAGGGGCGGCAGACTCGCGGGCGCGGGCACAGGCGCGTCCGTCACGCCCGCCATCTCCAGCGCGGCGGAGAGCAATCCGTCAACGACCGCATCGAGCACGCTGCCGTTGGCGAGATTGAAGCCGAGTTTGATGATGCTGTCGCGCTTCTCATCGGAAAAAGCCGTGACGCGAAACAGCATGACGAGATAGCGAGTCCACGCGGGCGTCACGCCGACGACGCGATAGACCGCGTTCTGTAGGTTGACCGTGTGCTCGACGACGCGCTCAGGATTCGTGAGCTGCGGCAACGCGACCGGCAGCGTCACGCGCGCCGCCTGCCCGCGCTCGCCAAGCAAATGTCCGAACCGTTCCAGCCAGTCCGACTCCAAACCGACCCGCTCGGCGTTGGCCGGAAGTTCCGCCGCGAAACCGAGTCGCGTGAGTTCCGGGATTTGCAAGACTTGCGCCACCGGCGCGGGCGCGAGCAACTCCAAACCTTCAGGCTCGATGTGTTCCACCAGCACGCCTTCATAATCCAACAGGCGCGCGGCGAAATCTCGAAAGCTGCTTGATGATTCGGACATGGCAACCAAACGCTACCTGCGCCCGCGACCTGAAACCGGATAATCAGGATACGCACCGATAATCTCCGAGTGCATGTAGCGCCCCTTTGAATCAGCCGCCAGAAGTTCTTTGTAGACTTTCGGCGGCACCCCCTCATAGCCGTAAGTCCGACCGCTGTTGAAAAGAACTTCGAGGACGCGCGTTTTAGAATCGTAGCTGACAGCCCGAATCATGCTTGATTCGACGAAAACCAATTTGCCCATCGTTCCTCCATCGCTAAACGCGACTTGTCGCTCATAGAAATTCACTCACGAATTTCAAATAGCCCTGTCGCCCGCCCTGCTTGTTCCAACGGCGAACTGAGGTGTGGATGCGCTTCAGGCAGGCGACGAGTTCACCAACCGTGAGCGGTTCTGTCTCTAAATCTGGCTGCTCGCCTCCCGGCTGGAAAAGCTGTTGCCGCCCCAGCCGCCATTCGCAGAAGTTTTTGACCGAATCGAAAACCACCTGCGCCCGTTCCGCGAGGCGCAAAGGCGGAGGGTTGCGGCTGGCTTCTTCCGCCGCGTAGAAGCGCGTCAAGGCTTCAAGCGCATCAAGCACATCATAGTCAAGCAGCGCCGCATTCTGGCGGTACACGACCACGATTCCAAACTCGATGTTTTGCAGTACATCTTGATATTCCTCTTCAATCTTCATACCGGCCTCCGTTGCTATCCGGCGGCGAACTCATCGCCGAACAACTCTTCGTCAAGCTGCTTGACGGAATCATACTGCTGTTTGGCCTGCGCCATCCGCTCGCCGAGTTGAGCGAAAGTGTTTTCGCGTTCCGCCGCGGTCGTCTCGACCCACGCCTTGAAGACGGTTTCGGCGAACTCGCCTTCCTCGTCCATCTCGCCGAGTATCTGGCCGATCTCGCCGACGACCAGCTCGAACATGTTGATCTTCTCGTCGAGGACTCTCAGCACCTGTTCTTCGAGCGTGCCGCCGACGACGGTGTTGAAGATGAAGACTTCGCGCGTCTGCCCGATGCGGTGGATGCGCCCGATGCGCTGCTCAATCGCCATCGGGTTCCACGGCAGATCGAAGTTGACGAGCGTGTTGCAGAATTGCAGGTTGCGCCCCTCGCCGCCCGATTCGGTCGAGAGCAGCAGGGGCGCGTCTCGTTGAAAGCGCGCGATGGCTTCATCTTTTTCCGGCCCGCTCATCGCGCCCTCAAAGCGCACAAAGGGCGCGGCTTCTTTCTCCAATAAGTGCGACAGGCGATCAAGCGTCTCGCGATGATGAACGAAGACGAGCTTTTTCTCCTCCGCGTTGCGATTAAGTAGCTCAAGCAGCGCCTTCTCTTTGACCGTCGGCCCACTCCGCGCGAGCGCCTCGTAGCGGGCGGCGAGGTCGCGCCAGTCCTTGCGATTTCCGACGGCCTCGCTCTTGGCGGCGAAGCGCGTGATCGCCCGCGCGGCGGTCGCCGGGGTCGAGCCTGCCGACGAAAGCAAGTGTTTGAGCGCAAGGCGGCGCGCCGTGGTCTCGTCGGCATAAGTGTCCTGCACGAGGCGATTCAATTCCGCGTAAGCCTCCGCCTCTTCCGCCGGGGGGTCGAGGCGCACCGTCACGGCATGACGCGGCGGCAGGCGCACGTCCACGAGCGAGCGCGTGTTGCGGATCATCACGTCGCGCATCAGGTCGCGCATCCGTTCGCGGTTCGCGGGCACGCGCGGTTTGCCTGTCGTCATGTAACTCTGGCGAAACTCTTTTTCGGTTTTGAAAATTCCCGGCTTGAGCAGCGTCAACAAATTGTAGAGTTCGACGAGACTGTTCTGCACGGGTGTCGCGGAAAGCAGGAGCAGGAAACGCTTCTGAAGCGCGTTGACGAGTTTCCAGTTCTGCGTCTGGCGATTCTTCAGATGATGCGCTTCATCCACGATTACGAGGTCGTAATTCTCAGCGGCGAGCAGCGGGAAATGTTCGGCGCGGCGGGCGGTGGCAATCGAAGCGATGACGCGCGGCTGCGCCCAGAACGCCGTCGCGTCGCGGCGGAGCAGCGGGTCGTAGCTCGTTGTAAACTCGATATCGAACTTCGTCCGCATCTCCTCCTCCCACTGCCCGACGAGCGTGGCGGGCGTCAGGATGAGAATGCGCCGCGCCATGCCGCGCAGCAGGTACTCCTTGAGCGCCATGCCCGCTTCGACGGTCTTGCCCAAGCCCACCTCATCGGCCAGCAACACGCGCCCGCGAAACTGCTTGAGGACTTTACGCACGGCTTCGGTTTGATACCAGTAAGCATCAACGCTCCGTAGCGTGGGCAGACAGAGCAACTCGTCGAAGCCTTGCAGCAATCCGAGATGCGACAACTCGTAGCGCAGGCGGAAGGCCGTCAGATCATCCGCCGCGTCTGCGCCGTCCGCGCTTTCCGCCGGAGTCACGTCGAAGCTTTCCGGCAAGGTGACGGCCACCGGAATCCGCGCCTCGATGCGCGGCAAAGGCGGTGACTCTTCAACCAGCTCAGGCGTTGTAGTTTGAGATTGCAGCGCGGCGGCATCGGCGCTGACAGCCGCGGCGTTTTCTTCTTTGTCGGAGACGGCGGCGCGACTTCCTTTTACACCCTTGCGCGTCTTGCCGTCTTTTCGGGCGGAAGTGGCGACGGGCTGCTTGGCCTTCTTCGGCGCGGGCGTTGCCGATGCACGGCGTTTCTCGGTGCGCTCGATCTTGCCGAGCCAACCGTGTGCCCATGTCCGGAGCGCCCAGTTGCCCGGCAAATACAGGAATGAGCGGTACAGGTTGCCTCCGTGCTGCTTCATCACCTGCGCGGCCTGCGCCCAACGCTCCTGTTGCGCCAGCGCGATGGCGCGCAGCAAAGCCCCTTCCGCCGCAATCGGCCTGAAGCGTTTAGAAAAGCGATGCTCGTAACGTAAACTGATCTCCGGTCGTTCGGCGAACAGGGCCGCGAGCGCCGCCATCAACAGCACCTCGGGGTCGGACGGGTGAGACTGAAGCGCGGCTTGCGCCTCGCCCAACGCCTCGCCATCGCGGCGGCCAATGCGTTCGAGCAAATGTCGCTTCAAGCCGTCGAGATCATCCGTCATCGCGTGCATCGCGGCGGTCAAATGTGGGTCTTTCAACTCGCTCATACAAACACAGGTGATGGCACACACAGGGGAGGTGTCAGAACCGCCTGCGGTAGCGGGCGGGTTCTCTGTTCAGCAAGCAACCTACCCGCTACCGCAGGCGGTTCTGACCTGTCGCCTCTCCGTGTTAGTGAATACGTCAAACCACCTCGCTTCGCCATCGAGGCTCAGAATTAAACGAAGCCTTGTCGTGTGAGATGCGAGAGAATGATCTCGGCATTCTCTTCGGCAGTGTGAGCGACGGTGTCGAGATGTATTTCGGCGGAGAGCGGCGGCTCGTAAGGGTCGTCAATGCCGGTGAAATTTTTGATTTTGCCTTCGCGCGCCTGCCGGTACATGCCTTTCACGTCGCGCTCCTCGCAAACCGCGAGCGGCGCATCAACGAAGACCTCGATAAAGTTATCCGCGCCGACCATCGCGCGACACTCGTTTCGTGCGGCGCGGTACGGACTGACGGCGGCGCATAATACCGCCCCACCGTGGCGCGCGATCTCGGCGGCGACGAATCCGATGCGGCGGATGTTCGTGTCTCGATCCTCTTTGTCGAAGCCCAGCCCCTTCGAGAGATGTGTCCGCACCACGTCGCCGTCGAGCAGTGTGGCGCGGCGTCCGAGTTCCAGCAGATGCACGGCGACGATCTCGGCGGTCGTTGATTTACCCGCCCCGGAGAGACCTGTAAACCAGAGGCAGAAGCCTTGCAAGCGGCGCGGCGGGTGGGCTTCGGCAAGGAGAGCGGCCACTTCCGGACGCGTGAACCAATCCGGCAACGGCTGCCCGCGGCGTAGATAGTTTTCGCGTATCTCCGTCCCCGACAGCGACGCGGTACGCGCATCTTGAGGCACGCGCCCGCGCTCCTCGTAGCGATCTTCGTCAACCAGATAGACCATCTCCGTGAAAGGCACGGCGCGCACGCCCGTCTCAGCCGCGTGACGCTCGACGAGTTCCTGTGCGTCGGTGGGGCCGTAGAATGGACGGCCATGCGAATCGAGGCCGGGGCTGGCGTGGTCGCGTCCGACGATAAGATGGTTTGCGCCGTAGTTGCGGCGGATGATGGCGTGCCAGAGAGCCTCGCGCGGCCCGGCCATCCGCATCGCGAGCGGAAGCAGCGCGAGCAGAGAGTGTCGCGGGTCGTAATAACGCTCGGCGAGGGCGCGGTAAGAACGGACGCGCGTGAAGTGGTCAATGTCGCCCGGCTGTGTCAGACCGACCACCGGATGCAACAGGAGCGTCCCGTCAATCGAACGCGCGGCGCGGGCGGTCAACTCTTCGTGGGCGCGGTGCAGCGGGTTGCGCGTCTGGAAGGCGACGACGTTCGGGCGGCCTAGCGCGGCGAGACGCGCGCGAACTTCGGTCGGCGTCAAGCGCAGCGACTTGAAATCGTGATAGCGCGGCAGCGTGAGAACGCGAAGGTGACCGGACGCGCACACTTCGCCCCACGCATTCATCTCGGCGACGAGCGGGTGGCGCGAATCGGTCGTGCCGTAGACGGCGCGTCCTTCCGCCTCGCGGTTCCACTCAAAGATTTCCTCGACGCGCATGACCGCCACAAGGTTATTCTGGCGGTCGGTGAGGGCGACATCATGGTCGAGTCGGAGACCCGCGTCGCGCGGAAGATTGAGCGTCACGGGTACGGGGAAGAGGGTTCCATCGGCGAGGCGCATCTCGCCCAGAACGCGCTCGTAATCACGGCGACCCATGAACCGACTGAGCGGCGAGAAGCCGCCGGTTGCCATCAATTCGAGGTCGCAGAGGGCGCGCGGCGTCAACTGCACGTGCGCCAGTGAGCGAGCGTGAGCGCGTAGCTCCGCGCATTCCTCGCTCGAAGCCAGCAGGTCAATCAGACTCCCGCCGAAAGGCGAGATTAAAATGTTTTCGGATAAAGTAACCATGGCTCTTCGCTATTTCGTGTGGGTAATTCTCTCCCCCCCAATCGTGGATGACCCGGAAATACAGCCCCGCCGACGACCAGAGGAAAATTCTCCTCTTTTTTAACTGCCTGAGACGGTTAGAGTAAAGGCAACTCAGAGAGA
>JBGTBQ010000129.1:0-19472 GCA_041749275.1 Pyrinomonadaceae bacterium | reverse complement strand
CGTCTCCGGCGACACCGTCACGCGCGGCTGGCAGACCGTCCTCGACCGCTACAAAAAAAATTACGACTCGCGCGCGAAGATGGGCACGCTCACCTTCTCCGAACTCGAGTTCAAGCCCTTGAGCGAGTTCTACATCATGGTCGTCGGACGCTTCCAACTCGCACGCGACGGCGACCAGCCGCACGGTCGCTTCACGCTCGTCTTCCGCCGCACCGTCAGCGGCTGGCGCATCGTCCACGACCACACCTCTTCCGCTTAGGAAATTCAGAAATTTAGAGACAGGCCATTGGCAGGCAGACCTCTGAACTTATGATTTCGTTGGCTGTTATCAACTGCGCGCAACTCGTCACGCTGCGCGGCCCGAAGCGCCCGCGCGTGGGTGCGGAGATGCGCGAGCTTTCCATCATCGAAGACGGCGCGATGCTCGTCCGCGAGGGGCGCGTCGAGCGCATCGGCACAAAGCACGAGATCGAGCCTCTCATCGAAACGGGTTGCGAGGTGTTCGACGCGGGGGGGCGTGTCGTCATGCCGGGCTTTGTGGACGCGCACGCGCACCCTGTCTTCGCGGGCAGCCGCGCGGGCGAGTTCGAACAGCGCGCGGCGGGGGTGACTTATCAGGAGATTGCGGCGGCGGGCGGCGGCATCCGCTCGACCGTGCGGGCGACTCGCGCGGCAAGTGAAGATGAGCTGTTCGAGATCGCGCGGCGGCGCGAAGCGTGGTTCCTGCGTTCGGGTACGACGACCGTCGAGGCGAAATCAGGGTACGGCCTCTCGACGGAGGACGAATTGAAGATGCTGCGCGTGGTGCGTCGTCTGAACGAAGCGGGAGCCGTCAATTATGTGCCCACTTTTCTGGGCGCGCACGAGATGCCGGATGAATACCGTGCGCGGCGCGCGGAGTATGTCGAGTTGGTTATTAACGAGATGCTTCCGCGCGTAGCTGAAGATAGGCTGGCTGAATTTTGCGACGTGTTCTGCGAGGAGCGCGTCTTCACGGTCGAAGAGTCGCGGCGGATACTTTCAGCGGCGCGCGGGTACGGTCTCGGTTTGCGCGTCCACGCCGACCAGTTGTCGCTGTCGGGCGGTGCGCTGCTGGCCGCGGAGCTTGGCGCGAAAACCGCCGACCACCTCGAACATGTGGACGCCGGCGGCATCGCTGCCTTGCGGAGCGCGGGCGTGCAGCCGGTGCTGCTGCCCGGCTCGGTCTACGCGCTCGGCTCGCGTCGCTATCCGCCGGCGCGCGAGATGATTGACGCCGGCCTCGGCGTGGTGCTGGCGACCGACTTCAACCCCGGCTCGTCGCCGACGCCCTCGGTGACGATGGCGCTCTCCATCGCCTCGACGCAGATGCGGATGACGCCCGCCGAGGGACTGACCGCGGCGACCGTCAACGCGGCTTACAGCCTGAATCGTGGCGATGGAATCGGGACGCTGGAAGAGGGAAAGCGCGCGGATTTCGTTATCCAAGACTGCTCGGATTACCGCGAGTTGGCCTACTTCTTCGGCGTCGAGCACGCGCACGCGGTCTTCGTCGGCGGGCGGCTCGAGTACCTGCGCGGAGCTTAAAGTAAAGACACAAGATAGTGTGCGAAAATAATGGTTGACGCACAACTTATTGTCGTCTATATTGCGCTCAACACTGGAAAGGAGGTGATCCAAAAAGTATGAATTCTTATCACAGTGAGGTGGCTGCAACCCTCTGAAACGGGGACCGAACAGTCGCATTCATCTCCGACGGCCTCTCGTGTCCCTGAAAGTTTCAGCGCGCGTGTTAACCTAAAACGTCACGCCGGTTTCAGAGAGGTTAATCCCAACAGTCCACCGGGCCGTCAGGAAAAAGTGAAGGCTGCCACTTCTCAGTGGCAGCCTTCCTTGTTATGTGATCCGGGCCTGTTACTACTAAATTTGTAAATGCGGGCGATGTCGTGGCCGAGGGGGCGCGGGCGGTGGCTTTTACGGCTTAACCAAACCCTTCTTGATGTTACGCTGCCAAGCCTCGAAATTCTTGACGCGCCGCTTGGCCTGTTTGCGTGTCAATTGCATCATTCGCGCTACGTAGTTGATGCGTTCAGTGCGGTCTCGCTTCTTGTCATGCGGGTCCCCTTGTGCTTGCTGGTAGAAGCTGTAGGCCCGCTTCCACTCCGCCTTGATTTCAGACGTCGCTATTATGCCGCGCAACTCTGGCATCTCGTCTCATTCTCCTTTCAACTATCTCAGATCGGTGTTTAGATGTTGTTAGATACACAATGAAGGCCGAAAGTGATTCATAAGGAAGAGTCTTTCGGACGAAAGTCAGTCTAAGGCAAACAGGCGACTACGCGCAACGGGAATGTGACCATTCCCGTTCTACTCCGGCACGCGCCTGAACTGTCCAAGACGATTCTTCAGAGCGGTCGTTCCGGGGTGGGGTATTGGGCGTCGCGCCCGGTATAGCGTAGATGTCTGACGTTCCAGCGCGTCGGCGCGCCCTCGCGGAGCAGACGACCGTCGGCGTTGACGCGGTAATCGGCGACCCTGAAAAAATTCCAGAGTTTAGCGGAGAAAAGTGCGTATCCTCCCGCATTCACTACGTCCGCAACGTATTCTTTGCCGTCCGGGAGAACGTAGATGCCAAGGTTTCTCAGCCTCATAAGACTCAACTCCCATGACAAATATCCTATCGCCCTTGATAATTATTCCGCCGGAATTACGTTGAAGACGCGCCTCACGGATTGCGGAACAGTCGTCTTCAAGGCGCGAGGTCGGGCTTGGCGGTCTCCAAGCTGTGTCCTGCCCGTCACCACTTTCGGACGGGGATGAGGCGAGAGAGGCAACTCCTACGAAATCCGAGTGCGTTCAGTTTAGCAGAAATACAGCCAACCGTCTGCTCTAAAATGTACGGAATAGGGCGAACGCGCCATCAAATCTGAGCCTCACTCTTTCCGGACATTGAAGTGAGATTTGTCAGCACGCTCAAGGTTTATTATTCAGTCCGGCCAATCGAGCGGCTCACGAGGTAGCACGCGGTGAGCGCGACCGCGCCAATCGCACCAACCAACACTTTGGCGATACGGCGTCGCATGGAGGATTTACTTCAAACCAGTCTTCAGCGGATGCGGTACGCACGCCCTTTGACGACGGCGATGATTTCGCCGCCGAGTTGTTCAGCGATGCGACCGAGTTCAGGAACGTCGGCGATGAGAGCACGGTATCGGTCCGTCCCGCGTCTGACGCCGGTCATGCTCATTGAGGATTTGTATTTGACATCAACCCAGATGTTGCCCTCGCGGCGGAAACGGTGGCCCGCGATGCTACGCGCGTCAGTGTTGGCGACTTCATCATCGTCCGGCGCGGACTCTCGCGCTTTGTCATCAGACTTGGTACGCCTCGGCGCGGGTCGCTCGGCTCTGGACTGTGCCGTGCTCTGCCCGGCGGAGTATCCTCTGTTATTTACAGTGTTCGAGCGAGCCTCGTTGCGCGAAGAGCCATCCGGCGACTGTGTTTCCATTCCGCGCTTCTGCATCGCACGGTTCTGCTCGGTCTGCTGCTGCCCCCTTTCGTTGGCGGCATACTCTTCTTCAGCGGCTCTGTCACGTCCCGCGTCTTCGCGAGCGCCCTTCTTCGGCTCGGTGGTCTCCGTACCGGCGGACTTCGCGGGCGGTGGCGCCGGTGCGGGGGCCGTCACGGCGAGCGCCTCGGTTTTGGGTTTTGTATCCGCACCTTCGCCTGCCCCGCTCGGCCCTGCCTCTTTAGCTACGGGGGCAGGCTGATCCCCGTCCGCGAGCGCAACATCCTTCTCGCCTCTCGTCTTCGTGGCGGGCGATGCGGCGGCGGGGCTATCCGTCTTGGCTTCGCCGGGCGATGCCGCCTTGTTTGCCTCGGCTGAAGATAGCACGGGGTTCATGTTCGCTTGCCGAACCGTATCGCCCGTCGCCGCGCCCTCACTCGCCCCCGGCGAGTTTACGACGCCGGTGTTGACGGCTCCGTCTGGTCGGTAGACTGTGTCGGGAACCCGTCCCTGACGCGAACGAAGCGCGACGAACGAGACGACTCCGACAAGGCCGAGGATGAGCACGGGCGTGGCATAACGCAGCGCCTGTGGGGTAAAGACCGCGCCGAGCACGGACTTCCACCAAGGAATTTCGACAGGCACGACCGGGACTGTTGCGGCCCGCTTCTCAATCTCGCCCGCCGCGTCCGCCGCGCTCGCGAGTTGCGCGACGACCTTCCGGCATTCGTCGCAGTCGGCGAGGTGCGAGGCATAGTGCGAGCGCGCCGCCGCGGGCAGAGCGTTCTCGGCAAAAGCGCTCAACTCGTCCGTGTCGAGATGCAACGACTCTCGCGGCGCGCGGGCGCTGGTCGGCCCCGCCGCGAAGCGTGAGCCGCGCCGCAGCAGCGAGTCCATCTCCTTGTCGAATTCCTGTTTCATCGAAACTTCACGTACCGCACACCGTTTGCGGGTCAACGAATGAACGCGCCAGCGCCTTCAAACTTGCGCCCGGCGCATCCTCGTGCGACGGAATCACTCGTACAGCTCTTCGCGTTTCTCGCCCGCGACCGCTTCCGTCGCAAGCATCGAGCGGAGGTCGCCGCCCAACTCCATGTGCGCCGCGGCGGAGAGGTTGCGCGCCGTCTCCTCTTGTGTCCAGCGCCGCTCGCCCGTCAATATCGTCTCGACGCCCCGCCGTATCTCCGCGTGCAAGCGCGTCAGCCTTCGGCTCGCCGTCGCCTCGTGCACGCCGAGCACAGCGCCCGCCTCTTTCAAACGCAGCCCGTCGAAGTAGTAGAGCTTTACGAGCAGACGGTCTTCGCCCGACAACTCAGAGACAACCCGCGCGAGCGCTTGCCCGACGGCGCGCGTCGCCTCGCCCTCCGCGAGCGCGCTTTCGGGATCAGGCAACGCTTGCGGCCTCCAACCGTCTTGGTGCTCGCCTTCCGTGGCGAGGCGGTCGAAGTCCGAAGCCTCCTCGGTCTGCACTAGCCGCGACGTGCGACGGTGACGATCAATCGCAAGCTGCCCGACAACCGCACGCAGCCACCCGCCGAGCGAGCCGCACCCCGAATAGTACGCGAGTTTGCCCGCCGGTCGCCCGTCTTTCGCAGCGCGCAGCCCGTAAAGTTCCGCCCACACCGACTGGGCCAATTCCTCCGCCTCCGCCTCGCTCGCGCTGGCGCCGCGCGCCGCCGACATCACGGTCGCACGATACCGCTCCATCAAATCGCTCCATGCGCGCTCGTCACCACGTTCACAGGCCACGACGAGGAGAAACTCGTCGGCGTGAAGACGGTCGAGAAACTCTCCGATCTCTTTTGGCGAAGCGTCGGGCTGGCGGCGCAGGACGTACTTTTCGAGCGTCGCGCGCACGCGCGGCAGAACGGCGCCCGCGTCGAGCGCACGCGCCTCGCCCGCACGCTCGATCAGCCGTGTCGTCCCTTCACGCAAAAGCTGTTCGATGTCTCGCGGCATCCTACGGTTTAACCTCACGCGCGCCCTGCTGGCCCGGAGCGATATGCTATCACGAACCGCCTTCGGAGGGATGAAGGATGAGGGATGAAGGATGAACTTTATCAGGCTCTGATCCTTTACATTTCATGCCTCATCCTTCATCCTTCTCCCCTGTTATCTCATGCTTCGCGTCACGGAAATCTTCCGCTCGATTCAGGGCGAATCAACACACGCCGGGCGCCCCTGCTCCTTCGTGCGGCTGACGGGCTGCCCGATGCGTTGCGTCTGGTGCGACAGCGAATACACCTTCACGGGCGGCGACCACCTGACCATTGAGGATGTGATGCGTCGAGTGCGCGATTTCGATTGCCGGCTCGTCGAAGTCACCGGCGGAGAGCCGCTCGCCCAACGCGAGGCTTTGACCCTCATTCAACGTCTCTGCGACGAGGGCTACGAGGTCTTGATCGAGACCGGCGGCTTTGTCTCAACCGTAGGCGTTGACCCGCGCGCGAAGATCATCCTCGACGTAAAGTGTCCTGCCTCCGGCGAGGCTGAACGCAACCACTGGCCCAACCTCGAACGCTTGCACGCCGATAAGGACGAGGTCAAGTTCGTCGTCGCGAGCCGCGCCGACTGGGATTTCGCGTGCGAGGTCGTCAAGCTCTACGGTCTCGAACAACGCGCGCACGCCGTCCTCGTCTCGCCCGTCTGGGGCGAGACCGACTTCCAACGCGAACTGGCCGACTGGATCACATCGAGCGGCATGAAAGTTCGTATGCAGCTCCAGCTACACAAGTACATCTGGGGCGCGGATGTTCACGGAGTTTGAAGAAAGGGATGAGGGATGAGGGATGAGGGATGAGGGATGAAGATAGCGTTCTTTTCATCATCCTTCTGACTGCCTCTGTGCTGCACGTCAATGGGCGGATTCGACGAAAAAGCATTCGACCAACCGGAAGATGAAACCGATGAGGCCATCGGCGATCCATCGGAGATAGACGAAATCCCTCGCCCCTCATCCCTCGCCCCTCATCCCTCATCCCTCATCCCTCATCCCTCATCCCTTGCCATCTGCCTCGTCTCCGGCGGCATGGATTCGTGTGTGACGGCGGCGATGGCGCGCGAGGAGAATGACGAGTTGGCGTTTCTCCACGTCTCTTACGGGCAGCGCACCGAAGCGCGCGAGCGGCGCGCGTTCGAGGAGCTTGCCGACTTCTATGGCGTGTCGCGGCGGCTCGTCGTCTCGCTCGAACATCTGGCGCGCATCGGCGGCTCGTCGCTGACCGATCAAGCGATTCCGGTATCACGCGCCGACCTCTCCACGCGCGAAATACCGACGAGCTACGTGCCCTTCCGCAACGCGCACCTGCTCGCGGCGGCGACGAGTTGGGGCGAGGTGTTGGGCGCCCGGAGCGTCTATATCGGCGCGGTGGCCGAGGATTCGTCCGGTTACCCTGATTGCCGACCCGAATTTTACGAGGCGTTCCAGCGCGCGATTGATCTCGGCACGAAGCCCTCGACACGCGTCGAAATCAGGACGCCCGTCATTCACCTGCGTAAAGCCGAAATCATCCGCCGTGGCCTCGCGCTCGGCGCGCCGCTCCGGCTCACGTGGTCTTGCTATGAGGCGGCAGAGAGAGCATGTGGACGCTGCGATTCGTGTGCTCTGCGTCTGCGCGCTTTCGCCGAGGCGGGAGCAGCCGACCCCATTGCTTATGCTTAAAATCGGTCGCATTCCAGCCCGTTTTCCTGTTATCATGTAGCCCAAAACTTACAACCGGCATCGGCGTGTCCGCATCCTAAGCAACGGTTTATTCATCTTTTGAGGGCGCCCGTAATAGTTCAACTTTAGGAGACCACAGAAAATGCTCGCTAAATTCCTTTCACGCGCCGCTTCCGCCGCGCTGCTCCTCGCCGCGATGTCTGTCGCGGCTTCCGCGCAAGTAATCACGGCCACGGGCAAGGTGACCTTGAAGCAAGCCGATGGCACCGAAGCCCCGGCGGTAAACGCCGTCGTTGATTTCTATCGCACGGACATCAAGCAAAAATTCCAGACCAAGACCGATAAGAAAGGGGTCTACACTCACGCGGGCATTCCGCTGGTGGGCACCTTTACGATTATCGTCAGTGCGCCGGGCGCTCGCCCGACCTACGCCGCGGAGATACCTATTTCCAGAAGGCCCGGCAATGATTTCGTGCTTGAGCCGGGCGATGGTTCCACCCTGACATTGGAACAGATCAAGCAGCTCGCGGCGTCGGGCGGTTCGCCCCGTGCCGCCGCGGGCGGCACTGCCGCCCCGCCAAAGCTCAGCGAAGAGGACAAGAAGCGGGCCGCGGAAGAAGCGGCGGAGGTAAAACGGATCGAGGCGGCAAACGCGAAGGCTGCCGATCTGAACACCAAGCTGCCGGATATTTTAAAATCCGGGAACGACGCCTTTTCGGCGAATAAATATGATGAGGCGCTCAGATTCTACGATCAGGGTCTTCAACTCGACCCGACGCAGGCAGTCTTCCATCGCAACAAGGGCGTCGTGCTTCGCAAACGCGGCGTGGAAAATTTCAACGCCGCCGCCAAGGCGAAGGACGTGCCCGGTAAAGAGGCCGCCAAGGCGGACTTCAAGAACAGCGCCGAGAGCATGGAGAAAGCCCTCACCGCCCACCGTGAGAACGCGAGCAAGAATGCGGGCGCCGCTGCCACCCCTGGCGGACAGGCTAACGAGGAATTGGGCTTCTTGTTCGACCGCGCCGAGAGCTACCGCGTTGCACTTCAGACCGGAGCCGGTGTGGATACGACGGCGGCGGTCAAAGCCTTTGAGGAGTACATCGCTGTCGAAACCGACTCTGTCAAGAAGATGAAGGGGCAGAACGGCCTCGGCGACGCTCTCTTTATGGGCGGCAATATTGATGAGTCTATCTCTACCTTTCGACAGGTCATCGCCTCCAGTCCGCAGAACTTGGATGCCATGACCGGCCTTGCCACGGCGCTGGCGGCGAAAGGCAGCCTCATTGAAGGGGGCGGCGGAACCGCCATGATCGCCGAGGCGCGCGATCTGTTCCAGGAGTTCATCAAGAAGGCCCCTGACACACACCCGAAAAAGGCGGACGCGATAGCGACCGCACAGTATCTCGACGACACGCTAAAGGCTGCGTCCGCGCCGAAACAGGGCGATAAGCCATCCAGCAAAGGCTCAACACGCCGCAAGCCGTAAACCTCAAGGATAGTCAAGTCAAATAATAAGGCCGCGCGACTTAAAGCGCGGCCTTATTATTTGAATCTACCCATTCCGCACTCATTCTGACCGACTTCCACAATCATCTTGACAGCCTGCCGCGTTTGACAGTAACATGCTTTTGGCAAACGGTGTTTGGCATCGTTGCTTAGTGATGGCTCATTAACTGTTTCCGTTTATTTCTCGGCCCGCAAGCCGCCCGCCCCTTACAAGCTAGTTAACAGCTTCTGGAATTACTCCTTCAATGTCTGCCAAACTAGGTGAAATTCTCGTCCGCGAGAACCTGCTGACTCCGCAACAGTTGCGCGAGGCCCTCGATTTTCAGCGCGAGCACGGCGGTCGTCTCGGCTTCAACCTCGTCAAGATGGGGCTGGTGTCGGACGACATGATCACGGCTGTACTGTCGCGCCAGTACGGAGTCCCCAGCGTCAATCTCGAACTCTTCGACATAGACGACTCGGTCATCCGCCTCATCCCACGCGACGTGGCCGACAAGTACTCCGTCCTCCCCTTAAGCCGCGTCGGCGCGACCCTGACGCTGGCGATGGTTGACCCGACGAACGTCTTCGCCATGGACGACATCAAGTTCATGACGGGACTTAATATCGAGCCGGTCGTCGTCTCCGAGGCAAGCGTTCAGGAGGCGATCAACAGTTACTACGCGCAAACGCGCGAGATTGAGCTAGTGCGTCCGCAGACAGACGATCAGTATGGCGGCAACGGCGACGGTGGTGACAACGGTAACGGGTATCACGATGACTTCCTCGGGCAGCCGGAGGACGCGCTCACGCTCGACCAGCTTGACTTCGACATGGACGGCGCCGATGGGCTGGAGGTCGTCAACGAGAACGACGAGATAGACCTCTCGAACCTGACGCGGATGAGCGAGGACGCTCCCGTCGTCCGGCTCGTCAACGTCCTGCTCGCGGACGCACTCACCCGCAGCGCTTCCGATATTCACATCGAGCCATATGAGAAGATGCTTCGCATCCGCTTCCGCATTGACGGCGTGCTCTACGACGTGATGCGCCCGCCGATGCGCCTGCGCGACGCCATGATCTCGCGCATCAAGATCATGGCGAAGCTCGACATCGCCGAGAAACGCCTGCCGCAGGACGGTCGCATCAAGATCAAGCTCAAGCACCGTGGTCGCTCACGCGAACTGGACTTCCGCGTCTCCACGCTCCCGACGCTGTTCGGTGAGAAAGTGGTCTTGCGCCTGCTCGACAAAGAGCGGCTGATGCTCGACATGACGCGGCTCGGCTTCGAGCCGGAGTCACTCTTAAAGTTCCAGCGCAACATCTCCAAGCCTTACGGCATGGTGCTCGTCACCGGCCCCACGGGTTCGGGCAAAACGAATACGCTCTACTCGGCGCTCCAATCGCTGAACCAGCCGCAGACGAACATTATGACGGCGGAAGACCCGGTCGAGTTCAACCTCGCGGGTATCAATCAGGTGCAGGTGCGCGAGCAGATCGGTTTGAACTTCGCCGCCGCGCTCCGCTCCTTCCTGCGGCAGGACCCGAACATCATTCTGGTCGGCGAAATCCGCGACTTTGAAACCGCTGAGATCGCCATCAAGGCCGCGCTCACGGGCCACCTCGTCCTCTCCACCCTCCACACGAACGACGCACCCTCCACCATCTCCCGCCTGATGAACATGGGCATCGAGCCTTTCCTCGTCGCCACTTCGGTCAACCTCATTCAGGCGCAGCGTCTCATCCGCCGCATCTGCAATGAATGCAAAGTCGAGCACCATGTCCCACCCGAGGCGCTCCTTGAGGTCGGATTCTCTCCCGCCGAAGTAAAGGAGATGAAGACCTACAAAGGGCAGGGCTGCAAGACCTGCAACGAAACCGGCTACAAGGGCCGCATCGGCCTCTACGAGGTCATGGAAGTGACGGACGAGGTGCGCGAGTTGATCCTGATTGGTGCATCCGCGTTAGAGCTACGCAAGCGCGCCATCGAGGATGGCATGATTACTCTGCGCGAATCCGGCCTGCAAAAAATCAGAAACGGCGTCACCACGCTCGACGAAGTGGTGCGCGAGACGGTGGCATAAACATGATGACGATGTTGAAGAAACTGAGGCCCGTCCTTCTCACCTTTATCATCCTCGCGCTGGTCGCGAGCGGAACGCCTATCACCGAGTCCTTCGCCAAGTGGGGGCGGCGCTCCTCGGTAACGAACCGCAAGAAGCACAAACGCTACCGGCGCCATTCGCGCGCGTGGTGGCGGCGCTACCGCGCGCGACAGCGCGCACGCCGCGAGCGGGCACTGCTCCGCCGGATACAGCGGCAGCAGCAGGCCGCGCTCACGGCTCAAAACTCTTCGACGGGAACGGCCAGCATTACGCGCCCCGTCAACGACAGCGGCGCCAACAGCGCGTTGGCCGTGAGCGCGCCGCGACTCCCCTTCAACCTCGAACTCCCGCACACTTGGGGCGGCGCACGCAAGAATCAGAAGGGCGAAGTTACCTTCGCCGTCCAGACCTCGGACGGACGTGCGGCGGGCACGGCTGTGCTCGCCCCCGTCGCCGTCTCGGACGCCGGAGACGGCGCGCCGACAACCACGCGCGTCCGGAACATCGGCGGCGCCACTATCGCCGCGCTGCGCCGCACGGTCATTGATCGAATGGTGGCCGAGGGCGGCTGGGTCGTCAACGACAAGGTGCGTGAGATAAATGGTCGCCGCGTTTTAGTCGTCACCGCGCAGACGGGCACGCCGGGGGCGCCGAGCAAGTCTTGGACGTTCTACTTCACCGAAGTTGACGGGCGTGTCTATAGCCTCGCCACCACTGCTCCCGTCGAGTTCGCGGCTCCGGTCGCCACTGGTTCAGAGCAGGTCATGGCATCGTTGCGTTCGATAGGCAACTCCAAACTCGCTTCGCAGTAAGACCTCAAGCGGCGCTTCGTTTGACTTTGAGGTCACTCCCGTACTAACCCCACGCGCGCACCTTCTCGCGACGGTGCGCGCGCCGGAGAGGAAGATACATGTCAGCAACGGAAACCCCGGCGGAGCCAATTTCGCTCTCGGACTTACTAAAAAAGCTGATCGAGTTCGGCGGCTCCGACCTGCACCTGACAACGAACACCCCGCCGCAGGTGCGCGTTGACGGACATCTCCGCCCCATCGAAGGCGTCCGCACGCTCACCTCCGCGGATACGAAATCGCTCGCCTACAGCGTCCTCACGGACGCGCAGAAGCACCGCTTCGAGGAGAACCTCGAACTCGATTTCTCGTTCGGCGTGCGTGGCCTCTCGCGCTTTCGCGCCAACCTCTTCAACCAGCGCGGCGCGGTCGGCGCCGTCTTCCGCGCCATTCCCTACGAGATCAAGTCGTTCGAGACGCTGGGGCTACCCAACGTCATCGCGCAGCTCTGCGACAAGCCCCGCGGCCTCATCCTCGTCACCGGCCCGACCGGCTCCGGCAAATCCACGACGCTCGCCGCCATGCTCGACAAGGTCAACCGCGAGCGCCACGAGCATATTGTCACCATCGAAGACCCCATCGAGTTCCTGCACGCGCACAAATCCTGCATCGTCAATCAGCGCGAGGTCGGGGCCGACACAAAGGGTTTCGCCGAGGCGCTTCGCACGGCGCTGCGTCAGGACCCGGATGTGGTGCTCGTCGGTGAAATGCGCGACCTCGAAACTATCGAGTCCGCGCTCCGCATCGCCGAGACGGGACACCTTACTTTCGCCACCCTGCACACCAACACCGCCGCCTCGACCATCAACCGTATCATTGACGTGTTCCCCGCCGAGCAACAGTCACAGATTCGCGCGCAGCTCTCGATGGTGCTCGAAGGCATTCTCTGCCAGTCGCTTCTGCCACGAGCGGACGCGCGCGGGCGCGTCATGGGACTCGAAATCCTTGTTCCCAACGCGGCCATCCGCAACCTGATCCGCGAGGACAAGGTGCACCAGATTTATTCGATGATGCAGACCGGGCAGGACAAGTACGGGATGCAGACCTTCAATCAGGCGCTCGCCACCCTCTACCACAAGCGCCTCATTACGCTCGATGTAGCGCTCCAACGCTCGTCCAACCCGGAAGAGTTGCGTGAGCTGATCGAGCACGGCGCCGGCATCAACTCCGGCAACGGCGGCACACCTCGCTCCGGCGCGCACGCCTCACCTTACGCACAGGCCCGCCCCATCGGGACACGGCCCAACGCTCGATAAATCGCGGTAGCCAGTGATGAGCGCTAAACAACACTTCTTACTCATCACACATCACTGAATACACATCATTTCAGGAGTTCCGAGAAATGCCCACATATGTTTTCAAAGGCCGCAACCGGGGCGGCGAGGTGATCGTCGGCGAGCGGATGGCCGACAGCCGCGATATGTTGCGCCAGCTCCTACGTCGTGAGCAGGTGATGCTCACCTCCGTCAAGGAGAAGGGACGCGAGATCGCCGTCCCCAAGCTCGGCTCGCGCAAAAAGGTGAAGAGCAAGGAACTCGCCATCTTCACGCGCCAGTTCTCCGTGATGATTGACGCGGGCCTGCCTCTCGTGCAGTGCCTCGACATTCTCGCGCAGCAGCAGGACAACAAGTATTTCGCTCAGGTCTTGACGCAGGTGCGGCAGGACGTGGAGGAAGGCTCGACGCTGGCGACCGCGATGGGACGCCACTTGAAAGTCTTCGATCAACTCTTCGTCAACATGGTCGAAGCGGGCGAGACGGGCGGTATTCTCGACCTCATCCTCCAACGCCTGTCAACCTACATCGAGAAGATCGTCAAGCTGCGGCGCGACGTGATCTCGGCCCTGATCTATCCGTCGGCGGTCATCGTCATTGCCATCGCCGTGGTGGCGGTGATTATGGTCTTCGTCATCCCTTCGTTCCAGAACATCTTTATCGGCCTGCTCGGCCCCGGCGAGCAGCTTCCGCTCCCGACGCGCATCGTCGTCGGCATCTCGGACTTCCTCGCCGGCATCGGCGGCCTCATCATCCTCGGCGTCATCGTCGCCGTGGTGATCGGTATCCGCGCTTACTACAAGACGCCGAAGGGCCGTCGCCTGTTGGATGGGCTGATGTTGAAGCTGCCCATCATCGGCCTCATCCTCCGCAAGATCGCCGTCGCGCGCTTCTCGCGCACGCTCTCCACGCTGCTCTCTTCGGGCGTGCCGATTCTTCAGTCGCTCGACATCACGGCGCGCACCTCCGGCAACGTCGTTCTCGAAGATGCGATCACCAAGATTCGCTTCGGCGTCGAACGCGGCGAGAGCTTCGCCGAGCCGCTTCGGGCATCGGAGGTCTTCCCCAACATGGTCTCGCAGATGATCGGCATCGGCGAGCAGACGGGCGCTCTCGACGCCATGCTCGGCAAGATCGCGGACTTCTACGAGCAGGAAGTTGATGCGGCCATTGCCGGCCTCCTGACGCTCATCGAACCCGTGATGATCGGTTTCCTCGGCGTCACCATCGGCGCCATCGTAATCGCCATGTACCTGCCGCTCTTCACCCTCATCGGCAAGATGGCGCAGGGCAACTAGACACTTAAGTTGGTTTGATTCGTTCGTCGGATTAGGTTTGATTCGTTCGCATCCTTCGGTTTGATTCGTTCGCACCGAAGCTCCTAGATAAGAAAGACCGCCGCGACTTCCCCTCGAGTCGCGGCGGCTTTTCGGCATGGTTCACGCTCCCCACCCAAGCCAGCGCGCCGTGCCACGGGATGCTGCAGTCATCCCGGAACTATCTATTTTAATCGTGCAGCGCGATCTTCCCGACCATCTTTATGTGTGATGAGCATGACCATCTGTCCATGTGCGTTTTTAGCGAACCGTGCCTGTCCGGTAAATCCATTGACGCAATTCCTATAAACGAACTCGCTTTCCGAGATGGGCATCAGTTCGCAGAACTCCTCTTCCGATTTATTGAATAACCTATTGCCTCGTCTTTCGAGGGTAATACGATACCGCCCGTTGTAATCATACTGTCCGACATATAAATCTAGAGCCTCGGGTGTTAACCAGACGCGGTGAGATTCTATTCGCCAGTCGGTATAGCGTTTATAGATGATGCTACCGAAAGAGCATATGAAGATGAGAATAAACACTCCAAATGCTAAAGCAAGACAGCCTATACAGCCAGCCCCTTCGCCATTATCATCGTCAATCCGAACACGCACCCATCTGCTCATGTGATCACTTCCGGTTAATAAAACGTCGGAAACACTACGGTTGCTGCCGCTTGAAATCCCACCCCTTCTCGGTCATCTCGAAAGTGTACGAGCCTCTTACTCGTTGGATTTCGCCTTTTTTATGCGCGAGACCGACGAGACTTCGGATATCGCGCAGGTACTCTATTTCTGCTTCCCAGTCCAAGCGGTACTCGCGGTCATTAAGATCAACACCATTCAGTTTCTTGAACTCGTTAACGCGAGCATTACCGCTTATGAACTGCGCCTGCTGTTCAAAGAACTTCCGCGCGTCGGATACATCCGGCTTGGATGCGAGGGATGTACAACCGATAACCAGCAACACGGTAATGACGATGGCGAATACTTTGATTTTATGCAGCGACATACGCGCCCTCCCTATTTCACAGTGATTGTCAGCGTGTAGGTTGCCACGCTGCGTTCCGCGCCGACGCTGATGTCGTAGTCGCCCGTAGTATCCAGTTTGCTCGTCCATCGTTTCCGCTCGGTGGCAATCTCAATCGGATCAGTGTCCGGCTCAAGCTGTTGGCTAATTGAGAAGACGGCTCGATTATTGGGCGACGTAATCATGATAGACATCCTTTGTCCTTTGCGGGCGCTCACAAGGTAGGTATTCACCGAATGTGAAACGCTGCCCTTATATGTTCGTGAAGTCGCGCCTGTGGCGAACTTGACGCGGATAACCTTACTTTCCTGTTGTGCCGTCGTTAGCACTGGCAGTAGAAGAAGTATGAAGGTCACAAGGCTTAGTTTGCGGATTGAAGCGTATCGCATGGTCTCCTCCGTGTGCCGGATAAGGGTCTGCCCGTGATATTCTGTTAGCCGAAACGATGGTCGTACTGATGGATCGGGAGTGTCCTGAAATTTGACGGACGTCGCCGTAAACCCGCTAAGGGTTGTTCTTACGGCGCTTTCAGATGACAAAGGCAGCTTAGGACGATTTCGTACTAAGAGTCAAGAAAAATGTCTACCCAATGTAAAGCCCATCTGGAGGATATCCTGATGGGTTTGACACCTAGACCGAAGCCGGCGCGTCTCCCGGAGAAACTTCAGCAGATTAGGATGGCACTCGGACTTTCACAGAATGAAATGCTTAGGCGGTTGGGGCTTAATGATTGGACTATTCGCTCCACCATTTCCGGCTACGAACGTGGAGAACGTGAGCCGCCGCTTCCTGTCCTGCTGGAGTATGCGCGGGCGGCGAATCTTTACGTTGAAGTGTTGATTGACGATGGGCTGGACTTACCTGAAATAATGCCAGTTAGGAAGAAGAGCATGGGGCTTAGAAAGAAAGCACCCTGACGTCATTGCCGTCGAAACTTGGTGTTTGCTGAATGATCTGATGAGAGTTATAACAGGACACGATGGCTACCGAACAAAAATTCTGACTCGACGAAAATGTTATCAATCCGGCTACTAAAAGAAATAGGGTCATGACTAGATAACGGCGATTGAATTGGCGTTAAACTAAGTCATGGCAGACAGTTCCAAGCGATTTGTCCGCGCACGAATTTCTCGTGCGAAATTCCGGCAGTTGCTCAAGCTCTTTGCACTCGATTTGACGGCCACGCAGATCGCCACTCTGACGGCCTTGAACCGCAATACGGTTAACCGTTACTTGCGCTTGATTCGGCAAGCAGTGGCTGCCTACTGTGAGCGCGAGTCGCCTTTTTCCGGCGAGGTCGAACTCGATGAAAGCTACTTCGGCGCTCGCCGGGTGCGTGGCAAGAGGGGGCGCGGCGCACGCGGCAAGACCATCGTCTTCGGCATCTACAAACGTAATGGCCGCGTGTTCACCGAGATCGTCCCGAACTGCACGAAAGCCCAGTTGCAAGCCATTATTCGGGGACGGGTCGAGCTTTCGGCGACGATTCATACGGACGGCTTTCGCTCCTACGACGGCATCGTTGACATGGGCTACAAGAAGCATTACCGGGTACGGCATAACCGCGATGAGTTCGTGCGCGGCAACAGCCATATCAATGGCATCGAAGGCTTCTGGGGCATCGCTAAAACGCGACTCGTCAAGTTCAAGGGGATGAGCCGCTCAACCTTTTACTTGCATCTGAAGGAGTGTGAGTTCAGGTTCAATCATCGTGATGAAGACCTCTATCAACTCCTGCTGAAAATCACTAGGTCAGCCTTCGCTATCTAGTCATGACCCAAGAAATATATATGGAGTGCTATGACGCACGGTGATGGCATCTCGTCATAAGTTTTTGCAAATTGTTGGGAGAACCTTAATGCCGCTATCACCGATCAGAGAGATTACGACCTTCAATACACAACCGCTCCTGACAGGATTCGATGATGAAGGCGCAAACGCCCACCCACCGATCACCGGAGTCGCTGACTTCAAATTCGCTGGTAGGGAAACGCAGCATGCCACCCACGCGCTTCATCCTTATATCGCCGCGATCAATCCTCCGCTGGCTAACACGCTTATCACCCACTATGTGCCTGCCGGGGAGATGGTACTCGACCCGTTCTGCGGCGGTGGTGGGGTTCTTGTAGAAGCAATCCTAAACGGGCGGCGAGCCGAGGGTTATGACATCAACCCGCTCGCCGTGTTGATTTCGCGCGTTAAGACACGGCACATAGCTGAGCGGTTCAGCCGGTGCGAGTACCAGCGCATCATCGACGAAGCCACAACTTGTAAGGTGCCCACCAGCGACGTACCAGAGATGATCCGCTATTGGTACACCGATGAATCGCTCATTCCTCTCAGTGCTCTGCGCTCAGTCATCCACCACACGGTGGATGTGAAGCTCCGCGAGCTGTTCCGGGTCGTGCTCTCCGCGACGGCGCGTGACTCTATGTTGACCTACCGGGGAGAAGTCCGCTTACGCAAACTGCAAGGGAGGGATTTAGAACGATTCCGACCCGACGTGTTCAGCGCGTTCCGCCGGCGTGCGGAGTTGGCTATCACCCGCGTCGCGCAGCTCCCCGTAGGGAGTTTCGCCGGCGTCGAACTGCGTGATGCGCGGCAGATAGAGGTGCCGGGTGGGTTTCACACCGCGATCACGTCGCCACCATACGCTGACGACACGAACGGCGTTGGCTACTTTCAGTTCAGCCGCAACATGCTTTTTTGGATCGGCTATTCGCTCGATGAGTTGAAAGAGCAACGGCGGTCGTTTCTAGGAGGTGGCACATTCGACAGCGAACGGATCACATCGCTGCCATCGCAAACCTTTGACGAGGTGCTCACAGTCATCAAAGAGCGGAACAAAATCCACTACCGGCAAGCTCTGCTATTCTACCTAGATTATTACAACGCACTCGACAGGATCACGAGCGCAGTCGGCGAGCGTGCCATTATCGTGATTGGTGACCGTGTGCTATCTCGCACCCACATCAACAACGGGCGTATCACATCGGAACTCATGGACGCGCTCGGCTTCGGATTGGAGCACTATTACAAGAGGGAAATAACTAAGAAAAGAATCCCGAATTTAGGCGGAGACGGTGGCGGAACCTCGGTCGAACACATCCTGATTTACCGCCGCCGTTAAGGTACCTGCTGTGGGTGAACTTTCGACGCAGCTACCACATCCTGCACGAAGATGTCAGGCTGCTGTTCGCTAAAAGATAACGAGCGGATTAATGCTTTGTGTGTTGGATCGTTGGTGCTGGGCGGCGTCCGAAGATTGAAGGAGTAGCAACCACTGAACTGACCGGCGACCTCAAAATACCGTCTCTTGTCACCGCCCCTATCGGCAGAACGCGGTCGCTGCAACTCGCCGCGCACCACGGCGTCGCCGTGCGGCGGTGGGAACATCTTGGCATCCATAGTTGCTTCCACAGACCAGTACCCGCGATCAATTAACGACTTACTGGCTGGTGCATCGTCCGACAAGCGTTCGGCGAGGCTCGCTTTACAGTGTACCACACCGAAAACGGTGTTCGTCCCGTCGTCTATACGTTCGAGAATCAGATCGGTCTTAGAACCCCCGATAGCAAGCTCCCGCAACCCTAATGCGACGGCATCCTGCGCGGTCGCGCGCCGGAACACGATACCGGATGCATGTAAACGCGGCTCATAAATCATGCGTACCACGTACTCGAAAGCGTCGCCACTAACGCGCTTCCAACTCTGATCCGAACGCCCCGCGCGGTTGCGATACTGATGATAGATCAGATGCACCCAAAGATCGGCGGGGTTGGCGTTCGGGCATAAATCGACAGCCAACAACATGGCTCTGCCGACTGCGACATAGGCAATTCTCTCGCGCTGTAACTCCTGAACCAGCGAGTCAGAGACGAGCTGATATTTAACCGAGTCAACACCGTCAAGTTCGACCTGCACGGATTGGGTGTTGTCGGGGCTTGTTAAAGTGACTAGCATTTGCGACATGCATCCGATTCTAACTGCGATCATTCAATAATAAATTCGCAGAGATGAAGGGCGGCGGATTTATTCCACCGCCCTTTGGTAAGTCTATCGCAGCCGGATGTGCCCGCACAAGCTACCGTCTGTGCCTATCGCTAATGCATAGACCGTCGATAGCTTACAGCGTTTTCGAGTCGAGTGTTCAGGGAACGGCATAACCACAATGCTGAAACCAGCCACGAATGTCTTGCAAGGTTACTTTGGCAAAGGCACGCTGCAAGGCGTTCCGCAGTTTGCGCGGCGTCTCAGCTTTGAC
>JBGTBQ010000128.1:0-55979 GCA_041749275.1 Pyrinomonadaceae bacterium | reverse complement strand
AAACCAGTTGGTATAACCGCAGGCTTCGATCCCGATGATCACTTCCCCCTGAAACTGACCATAGAACCCCTTGATATCATCACCCTCGTGCTCTAACACCACCTGGCCCGTGGTCCCATCCGCCGTGTCCAGAAAACTCACCGTTTGTTGTCGCGCGTGGATGTCTACTCCGATATATAATGTCATCGCGGGTGCCTCCTTTGGCGATCACACACCCGGGAGTTTAACCGCTCTCGGTTTCGCAAGGTGCCCGCTTTATAGCATCAGCGTTATGCGGCTCGCTTGAAACTCCAGTAATATCCTCACAATGGATTTTGAGCTCATAGGCGAAATTACCGAGGTGAAAACTATTGCTACGGGAACGGGTGTTCGCGACCGAGCACGTCTTCGTAGGCTGTATGGGAGAGCTAGATGGCGGAAAGTTAAGGGCGTTGCTCAGGTGCGGCTAACTAATGGTAGGATACGCTTGGCTGAGATTCATTGGTATGAAGCGCACGGGATTGGTAAGAGAGAATTCAAATTGAAGTTCCCTTTTTTGGATTAGCCATGAAAAAGAAAGGGCCGGCTCATTTTGTGGTATGCCTCGATAACGAAGGATACCCGGCATCGTTAGAGGTCGGGAAGCTTTACCGTTTCATTCCGGATGAGGAGGCAGAAGCGGAAGGGCTGATTCGCGTGTTTGATGAGAGCGGCGAAGATTACGCGTTCGATGCTGAACGGTTTCATCCCATCAGCCTACCAGCAGTAGTCGAGAAAGCATTGTTGGCGGCCTCTCACTCCTAAACGCCGCCGCCGAAGTTTCAACTGGCAAGGTTTCAAAGACCTGTTAGCTCACTTTCAGGTGCCACCGCCTCGCATCACAGCTAAGCCACGAGTACAGACCAGTGCTGGCGTCGGGCGGCGAGTCAATCCGCTGCCAAGTGCTTTGCGGGCTTGAAGCCCGATGCGGAAGCGAGTATTCCTGAAGAGCCCGGTGCGAGAAAACCGCACGCCGGGATCCGTGCCGGGGCTATCGGGTAACCGGTAGTCCTACGGTGATGATGCTTCCGCCTCTGAAAGTAAGTATGCTTGAACGGGGCGTTCAATCATTATGTTTGGTCCGTTTGTCCACAATATTGACCCGATCATCTTTTCTGTTCGCGGCGTTCATTTTTGGTGGTATGGGCTTAGCTTCACGTTAGGCTTTATCAACGCTCATCTTTTCCTGCGCCGTAATCGCGAAGGCGTCGGGCTATCGCTCCCCGCCATTTATGATTTAACACTCTTTCTGGCAATCGGCGTGTTGATTGGCGGGCGCGCGCTGGTCGTCATCAACAATGAATGGGATTTTTACCGCGAACATCTTCTGCTTATTCCGAGCATCTGGGTCGGAGGCTTCGCCACGCACGGACTTATCTTCGGCGGCGCAGCGGGAGTGATTATTTTTTGTCTTATCTACCGCGCCCCGATGCGCCAAATACTGGATTTACTGGCGATATCCGCCGCCATCATTCTGGGTTTCGGCAGAATCGGAAATTTTATTGATGGGCAAATTTTCGGCGCCTTGACCGACGCCCCTTGGGGCGTGAAGTTTCCTAATGTCGAGGGGTTCCGTCATCCGGTCGTGTTGTATGACGGACTCAAAAACTTTCTGCTCGTGCCGTTTTTATTATGGGTTAGAAGCCGCGGCATCCCGCCAGGCAGAATTGCCGTACTTTTCGTAATTTTTTACGCTCTGCTCAGAATCCCGATTGACCTGTTGCGCGAATATCCGATTTCGATGTGGGGCTTGCCGACCGGACAAACCCTCAATCTGATTATGGTATTCATCGGCGTAATTTTGCTCGGCGTCAATGTTTATCGCGCGCGTTCGCATCAAGCAGAAGCGTTACCGCCGAAGCAAATTGATAAGAGCCGAAACGGGCTTGGTTGGCGGCGAATTGCGCTGATTGTCTGCTGCATAATCCCATTGGTTATTCCGAGCGATGCCACACGCGATATTCCCGCAACATATGGCGACAGGCATCCGGGTTTGGGATATTCTCGGATGTATCCGCGAATAGCCGAAGATTTGGAGAAATCTGCGAACGCAGCATTCGAAAACAAATAGTCAACGGGGCGAATATCTTGCTGGTTCGCGCCGGAAACTTGATACGGAAACGGGCGCTAATCGGCTTAAATAGATGCCGACATCTAACAAGGGGATGAACCGGACGCGCAATCAGGCGGCCTCTCAAATTTTGTGGTTCGTGCGCGCCGGTTATCCCCGGCGTTAGCCCCCTTCAGGAGGATGTAATGCGACCCCTTCGGTATTCTATCAACGTCACATTGGACGGGTGCTGCGATCATCGTGCAATACCCGCGGACGAAGACTTGCATCGTCACGCGGCCGAGAACCTCGACCGGGCCGATGCCCTCCTCTTCGGCCGGGTGACATACGAAATGATGGAGGAAGCGTGGCGGCAGCCGGCGCAGACGGGAGTGAGGCCTGATTGGATGGAACCCTGGATGGAACCCTTCGCCCGGACGATCGACGCGGCAAAGAAGTACGTCGTGTCGAGCACCCTGGACCAAGTCGATTGGAACGCGGAGCTCGTGCGCGGGGATCTGGGCGAGGCCGTTCAGCAGCTCAAGCGGGAGTCGGGCAAGGGACTGTTCGTGGGAGGCCTGAAGCTCGCGCTGGCGTTGACGGAGCTGGGGTTGATCGATGAGTACGAGTTCGTGGTGCACCCCAGGCTGGCGGGCCGCGGGCCGACGTTGTTCGAGGGGCTATCGAAGCACGTGGACTTGAAGCTCGTGAGCCAGCTGGAGTTCGGCTCGGGAGCGGTGGCCTTGCGGTATGAGCCGAGAAAGTAGCTGACTAACAAGCTGTTGCACCTGACGCCTCGATAGCGTGATTCTCAAATAGTTTCCTCGCGCCCCTAGTTGGATGGCTTTCGCCGGCGCAGGTGAACAGCAGCGTTAGATTGCCTTCCCAGTTTATGAAGGTGCATAAAGAGAATGAATCAGGACGAGCGATCTTCTAAAGAAATAACGCTTCAAATCGACTCGGCCACACACGCACATACAGTCGAGTCGATCACACTTTGGCTGAACCACAAATTTGCACCAGAGTGGTTTGCTGACGCGCTTCATGAAGCCAAGATTGTGCGATCTCATAACTCCCGTCGAAGAGAAATCATTTTTGCCGTTTGCTGCGCAGAAAGTTATTTACTGGAGTGGGTGCTACATGAGGTTCTTGATGGAGAGTTCCGGAAGGTGATTAACTACTTTCCACCTGATAGTAAGCGAGGGGTGACTCAAAAGTGGAAGGACGTTCCGAAGCAACTCCATGATGAAGGCCTTACTTCCGGTATCCCGAACTATGGTGAAAGCTGGTGGGAAGAGTGGCTGCAACTGGTGTGCTACCGCGACGGGTTAGTACACGCTCGCTCTAGTCGCCCAGAAACAATCTCACAGCTAGATAAGGAAAACCCATTGCCTTCAAAGACAAAACTTGATCAATTGCCCGCTGGATGGGCTTTGAGGACAGTCATTGCTTTGATAAGGAACCTACATAACGCAGTGGGTACTGCTACCCCAGCGTGGCTGATTGAACCTTAAGTGGTCGAAAGACGGCAATCTAACAACGGCATGCAGCGGACGCGCACCCAGCATGTCTCTCATGCAAGGCTTGTCGCAGGCGGCGGTTCATGCGCGCCGCTGATGCCCAGCGTTCGGCGCTAGCAAGTTTCTGAGGATGACTACCTATAATTACAATATCTTTGCCGATTACTTTCAGTTCTATCTTCAGGATGAAGATGCCGATGGAGATTTATCTGATGCCTGGACTGAGCAGGCCGTAACCGATCTATTGGCTGTCGCCCAGGGAACCATCGGGGTTGGCACACGTCGTAATATGGATGTCCCAATTGAAGTTGAAATTCTTGAGTCTGAACCGATAAATAGCTTCAATGATTGGGATCAGGTTAATGAGTGTGATATCGAAGTTCCCTCGGGGAGAATAGTAATCGCGGGCTGTACCGATTACTTTCCAGAAGCTGCCCGCATCGATGTTCAACCGGGTAACTACCGAGCGCGCATCTATTACGGAAACCTAAATTCGGTGAGTGAGGATGATCTCGATGGTGACGACCATTACAAAGTCGTTCTGTGGTTGAGCGAGAGCCAGGGCGTGCGCGTAGTCAAAAGACGCTCGGTTCCCTGAACGGCGCGCCGAACAAGCGCTTGCAGCTGACGCCTCGATAGCATGCTCCTCCACCAATTTCTTACAGCGTAAATTGCATGCTGATCGCGCGCCGCAGCTGAAGCGCATCAGCGTTAGGCGGCGCAGTAACCGACCGTCAGCTTCAAGCCGGAGTACGAACATGAGTCCTAACCAGATTGCTCCCATTCTCGTCTTAGTTGGAATCGGCTGCATTGTACAGCTGACATTTGCTCAATCGGCTACGGCAGTTCCAATTGCAGAAAGCGATGCCGAAGGTCGGCGTATAAGTGAGAACGCTGTGCGTCATGAAGAAGAGTCGATACTCGCCGTCCTACGAGGAGTGGAGGCCGCTTTTTCCGACACGGACCTGCCGCGTTACTTGTCATTCTTTCATTCGCCGTACGTGATCATGGCGCCGGCAGGTGTGGTTGCTCCGTCGTCTGAGGACGAGGCTCTTACGATCCTTCGACCTCAGATAGAGGATCTGCGAGCGCGTGGTTACGCCAGGAGCGAGTTAAACCGAGCCAAGGTGAAGCTATTGAGCGCAACTACTGCACTGGCCGCAGTCGAGTGGATCCGCCGCAAGGTCAACAAAGAAGAACTTGAGCGACTCGGAGCGACGTATGCTTTTTTCAAGGGTGAGCGCGGTTGGAAGATCGTCATGGTCACGGTGTATCCTCCGACGACCCTGGTAGAACTGAAGTGATTGCGGACTTTGACGTACCTGCCGACGGAAGCCGCCTACAAGTCGCTGTAGACGGACACGGCAAGGTGTCACGTCCCTAGCACTCGCAAGTGGCGCGCCACCTTGCCGTGCCGCTGAGCTTATCGCAATTCCCTGGTTATCATGGCCATAAGGTTCCAAAATGAAGCCGCCTGCGGGTCTAATAATCGGCTTGGGTTACGGCCTACTCATCGGCGCGGTAACGTTCTGTTCGCCGCGGTGGCGGGGAGGATAGGAAAAGGACCATAGGCGGCGCCTTGCAGCTGCCGGCGCGATAGCATGCTTGCAAGCAATCTTGTCACATTGAGCTTGAAGATGATTGACGCAGGGTTTTGGATTGAGGACAACGTTCTCTCTCAGACAGAGTGCGACGGACTCACCGAAGCTCTGTCTCAAAACGTGAGAGCACGCGGACGCGCCGGGACTCGCCACCTAATGACGAACCCAGTTGTGGCGGCCGTGGCGGCCGACTTTCGGTTGATTCAGATCGCACGCCGCTCCCTTGGCGAAAGAGCCGTTCCGTTCCGCGCTACGCTCTTTGATAAATCCGTGCGAGCAAATTGGCTCGTCGTGTGGCACCAAGACACGGCCTTGCCGCTCGTGTCGTCCAATAATTCCAATGAATGGGGGCCGTGGTCAAAGAGGATGGCATCCTCTACGCGCACGCTCCCTCGTGGGCGTTAGCCCATGTGCTCGCGCTTCGGCTTCACCTCGACGCCTCAGGAAGCGAAAATGGCCCGTTACGCATCATCCCAGGCTCTCACGCGGCTGGCGTGCTGACTGATGACGAGGTCTTTTATGTCTCGCGGAGTCAGGAGCATGTTGACTGTCTTCTTCCTCGCGGCGGAGTGCTCGTGATGCGGCCTTTGCTTATTCACTCGTCGTCGAAGGCGCGTTCGGATGCGCCGCGGAGGGTGTTGCATATTGAGTATGCGGATTCGCTCAATCTAGGTGAGAATATCCGTATGGCCGTCGCCTAACCACGGCATGCAGCGGACGCGCAACATAGCGGCTTCCTCAAGATGAAGTTGAGGGCGCGCCGGTGATGCCGAGCGTTAGTGCGCCAAGCAAAGCTTGGCGCTTCTTGCAGGGTGAGAGTCCCTGCTGAGTAGGGTCTAACCAACCACTCATATCGAGTGTTGCAACTGCCACTCAGGAGGCGAAAGCCGAACAAGTCAGTTGAAGCGTACACAGGGAAGCACGCAGACCGCAGGGGAGACCGCACTCCCTTAAGCTTGATACAGCCTCGTCACGAGCTAATGCAGACGGCCATGCTTTTAACGCAGCAGAAGCCTACACAGACGGACCGCTATGGTAAGGTCCGCGAGGGTCTGCCGGGGTCCACCTTAGAGCGTGGTATGCGTGCAAAGAAGTGCCAGGAACTTGGGAGACCCTGATGGTTCCTGTCCTATTTGACGTTGAGTGATGGCCGGTCGCAAGGCATACGGCTAGTGAGCCCACGAACGGGGAAACCCAGACACATGGTAGGCCGCAACCTAAACGACTCGCGCAGCTCATCCACTCGATAGTACCGGTAGGCTGGCTCAACCGAACGAAGAGCGGCCCATGACCTTCAGGGAGTCAGATCAGCTCATAGTACTCTGAGAGCGGGAGAGCCGCTTACACGGGGAAGGGGCTGACAGGAGTACGTAAGTCGGTAAAGGAAACATTGACCGACGAGGAAGGGTCGGAACTAAACAATGCAAACCTCTCTGCTGGCAATAGCCAACAAGGCCAAAGACCGAAAGTACTATCGGTTCCTCAACCTCTACCGCCTCATTGATGAAAACCTCTTGCTGGAATGCTGGAGCGACATTCGCAAGAACGCCGCCTACGGCGTCGACCGCGTTTCCGCCCAGCAGTACGGCGAGAACCTGATTGAAAACATCAGGAACCTCATCGAGAGACTGAAGAGGAAGGGCTACCGCGCTCGATTGGTCCGTCGTCACTACCTTCCCAGGCCGGATGGCCGCCTGCGTCCGCTGGGGATCCCGGTGGTGGAAGACAAGCTGTTGCAGCTTGCGGTCACGCGGATACTGGAAGCCATCTACGAGCAGGATTTCCTGCGCTGTAGCTATGGGTATCGTCCGAAGAAAGGTGCGCTTGAGGCTGTCGACAAGTTGACGATTTCAAGAGGTGGTGAAGGTTCATATGAAAGGCGAGGCGTGTCTCATTCGCTACGCGGATGATTTCGTTTGCGCCTTCGAGTATGAAGCGGATGCCAAGACCTTCTTCTGCTTGAGGTCCGCCTGGAAAAGTTCGGACTGCAACTGGCTGCTGACAAGACGCGAGTGCTGCACTTCAGTCGCAGCCATCAGCCAGGTTCATCGAGGTTCGACTTTCTCGGGTTCGAGTTTCGCTGGGACCAAGACCGCGCCGGCACTTTACGCGTCGTGCGTCGAACGTCGCGGAAGAAACTCCGTAACTCGATCGCCAACTTCACCCAGTGGTGCAGGCAGAATCGCAATGTTTGACTCAAGGTGCTCTTCCCACAACTGAACCGCAAGCTCCGTGGGTATTACAACTACTACGGAGTGCACGGGAATGCTGTCGGGCTGCAGCAGTTCCACCGTCGGGCAATGGAGATTCTGTTGAAGTGGCTGAACAGACGAAGCCAACGCCGAAGTTTCAACTGGCAAGGCTTCAAAGACCTGTTAGCTCACTTTCAGGTGCCACCGCCTCGCATCACAGCTAAGCCACGAGTACAGACCAGTGCTGGCGTCGGGCGGCGAGTCAATCCGCTGCCAAGTGCTTCGCGGGCTTGAAGCCCGATGCGGACGCGAGTATTCCTGAAGAGCCCGGTGCGAGAAAACCGCACGCCGGGATCCGTGCCGGGGCTATCGGGTAACCGGTAGTCCTACGGCGATGGCGCTATCTCCATGGATAAACGTACTCACATTCTGCCGTTGATGTTTCTGTTACTGCTCAGCTGCGCCAGCTGCGTGGAAATGGAGAAAGCCGATGAGACTTGGGAATCTCCCGGCCCGATCAAGGTTCGTATTGTCTTAAAATATTCCCTTGGGAATGATTATTACTTCTTCGAAGCACACGAAAAGGAAAAGGGACGCTGGAAGCGAATCATGCGCGTTTGGCGTGACGCTACTGGGGCGATGCCCGTTGAAAATGTGCGAATCCTAAATGCGCAGGTCGGTTATTTGTTCCTCGTCGACCAAGTCGCCGTTACGAAGGATGGCGGAAACAACTGGGCCGTCTTCAATACATCTAAGCACTTTGATTGCGGATGGGATGGCTGCGCAAGCATTCAAGATGTCAATCTCTCAGTCGCAGGTGTCGGCAATCTTAGAGGCGTGCGACGTGTCGGAACGGATTGGGTCGAATACCGCTTGGCCACGACGGATTTCGGCGCCACTTGGTTGTCAACATGACACGCCGCGCCCAACAAAGCCTTGCAGCTGACGGCGCGATGGCATGCTTCTCAAGTAACCTTTTCCTGCGCTGCTTGAATGCTGATCGCGCGCCGCAGCTGAAGGCCGGCGTTCGGCGGCTAGTTGACATATTCTCGAGGTGTAGGAAAATAGGTTCATGAAGAAGCTTAAAGCCAGCAAAGAAATCAAAGTCCAGCGCCCTCCTCGTGTGGCCGTATCTGAGAAAGAAGCCCTGAAGCGTATGAAAGAGTTTTCAAAAAGGAAGGAGCGGTTCCTTGCCACTGCTCGAACGGGTAAGAGTTGAAGTCTATATTCCGGATCTACCGGCAGAGGCTTACCGTAACCTACTCCGCTCTTTCGAAGAGGAATTCACCTACGCATTCGGCGGTTGCACAGTAGTCACCGATTTAGAAGGCAGTTACCTGTCGAAGACCGGTGCCAAAATTCCTGATCGCATCAACTTGATCTACGCGGATTTGCCATTGGCGTTATCGACCAAATTCGACCACATTGCCCGCTACGCCGGTGAGCTGCGAGAAGTTTCATCAGAAGCTCTCGCCGAAGAATCCGTTTTGATTGCAGTGACTCAGGTTTATCATTCGGTCTGACTTGCTATCGTCACCGCCGAACAATGGCTTGCAGCGGACGCGGCGATAGCATCTTTTTCATGATATTTCCTGCGACGTAGCGTGCGTGGATTCGCGCCGCGCCGCTGAAGCCAAGCGTTATACCGCTTCGCCGTGTGGTGTGTTAGGTCTCAGAAATTTCGTTTAGGGAGATACGTTTATGAAGAACATGCTCTTGTTTGTGCTAATCGTCACCACGCTATTCTTCAGCTTCGAGCGAATGTCAGAAATTCAAACAAGGCCGGAACAGACTCAGACCGAACCAGGTAAAAACAAACGTAATTTAGTTGTATTCAAGTCTGGCGAACCCGCTTTCCTTGCCTTTGACGGCGGAACGGTAAGGTTTTTGGTTTCCAGTGAGGATACCAATGGGGCGTGGTCATTTCTCGAAGAAACGGAACCGCCCGGAAGCAAAACGGCGTGGCATCGGCACAATCATTCCGACCAAGCCTATTATGTGTTGGAAGGAGTGTTGACCGCCAAAGTTGCCGACAAGACTTATGAACTGCCTGCCGGTTCGTACATCCTGATTCCGCGAGGGACGCCGCACGCACAAGGGAATTTCGGGAAAGTCCCGGTCAGAGTTTTGCAGATGAACACGCCGGGCGGATTTGAGCAATTCCTCCAGGACAGGGTAGAGCTTTTCAAGACGATGAAGCCTGACAATCCTGAGTTTATCAAGAGGATGGCGGAAATCAGGAAGAAAGTTGATTCAGAGGTACTTGGTATTTGGGACCCGCAAAGATAGTTCGCTCACGAGTGCCTACAGGTTACGGGCGGCATAACTGATATATGAAAGGGCGCCCCTCAAGTGGTAGCTTGGAGTTGTTCCGACTCTAAGTTTTCCACTGATAAGGAGAGCCCTATGCGAAAGTACTACGTCGGATTGGATGTTCACAGACTTGTTCGTACCTGCGTTGTGTGCGCGGCGGGTGATGCCGGGTGTTAAACTTTTCCGCAACTCCCACTGGCCGGTCGGTTGATGATTCGCGCACAGCGCATAAATAGTAAGGATGCAGTGTGGTACAAACCGTTGAGACCTTACAGGACGAGTTGACTCGTCGCCACCGCGCGGCGGTTATCGTCATTGCCTGCGTCTTCGCACTGACGATTCTCCTCATACTGCTCGCATACGCCGACCTGTTTGAGATGTCCCTCAGCCGCAATCCCACCATCGAGGGCGCTTTGCGGATCGCCATCGTGGTCTTCGGACTAGGCGCCGTCGTGTTGCGGCGGACAATGTTCTCAACCATGCGTTTGAAGGACATCGCCTCGGTGCGGGGCGCGTCCGCGCTGTTAGAAACTCTGCAAAAAACGACTGTTTACGTCGCCCTTCTAGCCGCCGCCATCACCATCATGGGATACGTCGTTAGTCGCTCGACGGGTGAGTGGACGGATATGGTCTGGCTCGGCGCCATCGCGATTGCCGTCTTGCTCTACGCTTACCCGCGACGTGCCGCGTGGCGGAATGTGTTGAGGTTGACCGAACAGATCCGCCCCGAAGATGCGTCGGATGCGAAAGGAACTATCGCTTGAAGTTCACCCTCCACTTTGACCTTTCGCCGAGAGCCGCATCCTGTCTCGTTTCGTCGGCCATCCTGTTTGTTGTGATGGCTACACACACGGCGGCACAGCCACAAAATCAAGCGAAGCCCGCCGCGACTCAGACCCCGCCCGCTCAAACAGCACGCGAGCGCCGCGCGCAGGCTTATGCCAGACTACTCGAAGGGCAGCGCCATTACGCGACGGCGCGCACCGGCTCGCTCTCCGTGGACTCGTTGCAGAAGGCGCAGGCAGCTTTCCGACAGGCGGCGGAACTCGACCCTTCGCTCGCCGAAGCTCACACCGCGCTCGCTGAGATCGCCTTCTTCTTCCTCGACGACATGGCGCAAGCCGAACGCGAGGCTGAGACCGCGACCCGCATTGATAAGGATAACTTCGGGGCGCTCCGCGTCCTCTCGCGTATCTACGCCATCAAAAGCAATCTCTCCGATGGGAAACCGGATGTGGTCTTCGCCGGCAAGGCTGTGACCGCGTTGCGCGAGGTGATTCGCGTCCGCCCGAACGACCCGGAGGCGTGGGCGCTGCTCGGCGAATTTTATTTAATCGGGGGTAATGAAAAGGAGGCTATCGAGGCGATGGCTAAATGGGCCACGCTGCCCGCCTCCATCGAAGGCCGCTTCTTCCAGATCGTAACGAAAGGGCGCGAGTTGACGCCCGACGCGGCGAACGCGCGGCTTGCCGAACTGCTCCTGCGCGCGGGTCGCGCCGACGAAGCGATTGCCCCTCTCCGCCGCGCCATGTCCATTGAACCCGGAAATCCGACCTACCTCACAATGCTTGGCGAGGCGCTCGAAACTTCTGAGACGGTTGACCAAAGTATCATCAACGAGCTTCGCGCCATCGTCGCGCAGGGGCCGAAGAATGTCGTTGCCATCGGTGTGCTCGCCCGCGCGGAGGCCCGCGCCGGTCGCTTCGACGAGGCCGTCAACGTATTGCGTGCCGGCATCTCCGCGCAATCGGGCAACGTTCGGGAGCAGTTCAACCTCCGAGTGCAACTTGCCGAAACTCTCGCCGATGCGGCGCGCTTCGATGAAGCTATCGAAAGCTACGAAGATTTGTTGAAGGAGCGTAAGATCGGCGTCGCTCCGCTCTCGTTGGAGAGGGATAAACAATTCGCGTCCGCGGTTCTGCGAAGTGTCGTCGGTATTCAACAACTGGCGGGGCAGGACGACAAAGCGTTGATGACAATTGAGCGTCTGCGCGTCCTGCTCGGTGAAGATTCGGGCACTGACGCTCTGGTCGTCAGTCTCCTCCGTTCTTTGGGGAAGCGCGACGCGGCGCTGACCTCGGTTCGCGCCGCGAGAACGAGACACCCGGAGGAGGCGCGTCTGCTGCGCCTCGAAGCGATTACGCTGGCGGAGCTTGGCCGCGTTGACGACGGCCTTCAATTATTGCGCGGGCGCTTGAAGGGCGTCCCCAGCGATTTCGAAGAATACAGCATCATCGCCAGCCTCCTGATGAACGCGGGCCGTGGGAGCGAGGCCGTGGAGGCGGCGCGCAAAGCCCTTGCGCTTGCGCCCCCTGAAGAGCCTGAACAGAACACGAACGCGCTGCTTCTACTTTCATCCGCGCAGGAACGCGCGGGAGACGGGAAGGGGGCGGAGGCAACTTTACGCGGCATCCTCGCTAAAGATGCCAATAACGCGACCGCGCTCAACAATCTCGGCTATTTCCTTACGGAACGAAACGAACGCCTGCCGGAAGCCCTCGAAATGATTCAGCGGGCGGTTCGCGCTCAACCCACGAATCCCTCTTTTCTGGACAGCTTGGGATGGGTCTTTTTCAAACTCGGTAGACTCCCGGAGTCCGAGCGTTATCTGAAGGAAGCAGCGCGACGCAATCCATCTTCAGCGACGATTCAGGAGCATTTAGGCGATCTGCTACAACGACTTGGCAAAAATGAGCCGGCGCGCGCCGCTTGGCAAAGAGCTATCACCCTTTCCGTCGAACCCGCCGACACGAGCCGGATTAAAGCCAAATTAAACGGCGAGAACATAAAATAACGGTTGCCAGCGAAAGGCCGTCAAGGTTAAAGTGTGCCCGCCTTCACGATGAGTGGGTGAAAAAGCCACACTGTTAAAACAATCAACTCCCTAAAGTGTGGCTAGTTTCTCCTCTCGTACCACGCCTTAAACAATTGCTTTACAGTAGTTTAGAAGTCTAGCCGGGCAAACGTCCGACTGGTCGTCGAAAATAAGAATTGACGTTCGGCCAACGGAGTTTTACAATTGCCAACAGTTTGGCCGTTTGCCTCGATGGTCTAACCGGTTGGTCTGATTCGAGAGGTCTCCTCAAAAAGTTTTTAAGATTTGGAGGGATGTTCCCCCAGTGAGGATTAACAAGCAGATTCTACAGTGCGCGCTACCCAAGAGAGTTTGCAAAGCTCTTTCACTTGTCGTTTTTGTCAGCCTGACAAACATTCCGGCGCTTGCCAACGGTACGCCTAAGACGCCCCCTGCAAGACCCGTCGCGCGCCTCCTTTCGACCTCGAAGCAGGAAGTCGCCTCGCAGACCCGTGCACGTCTGCTGGCGCGTGTTTCGACCCCTGATCCGACTGTCGCGGCCAATCCGAAAAGAGCAGCCACTGTCGCGGTCACAAGTGATGAGAGGCGTGCTTTTGAACTGGTCAACGCCGAGCGGCAAACGCATGGTCGCGGCCAACTCGTTTGGGATAGTGAAATGACACGCATGGCGCGCTACCACTCGGAGAACATGGCGCGCGCGGGCTTCTTCAATCACGTTGACAGGGACGGGCTTGACCTGACGGGACGCGCTTCGGTGCTTGGCGTCAGCGGATGGAAGGCGCTCGGAGAGAACATCGCGTATAATCAGGGCTACGATGACCCGACGGCCTTCGCGGTCGAACGCTGGATGATCTCGGACAAGCACCGCGACAACATCCTGAACCGGCAGTTCACCCATGCCGGGATCGGGATCGCGAAGTCCGCCGACGGTCGAATCTTTTTCACACAGGTTTTTATGACGCGCTAGACTCGTCCGCGATTCTTCAGATACCACGGCGGCTGGCGCTTTCAATTGAGAAGGGGCCAGCCGCTCGCACGTGACGGACAGAAAATTTACTCTCCCGGCCTTCGCCAAGATCAATCTGACTCTGCGTGTCCTCGGTCGGCGCGCCGACGGTTATCACGAGATCAGCACGATCTTCCAGACCATCACGCTTCAGGACCGCCTCACCTTCGAGCCACTTTCCGACTCACGCTTTGAACTCGTTTGCTCCGCGCTCGACATCCCGGCGGATGAGACCAACCTTGTGCATCGCGCCGCTTCGGCGCTCCGGGAGCGCTTCAACGTCCGGCAGGGGGGGCGCGTGACGCTGGAAAAAAGGATTCCTGCCGGCGGCGGTCTCGGCGGCGGCTCTTCCGACGCGGCAGTCGCGCTGTTGGGGCTGTCGCGGCTTTGGGATTTAACGATCAAAAGGCGCGAGGCCGCCGAAATTGGCGCGCGCCTCGGAGCCGACGTGCCCTTCTTTTTCACAGGCGGAACCGCTTCAGGCACGGGCACGGGCACGGACATCACCGCGTTGGAAGATGCGCCGAGGAGTGAGTTAGTCGTCGTCACGCCGGCAGTCAAAGTCTCAACCGCCGTGGCATATAAAGCCCTCAACGCCCCTGCCTTGACAAAGGTTAAAGCCGCCGCTATGCTGCCTATTTCTCACGCGGGGGGCGATTTTTCGGACTCTCACCGTGGCGGGGTGAAGCACAACGATTTCGAGGCCGTGGTCTTCAGTCTCTACCCCGAAATTGGGCGCGTGAAAGACGCGCTCCTTGAAGTGGGCGCGCGATGGGCGATGCTTTCGGGCAGCGGATCAAGCGTATTCGGAGTTTTTGACAGCGAGAGGGAAGTGAGGCGTGCCTTGCGCGCGCTGAACGCGGAGGCGGGATGGCATGTTTCCCCGTGCCACACGCTCTCGCGCGCCGATTACCGAGCGGCGTTCGGCGAGTGCGGGGCAATCTTGGAATTCTAAGGCTGTGACGCAAGCATTGGGGCGTCGCCAAGTGGTAAGGCACCGGTCTTTGGAACCGGCATTCGTAGGTTCGAATCCTTCCGCCCCAGCCAAAATACAGTGGCCGGTGGTCAGTGGCCGGTGGCCAGTGAAAACCTGATTTCTAACCGGCCACCGGCCACTAATCACCGACCACTTTTTATATGTCCACCACCGGCGGCATCAAAGTCTTTTCCGGGAACGCGAACCGTGCGCTGACCGAGGAGATTTGCAACAACCTGAGTTGCGATCCGGGGAGCGCGACGACCTCGCGCTTCTCCGATGGTGAGTTTAATTTTCAGATCACCGAGAACGTGCGCGGCGGCGACGTTTTTATCGTCCAGCCGACGTGCCCGCCGACGGACGCGCACCTGATGGAGTTGCTCGTCATGCTCGACGCATTCCGGCGCTCGTCCGCCGAACGCGTGACGGCGGTGATCCCGTATTACGGCTACGCGCGCTCGGACAAGAAAGACCGCCCGCGCGTGCCCATCGGCGCGAAACTGGTGGCGAACCTGATCGCCACCGCGGGCGCGGACCGCGTCCTGACGATGGATTTGCACGCGGCGCAGATTCAGGGCTTCTTTGATATTCCGGTTGACCACTTGTTCGCCGCGCCGGTGTTCATCGGCTACTATCAGGCCCACCCGCTGCCGAACCTGACGGTGGTTGCGCCGGACACGGGAGGGGCCGAACGCGCCCGCGCATATGCCAAGCGGCTCACTTCGGTTGACGGCAGTCCGGCGCAACTCGCTTTGTGCGACAAGCGGCGGGAGAAGGCGAACGTGGCGGAAGTGATGAACATCGTCGGCGACGTGCGTGGGCGGAACTGCCTGATTATTGATGACATGTGCGACACGGGCGGGTCTTTGACGAAGGTCGGGGCCGCGCTCAGGGAGGCTGGGGCCGACAGCATCCATGCCTGTTTCACGCATCCGGTTCTGTCTGGCGGCGCTTGCGGGAAGTTGGCGGCTTCAGATATTGAGCGAGTGGTAACGACCGATACGATCCCGCTCTCGAACGACGCCTGTGATCTTGAAAAGATCAAGGTTTTGAGCATCGCGCCGCTTCTGGCGAAAGCGATCAAGTCGATCCACGAGGAGACAAGCGTTTCCTCGCTCTTCGTCTAACGACGGGGGGCAAAAACTGACGGTTTGACCAGAGAGGTTTTCAAGATGGCTGAAAGAGAAGAAATTACAGTGCGCGCCGAACGGCGCGCGGGGCGCGGCAAAAACGACTCGCGCCGCTTACGTAGCCGCGGCATGGTGCCATTGACGCTCTATGGCGGCGAGGGCGGGGCCGTTTCGGCAGCCGCTCCGCTGAAAGACCTGGCCGCGATTCTCCGTTCCGAGTCGGGCCACAACACGATCTTCACGCTCGATGTGGAAGGCGTCGGCCCGAGCGAGGTACTGTTCCTCGACCGGCAGATTGATCCAGTGCATAGTCGCCTGATCCACGCCGATTTGCGTCGCCTCGTGAGCGGTCAGAAGATCGAGGTCACGGTGCGCCTCGAACTCGATGGCGAGCCGGTTGGCGTGTCGGATGGAGCCGGCATCCTCGAACAACTCCTGCGCGAAGTGGAAATTCGTTGTGGCACGCGTGACATCCCCGAAGCGATCCACGTTGACGTGTCTGGCCTCGGCGTCCACGATGTCTTGCACGTCTCGGACTTGCAGGTCGCGGAGTTCATCGAAATCCTGACCGAACCAGATACGGCAATCGCCACGGTCGCCGTCTTGCGCGAGGAAGTGGCCGAACCGACAGCCGAAGAGTCGCAGATCGAACCGGAAGTCATCGGCAAGGGCAAGAAGGACGAGGAAGGCGAGGGAAGTTAAAAGTAAAAGTGCAAAAGGAATCAGTCGGCCCGACGGGTCAGTTCCTTTTGCTTTTACCTTTTTACTTTTGCCAAATGCTTATCGTCGGTCTCGGCAATCCGGGCGCGGAGTATGAGTGGACGCGCCACAACCTCGGCTTCATGTTGGTGGACCTGCTTGCGTATCAAGTGGGGCGTGAGGTGAAACGGGGCGAGTGCCGCGCCCTCGTCGGTCGCGCCGATGTCGAGGGCCGGACGGTCGAGCTGGTCAAGCCACAGACCTACATGAACCTGAGCGGCGAGTCGGTCGCGTGCCTGCTGCGAAAGCGCACAGAGTTAAAGCCCGCGAGTGATTTGATAGTCGTCTGTGACGACATCGCGCTCCCGTTCGGCACGATGCGTCTGCGTCCGCGCGGTTCGAGCGGCGGCCAGAAGGGTTTGAAAAACGTTATCGCCGCGCTCGGCACCGACGAGTTCATGCGTCTGCGCCTCGGCATCAAGCCAGAGCACACGGTTTCGGACACCGCCGGGTACGTGCTCGAACGCTTTCCAAAGGCGCGGCGCGACGAGGTTGGAAAAGTTTTGGAGCGCGGCACGGACGCGCTCCGCGCCGTCATCCGCGACGGCATTGACAAAGCGATGGCACACTATAACTAGCCTTCAGCCTTCAGTGTTCAGCTATCAGCTAATGACAAAAGCTGACGGTTGAAAGCTGAGTGTTGACCGCTACTTTATTTCTTCCTTGCTTCAACCATCGAGGTTGAGGCTAGACATCCAGAAGGAGGATGATTTTGGCAGAGAAGAGAGTTTACGAAGTAGTCTTTATCGTTGATCCGGACACGTCGGAGGAAGACTCCACACGCCTGACCGAGAACCTTCAGAGCGTCGTCACCGATCAGGGCGGCGTCATCATCAAAACAGAAAACATGGGGCGGCGGCAACTCGCCTATCGCATCGGTCGCAAGACGGACGGCCTCTTCATGCTCTTTGAAATAGAGGGCACGGGGACCGAGATTGCCGAGCTTGAGCGCCGCATGAGGGTCAGCGATCAGGTGATGCGCTACCTGACGGTGCGAGTTGACGAAGACCGCCGCCGCGCCGACAAGCTGAAGGCGCGTCGCGCGTATAAGGCGTCGAAGAAGCCGTCCGCTGGAACTGGCGCCGGCGCGAACGCCGCCGTCGGTGCGGAGGAAGAGGGCGCGTGAGGCCGCGCGGCGCCGACCGTGCGCCCGCGAGTCTTCCTGCCTGAAGAAAAGTTTTCGGCGCCGTCGCCGCGAGAGGTTCCTTGATGGAACAATTCGCGGACGTGCGGATCGCCTTCGAGAAGAGACGGGAAAGAACAATGTCGAGAAACTACTCAAACGACGACCGCAGATTTGACATGGATGATGACGGGCCGCCACAGATGGGACGCGGCTACGGCGGGCGACAGGGTGGACGCGGGCGCTTCCGGCGCCGCAAGGTGTGCCGCTTCTGCGCCGACAAGGTTGACCTGATTGACTTCAAGGACGTGAAGCTGTTGCAGAATTTTATCCCGGAGCGCGGCAAGGTTCTGCCCCGTCGCATCTCCGGCGTCTGCGCCACGCACCAGCGCATGCTGGCTGAGGCGATCAAGCGCGCGCGCAACATCGCGTTGCTCCCATATGCCGCCGACTAACAGGGAAGGAGTTTCAACATCATGGCGACGACGACAGTTCTCTTGAGAGAAGACGTTGACAATCTGGGGGCGCGCGGCGAGATCGTGAAGGTCAAGGCGGGTTTTGCGCGTAACTATCTGCTGCCTCGCAAACTCGCTGTCAAGGCGACCACGGGCAACGTCAAGCAGATCGAGGCCGAGCGCGCCGCGCTCCTGAAGAAAGAGGCCAAAGAGCGCGGGACGGCGGAGGCGCAGGCCGGGCAAATGAAATCGCTCCGGCTCGACTTCGAGCGTAAGGTCGGTGAACACGGCATCCTCTACGGCTCCGTGACCTCGATGCACATCGCCGAGGCGCTCAAGGAGAAGGGCTACGAGATTGACCGCCGGCGGATCCATCTGCCGGAGGCGATCAAGGAGACGGGCGAGTTCACGGTCGCGGTTCGCCTGCACCGCGACGTGACGATTGAAATACCCGTCATCGTCAACGGCGAGGGCGGCGCTCAAACGACCCCCACGGAGACCGCGGCGACGGTACCGGATGAGACTTCAGCCGCCGTCGAGCCGAACGAAGAGACTGCTGAAGAGCAGGAAGCTTAAAACTTTCCTGAACATGGGGACGCGACAATGCCCTTGAGTGTCGCGCTCCATTTCATGTGCGCTCGTAGAGTAACCAGCTTTCGCAATGAATTGCGAAAGCTGGTTACTCTTATTTGGGGGCGTTTTTCCACGCGGGCCGGATGACCTCAGCGAGCGCGCGCCTGTCTCAAGCAGGTCACGGCCAGTCGTCCGGATACTGTCATACGCGGGCGCATACCCGAAGAAAAAGTGCCCGCGCCGATGGGCGACGCGCCTTCAATCTGGTGTGGCGTGATGCGACCCTCGCGGCAAAACGCGAGTCCGCTCACGGAATGTGTATCTTCAATGCGTATCATCTTGTGAGTGTCGGAGCGGCTGTAGTATAAGAACGGCGGCGCGCGGCGCGGCGCGCTCTTCCGGCAAGAGTTTGGTCGGGGGTGACACGTAGGGATGCGCCCTATTTCTTTCTCCGCAACTTGCAGCTCGACGCCTTTTCAAAGAATACGACTCCCGATGGCGAACTTCCCTGTCGACACTTCGCGCGAACAGATGCTCGAACGCCCGCTGCCGCACAGCGCGGACGCGGAGCGCGCGATTCTGGGGGCGATTATCCTCGACAACGGATTCGTCAACCAAGCCATCGAACTCCTCCGGCCCGACGACTTCTACATCCGCGCCCACCAGTTCGTCTTCCGCGCCATGATCGCTCTTTCGGAGCGCGGCTCCGAGATCAACCCCATCCTGCTCGGCGAAGAGCTGCGCCGCGAGGGCGCGGTCGAGCAGGTCGGGGGCATCTCGTTCATCTCGGAGTTGTCCTACGGGCTGCCACACTTCACGAACGTCGCGGCCTACGCCAAAGTCGTCAAGGACAATTCGATGATGCGGCAGCTCGTCAAGGTGGCGAACAAGATCACGAGCGAGGCGCTGGAGGGCGAGGATGACGCTGAGATCATTCTCGACCACGCCGAGCAGATGATCTTCGCCCTCGCCGACGAGCGCACGCGGCAGGGCTTCGCGCACGTCAAGCCGGTCGCCGACCAGCTCCTCGAAAAAGTGCAGGAGATGGCGGGTCGCTCCGTGATGCTCACGGGCCTCACGACCGGCTTCAGCGAACTCGACCAGATGACCTCCGGTCTTCAGCCCTCTGACCTCATCATCGTGGCCGCAAGACCGTCAATGGGGAAAACGAGCCTCTGTCTGACGCTCGCGCAAAACGCGGCGGTGCAGGCGGGCGCGGTGGTCGGCGTTTTTTCGCTGGAGATGTCGAAGGAATCGCTGGTGATGAGGATGCTCTGCTCGGAGGGGCGCGTGGACGCGCACCGTTTCCGCAGCGGCTTTCTCTCGCGCGACGAGTGGGCGCGGCTCGCCGGCGCACTGGGCACGCTCGCCGATACGAAGATTTTCATTGACGACACGCCGGGCATCTCCGTTTTAGAAATGCGCGCGAAGGCCCGGCGACTGGCCGCCGAGCAGAAGCGGCTCGATTTGATCGTCGTTGACTACATGCAACTGATGTCCGGCTCGTCGCGCCGCGTCGAGTCGCGCCAGCAGGAGGTGTCGCAGATTTCGCGCGAGCTAAAAGGGCTGGCGAAAGAATTGAACGTGCCGCTCGTCGCGCTCTCGCAGCTCTCGCGTGCGCCCGAAGCGCGCAGCGACCACAGGCCGCAACTCTCCGACCTACGCGAAAGCGGCAGCATCGAGCAGGACGCTGATCTCGTCGCGTTTATCTACCGCGAGGAGCAATATAACCGCACGGAGGAGAACGCGGGGATTGCGGAGATTCTCGTCGCCAAGCAGCGCAACGGCCCGACCGGGATGGTCAAGCTGGCGTTCCTGAAAGAGTTCACGCGGTTCGAGAATATGTGGCGCGAGTAGTCGGCTCGCCGCCGTGGTCGCGGTTTCGATTGATGGAATCGTTGGACGAAGACAACACCCACCAGCAGGTCGAGGGCGCATGGGATCCGTCGCAGGTCGGTTCCGATCAGGTCAGACCCTACGCACTGGACGGCGACCGTCTCATCATCGGCGACCAGAAGACCTATCGCAGAACCCTTGAGCGAGTTAAGTGAAAAACCGGCGGGCGATGAGTGAAGCGGCGTTGAACGAGCAGAGGCCGACATGGGCGGAGATTGATCTGGACGCGCTCGCGGCCAACTACCGCGAGGTGTGTCGGCGCGTCGGGCCGGAAGTATCTGTGATGGGTGTGGTGAAGGCCGGGGGATATGGGCACGGGGCGGCGGCGTGTGCGCGGCGGTTGGCGGCGGAGGGCGCCGTGTGGTTCGGGGTGGCGATGACGGAGGAAGCGTTGGAGCTACGCCGCGCCGGCATTGTCCAACCCGTGTTGAGCTTCGGCGGATTCTGGGCAGGGCAGGCGGAGGTGTGCATTCAGCACGGGATAACTCCGGTTATCTATCGTCTCGACGCGGCGGAGACGCTTGACCGTGCGGCGCGCGCGGCGGGAGTAGTCGCCGATGTTCACGTCAAGATAGACACGGGGATGGGGCGTCTCGGTGTGCGTTACGATGAGGCGGCGGAGTTCGCCGAGCGGCTGCGCGGGTTGAAGGGCATCCGGGTTGACGGCTTGATGACGCATTTCGCGGCGGCTGACGAGCAGGGGAGAGATTGTTTCACGCAGGAGCAGTTGACGCATTTCAATGATGCGCGGAATGTTTTCCGCGCGCACGGCCACGAACCGCGTTACGAACATCTGGCGAACTCCGCCGCCATCTTCGCGCACCCGCAAACGTGGGGCAACATGGTGAGGCCGGGCGGCGTGCTCTACGGACTCTGGCGCGACGCGCTGCCGCCGCAAACGGAGCCGCCCGCGCTGCGCCCGGTGATGTCAATCCACTCGCGCATCACTTTGCTGAAGCGAGTCCACCGCGGCGAGACGCTCGGCTATGGCTGCTCTTACGAGGCGGCGCGCGAGATGCTCGTCGCGACGGCGCCGATAGGTTACGCGGATGGCTACGCGCGTGCGCTCTCGAACCGCGGGCGCGTGATCGTGCGCGGCGCGTTTGTCCCCGTCGTCGGTCGCGTCTCGATGGATTTGACGCTGATAGACGTGACGGATGTCCACGGCGTCGAGACGGGCGAGCGGGTGACGCTGCTGGGCGCGGATGGTGATTTGTTGCTACCGGCGGAAGACCTTGCGAAGACGGCGGGCACCATCTCATACGACATCACGTGCGGCATCAGCGCGCGCGTGCCCCGCATGTATAAAGAATAGTTCGGTGGCTACTGTTAGCGGGAGACATATGGCGATTTATTACATCGATTCTTGCGGCTCAGACACGCAATTGCTTGTTAAAGGATTTGCTCGGCTGCTGAGTCTTACCAAATCTTCCAAATTTCGTCAGGCTGCGGTTGCCGCTCACACGAAGGATCAGGTCTCGCGCAGTAATATCTGGGAAGAGGCCATCGGGAAGACTCCAACCAAAAAGCTAGGGAATGGGGAGCTACGTATTGATGGCTGCACTCTCTACCTGCTTACGGAACGGATCGATCCGTCGGGTTTCGTCCAAGGGCCAATTCTCGCGGCCGCAATCGGCACGACCTTTCTGAATCGAGTCATAAAGAATCGTAAGGCAACCGATATTGTTTTTGTGGCTTGGACGCCTGACGAGCTAGAGGAATTCAAACGCGATAATCCCGACGCAATTACCTTCTAATGTGCATGGTATTAATCGCATTGAAATGTCCACTCAACGCGCCGCCGAACAAAGCCTTGCAGCTGACGGCGCGATAGCATGCTTCTCAAATAGCTTTGTTCCTTCAGCTTGAATGCTGATCGCGCGCCGCAGCTGAAGGCCACCGTTAGCCGTCATAACCGAAAAAGAAAAAGGGCTTGAGATTGAACTTCTCAAGCCCTTTGCTTCTTCCAGCTTACTGCTCACTCTCCACTCACTGAAGGATGAAGTTGTAGGTGATGACGCCCGATATTTTCACGGGCTGGCCGTTGAGCGTGGTCGGTGTGAAGCGTGCCTGATAGGCGGCTTTTTCGGCGGCTTGAAGCAGGAGAGACGGGCCGTTCGTCGCTTTAGCGGAGACGACGCGCCCCTGTTCATCAACGACGATTTGGACGGCGACCGCGCCTTGCTGCCGAATCTGTTTGGCGATGATGGGGTATGGAGGCGCGGGCATGTGCGTGGCTTTGCCGGAGAGAATGCTCGAAGGAACACGCACCGGCCCGGTTGGGCGCTGTGGGGGCGCGGGCGTCGGCGTCGGTCTCATGGGCGGGGCTTCCCCCGGCACTTCGGTTACGACGGGCAAGTCTGACCCGTTTTTCGTGCCTATCGGGCCGACCGGGCCGATGTGGTCGCCGCCGACTGGCCCGACGGGCAGGATGTTCTCATCGCCAATCTTAAAAGGAGTGCCGTGTGCAAGTATAGGCGTGTCTTCACGCGCGAGCGCAAGGTCATTTCGCGGAGTGAGAAGAGCCACTTCGCGGACTTCCGCGATCTGAGGCGTGCCCCCGCCGCGCGTGGCTGCTGACTTTGGCTCCACGCGCGGCGGGTCAGGTTCGGCCTTCGCCTGCGCGGGCGTGAAACGCATGATCGTCAGCAACTCATATTCGTTACTCGCGTCGAGGCGCACGTTGTAAGCGTAAATACTGCCGACGCCCGCCCCGGTCAAAAGGATGGTGTAGAAAAGAAATGTCCCGATGAAGAATGTGCCTCTGCGTTTGAGGTCTCTTTCGTGCGAACCCGATTCGATCAAGTTATTGAACATCTATCTGTCCTCCCGTCGAGCCGGTGCCTTCGGGTCAGGGAGTCACAAACTTAGAAACCGCGCGGGCTTTGCTGGTTCCATAAAAAGTTCAAGGTTCAAGGTTCAAAATTCAAAGTCGAAAACTGGTCCTCGAACTTTGAACCTTGAACTTTGAACTTTGAACTCATAGGATGTGGCGCGCTCCCTGACCCGCGTTGAAGCTGTTTTCCCACTTATTCAAGTCGAGAGGAAAAATGCCCATGAGCAAACAGCAAGCGGCCCGCGTCCCGCTGGAAGAACTGAATCCCTTCAAAATCGCCAAGCAGCAGTTCGACATTGCGGCAGACCTACTGGAGCTTGACGAGTCAATGCGACAAGTCTTAAAGAACCCGAAGCGACAGTTGATCGTCTCGATTCCCGTCAAGATGGACGGCGGCGACGTGCGCGTCTTCGAGGGCTACCGCGTGCAGCACAACATCGCGCGCGGCCCGGCAAAGGGCGGCATCCGTTTTCACCCCGGCGTGACGCTGGACGAAGTGAAGGCGCTCGCGTCGTGGATGACATGGAAGTGCGCGACCGTCGGCATCCCTTACGGCGGCGGCAAGGGCGGCGTCGTATGCGACCCCAAGTCAATGTCGCGCAACGAGCTTGAGCGTCTGACGCGCCGCTACGCTTTCGAGATCGCGCCCATCATCGGCCCCGACCGCGACATCCCCGCGCCGGACGTGTACACCGACGAGCAGACGATGGCGTGGATCATGGACACCATCTCGATGGTGCGCGGCCACACGGAACTCGGCGTCGTGACGGGCAAGCCGCTCTCTCTCGGCGGGTCGCGCGGGCGGGCGGAGGCGACGGCGCGCGGCTGCCTGTATGTCTTGCGCGAAGCGTGCCGCGTGCGCGACGTGAAGTTGGAAGGGGCGCGCGTTGTCGTCCACGGCTTCGGCAACGCGGGCGCGAACGCCGCGCGGCTCGTCGAGGCGGACGGCGCACGCGTGATCGCCGTCGCCGACTCGCAGAGCGGCGTCTACAACGAGCGCGGCATCTCCATCCACTCGGCGCTGCGGCACAAGGAGAGCACGGGCGCCGTGGGCGGTCTCGCCGACACGACGCCGATAGCGCGCGACGATGTGCTGGAACTCGACTGCGACATCCTGCTGCCGGCGGGATTGGAGAACACGATCACGCTGGCGAACGTCAATCGCGTGAGGACGAAGATCATCGGCGAGTTGGCGAACGGCCCCGTCACGCCGGGCGCCGACCGCGTGCTCTTCGAACGCGGCGTCTTCATCCTGCCCGACATCCTCGCCAACGCGGGCGGCGTCACCGTCAGCTACTACGAGTGGGTGCAAGACCTCTACTCCTTCTTCTGGTCGGAGAAGCAGGTCAACGAGACGCTCGAACAGACGATGAAGGCGTCTTTCAACGATGTGTACGCGACCGCCGAGAAGTACGAGACAGACATGCGGACGGGCGCCTACATACTCTCCATCGGTCGCGTGTCGGAGGCGACGAGCGTGCGCGGGATTTTTCCGTAAGGGAGGCGGAACAAACATGGCGGATAGAATCACCGTCTACGAGAAACCGACTTGAACGAAGTGCCGAGAGGTCAATCGGCTGCTCCGTGAGAGCGGCATCGAGTACGAGAAGATCAACTATTTCAACGAGCCACTCAGCGAGAAGAAACTGCGCGCGCTGATCCTTAAGATGAAGATCGCGCCGCGCGAACTGCTCCGCAAGGGCGAGGCCGCGTACCGCGAACTCAATCTGGCGAACGATGCGCTCACGGACGACGAGATCATCCGCGCGATGGTCGAGCACCCGGAGTTGATGCAGCGCCCCATCGTCGAGCGCGGGAGTCGTGCGGTGCTCGGTCGCCCGACGGAAAACATACGCCAACTGCTGTAGCGAATTTTCCATCATCGTTTAGAGGCGGGCAATGCCCGCCGTTTCAAGCTTCAAGGTGTGTTGGAACGGCGGGCGTTGCCCGCCTCTAAACGATGGGCAGAAGCTGTGTGAGTAGCTCCGTTTTCAACAACCTCCGGGGAAGCTCAAGGTGCATGGCTGAAGACGCGGGCGCGAACTGTTAAAATCGAGAGCGAATTTCGAGTAGTGAAAGGCAAAGAGTGGCGAAAGCAACAGCAACCGTTTACGTCTGTCAGAACTGTGGACACCAATCGCGCAAGTGGCTCGGTAAATGCCCCGACTGCGGCGAGTGGAACTCGTTCGTAGAGGAGCGCGCGCGCGCTACGGGCGCGGCGAAGGGCGTGGCCGCGCGCGGGGGTTTTCGTCTGCGCGAGGTGAAGCCGATTCGCTACGGCGAGATCGAGTCGCAGGACGACACGCGAGTTCCGTCCGGCGTCACGGAGTTCGACCGCGTGCTCGGCGGGGGCATCGTTCCCGGTAGTCTCATCCTGCTCGGCGGCGAACCGGGCATCGGGAAGAGCACGATCATTATTCAGGTCGCCGACAAGTTGAGCGAGCAGGGCGTGCGCGTGCTGTATGTGTCGGGCGAGGAGTCTGAGCGTCAGATCAAGATGCGCGGCGAGCGGCTTGGCGTGGTGGCCGAGAATCTTTATCTGCTGCCGGAGACGAACCTCGAAAGCATCTTCGACGAGATCGAGAAGGTGGAGCCGGGCGCGATTATCGTGGATTCGATTCAGACGGTCTTCTCGTCGAAGATCGAGTCAGCGCCCGGCTCCGTCTCGCAGGTGCGCGAGGTCGCGGGGCAGTTCCTCATGCTGGCGAAGAACCGCACGATTCCCGTCTTCCTCATCGGCCACGTGACGAAGGAAGGCTCCATCGCGGGGCCGAAGGCGCTGGAGCACATCGTTGACACGGTGCTCTATTTCGAGGGCGAGCGCCATTACAACCACCGCATCATCCGCGCGACCAAGAACCGCTTCGGCGCGGCGAACGAACTCGGCGTCTTCGAGATGACGGGCGCTGGTCTTGTCCCCGTCGCCAACCCCTCGGAGATGTTTTTGAAGGAGCGCCCGCGGGATGTCGCCGGCTCGGTCGTCACGGCCTGCATGGAGGGCACGCGCCCCGTCCTCGTCGAAGTCCAGTCGCTTGTCTCAAGAGTAAGAACTGCTGCCGAGTGGCGCAAAAAGCGAAGTAACGACCAGAATGGCGAAGACCAACCCGGCGACGTTTTCATAGGCCGAGGAAGGCGTGTTACTCAGGGCCTTAATAACAACCGGGTGGTGTTGCTAATGGCTATGCTGGAAAATCGTGCCGGTTTCCCCAAACTCGGTGACGACGTATTCGTTAACGTTGCGGGAGGGGTTGAAGTTGACGAACCCGCCGTTGATCTTGGTGTGGTGGCGGCAGTTGCTTCTTCTTTTAAAAACAAGGCGATTGACTCGCACACGGCTGTCTTCGGAGAGGTCGGACTTACTGGTGAGGTACGCGGTGTGATGCAGGCGGAGGCGAGGGCACGCGAGGCACAAGCTCTCGGGTTCAAGAAAATCATTATGCCGGCATCAAACACGGTGGGTCTTGAACGACTTCTGGGGGTGCGTGTTATCGGCGTGCGCTCGGTCGAAAAAGCTTTGGGCGAGTTGTTTTAACCTTTTCGTAGCGCGCAAGTTAAGAGCGTGTTAAAATCCCTGCCGTCATGGGCACAAACACGGCTCTCATACGAATTATCTTTATCGGAATCCTCATCGCGGCGGGGTACGTGTTACACCCCGTCCCCGGTCAGTTCGGCCTCAACACCAACGCCATCTCCGCCATCGTCGCCGCGCTCATCGCCATCTCCGCCATCGTTTTTGAGATGCGGATTCAGGAGGCTTCACTCAAGACTCTGATCGGCGCGGCTATCGGTTCGATTTTGGGCATCGTCGGGGGCGTGCTGATCGGCTTCCTCATCAGCTATCAGGAATCAGCCGCCGTGAACCACAGCACGAAGGTCTTCCTCACGCTGATGCTCGTCTTCCTGATGGCCTACGTCGGTTTGATGGTCGGCGCGGCGAAGGGCGACTATCTTGAGTTGTCGGCCCTCGGCGGCATCTTCAGCGATAAGGCCAACCGGCGCGACATGAAAATTCTCGACACCTCCGTCATCATTGACGGCAGGATCGCCGACGTGGCCGAGACCGGATTCCTCTCCGGCACCATCATCATCCCGCAGTTCATCCTCCGCGAGCTGCAACAGGTGGCGGACTCGCCCGACTCGTCAAAACGGCAGCGCGGGCGTCGCGGCCTCGACATGCTCAATCGCTTGCAGGGCAACCCCGCGCTCGACATACAGGTGGTGGACACGGACTTCCCCGCCGTCAAAGAGGTTGACCTCAAACTTCTCGAACTCTCGAAGCACCTCGATGCGGTCGTCGTCACGAACGACTTCAACCTCAACAAGGTCGCGCAGCTTCACGGCATACAAGTCTTGAACATCAACGAGCTGGCGAACTCACTGAAGCCCGTGGTGCTGCCCGGCGAGGGGATGCGCGTCTTTATCCTGAAAGAGGGCAAAGAATACAATCAGGGCGTCGCTTACCTCGACGACGGGACGATGGTGGTCGTAGACAACGCGCGCCGCATGATCGGCAAGAACGCCGACATCTCCGTGACGAGCGTCTTGCAGACGACCGCCGGCAAGATGATCTTCGGTCGCCTGTGGGAAGAGAGCGAGAACGGAGCGCCCGGCGAGATGCGCGTCGCCAACGGCGGCCCGCGCCGCTCCTCCTACTCGCGCGAGCGCGCCCCGGTTGCCCCGACCACGGCGAAAGAACAGGGATGATAAAAATAGTCTGGAGTCTGAAGTCTGGCGTCTGGAGTCAGAACGAAGAGCATCTGTTTTTGCTTCCGGACGCCAGACTTCAGACTCCAGACTTGTTCTTATGAACTTTGCGATTATCGCCGCCGCGGGTAGTGGCGAGCGGGCGGGCGGCGGGCGGGCCAAGCAGTTCCGGGAAATCTCCGGCACCCCCATCATCATTCATACGCTCAGGCGTTTCGAGCAGTGCGCGAGCATTGAGAAGGTCGTCGTCGTCGCTCCGTCGGGTGAGGTCAACGAGACCTTGACGCTGATTGCGGAGTACGGTCTGCGGAAAGTTCTCTTCGTGAGGCCGGGCGGCGCGTCGCGGCTCGAATCAGTCTGGAAGGGGCTGCAAGCCTTGAGCGCGGAGTCGCCTGAAGTCGTGGCCGTCCACGACGCAGTGCGCCCCTTCGTCACGCCGGAGGAGATTGACCGCGTCATGGCCGAGGCCGAGAAAAGCGGCGCGGCCATCCTCGCCGCGCCCGTCGTTGACACGATCAAAGAGGCCGCCGCCGGTCGCGTCGCGCGCACGCCTGACCGCGCGCGTCTGTGGCACGCGCAGACGCCGCAGTGCTTCCGGTACGAACTACTCGTCCGGGCATACGAGCGGGCGTTAGCCGAAAATATCGAAGCGACGGACGACAGCGCGCTCGTCGAGCGCCTCGGTACGCTGGTTTCCATCGTCGAAGGCGGCGCGCACAACGTCAAGATCACAACCCCGCGAGACTTCGCGCTCGCGGAAATTCTTTTCAGCGCCAGTCAGGAGACGGAAGTCAGAAGTCGGAATGAAAACTGACCGCGCGCTTACTGCGTTATGCCGTCTCCTGATTTCTGACTCCGGACTTATATGCTCCGCATCGGCATCGGCCACGACACGCACCGTTTGGCGGAGAGGCGACCGCTCGTACTCGGCGGCGTCGTAATCGAATCAGAGCGCGGAGCGGAAGGGCACTCGGACGCGGATGCATTGACACACGCCGTGATGGACGCGATTCTCGGCGCGCTGTGCGAGGGCGATCTCGGCGTACACTTTCCCGACCGCGACCCGCAATGGAAAGACGCCGACAGTTTGCAACTGCTGGCGCGCGTGATGTGGCTCGTCAGCAAGCGCGGCTACCGCATCGTCAACGTTGACGCGACCGTGATGCTCGAACGCCCCCGCCTGCGGCCCTACATCGAAGAGATACGCGCGAAACTCGCCGGCGTGATGGAAGTCGAAGCCGGCTGCGTCAGCGTGAAGGCGAAGACGGGCGAGGGGCTTGACGCGGTGGGCGCGGGGTTAGCGGTGACGGCGCAGGCGGTCGTGTTGCTGGAGCGGAGATAAAAGTAAACGTGTAGCACAGGGCAGCGCCGCTCCGTCAGCCTCGTTCAAGAGGCTTTCCCGCGAGGGCGATTAGACCGGCGATTCATCGCCGGAGGAGCGTCGAGCTACATCGGCTTAAGCCACGGCGGAAGGACGTTAAAACGCCCTTCTTCAATCTGGCATCGTTTGCCCAATCGTGAACGACTGATCTTATCTCCCTACGGGAAAGACGGCTGAAGCCGCCTTCACACAGATTCTGTTTTATGCGACCACAGGACGTAATACGTCGGAAACGTGACGGCGGGGAACTCTCGCCCGGAGAAATCGCGTTCTTCGTGCGCGGTGTAGTTGAAGGCACGTGGGCCGACTATCAGGCGTCGGCGTTGCTGATGGCCGTCTACCTGAACGGCATGAGCGAGGCGGAGCAGCAAGCGCTCACGGAAGAGATGCTGCACTCCGGCGAGGTGCTGGACTTCTCCGGCATTGCGCGCCCGAAGGCCGACAAGCACTCGACGGGCGGCGTCGGCGACAAGACCTCGCTGGTGCTCGCGCCGCTCGCCGCCGCGTGCGGGGTCGCGGTGCCGATGATTTCGGGGCGCGGCCTCGGCCACACGGGCGGGACGCTCGACAAGCTCGAAGCAATCCCCGGCTATCGCGTGGGTCTGACGCTCGCGGAGTTCGGCTCCATCTTAGAGCGCGTCGGGTTTGCGATGATGGGGCAGACAACCACCATCGCGCCCGCCGACAAAAAACTCTACGCCTTGCGCGACGCGACCGAGACGGTCGAAGTCGTACCGCTCATCGTCGCCTCGATCATGTCGAAGAAACTGGCCGCCGGTCTCGACGCGCTCGTCCTCGACGTGAAGGCGGGCACCGGCGCCTTCATGCACGACGACGAGCGCGCACAGCAACTCGCGCGGGCGCTCGTTAAGACCGGCAACAGTTTCGGCGTCCGCACCGAGGCGCTCATCACCGACATGAATCAGCCGCTCGGACACGCCGTCGGCAACGCGCTCGAAGTGAAAGAGTGCGTGGAAATCCTGCGCGGCGACGAGCACGAAAGGGCGCGGCCCGTCCGTGACCTCTCGCTGGAACTGGCAGCGCGCATGGTGCATCTCTCCGGCGTCGAAACGTCGCTCGACTCCGCGCGTGCGCGCGTGACACGCGCTCTGGAATCGGGCGCGGGGCTTGAGTTGTTCCGGCGCAACGTCGAGGCGCAGGGCGGCGACGCGGGTCTGTGCGACGAGCCGTCGCGGCTTCTGGATTCGACGTTGACGGAGGTCAGGGTGGAAGCGCCGCGCCGAGGTTTCGTCACGGGTGTTGATACGGCGGAAGTGGGGCGGGCCGTCGCCGAGATCGGCGGGGGCCGCGCGCGCATGGAGGACAGGATTGACCCGGCGGTCGGCTTTCTCGCGGAGGCGCGAATCGGCGAAGAGGTTTCGGCGGGCGACGCCCTCGGTCTGCTCTACTGCCGAGAGAAATCGGACGGCGAAGACGCCGCGGCGCGCATCCAAGCCGCGTACACGGTTTCGGACGAGTCTCCCGTCAAAGCGCCACAACTCATCAAGGAAGTGATTACGTTATGAAGTTGAAAGTCTTTATTTCGGTGGCTCTCGTCTGCACGCTCGCGCTGTCCGGCGCGGCCTGCGGCTATCAGGGGCGCGTCGCCGGGCAGGAGAATAAGGTTCACGTCGGCATCGTCTTCGACATCGGCGGCAAGGATGATCGCTCGTTCAATGCCGCCGCTTACGATGGCGTGAAGTGCGCCGAGACCGGCCAGCACTTAGATGGAACTCCCTGCGAAAATCCTTCGCTCGGCATCGTGCTCAGAGACGTGGAGCCGGGCAACCCGACCTCCATCGAGCCGGCGATGCGCGCCTTCGCCGAGAGCGGCTACGACCTCGTCATCGGCGTCGGCTTCGCGCAGGCGCCGATCATGGAGCGCGTGGCGGCGGACTACCCGCACGTCAACTTCGCCATCGTTGATGGGGTGAGCCAACTACCCAACGTGGCCTCGCTCGTCTTCAAGGAGCACGAAGGCTCCTACCTCGCCGGCATGATCGCGGCGCGCGCGTCGAAGACAGGCACGCTCGGCTTCGTCGGCGGCATGGACATCCCGCTCATCCACCGCTTCGAGACCGGCTATGAAGAGGGCGCTCGCTCCGTCAATCCCAACATTCGCGTGATTGATAACTACGTCGGCGTCACCGACGGCGCGTGGAACAACCCCGGTAAGGGCAAGGAACTCGCGCTGGCGCAGATAGACAAGGGCGCTGACGTGATCTTTACCGCCGCCGGCAACTCCGGCCTCGGTGTGTTCGACGCCGTCGAGCAGTACGGGAAAGACGAGACGGGCCGCGCGCGCAAGTTCGTCATCGGCGTGGACTCGAACCAGAACATGGTGAAACCCGGCTTCGTCCTGACGAGCATGGTCAAGCGCGTTGACAACGCCGTCTACGTCATCGTCGAAGACGTTATCAACAAACGCTTCAAGGGCGGCCTCCACGTCTACGGCCTCGAAGCGGACGGCGTCGCATATTCCGTTGACCAGCACAACAAGGCGCTAATCCCGCCGGATGTCATCATGGAGGCCGAAGCCGCGAAACAGAAGATCATCAGCGGCCAGATAAAAGTGACGGACGCGATGGCGCAATAGTGTTTTAGCGCAGGGCTGAATTACAGGGATAGTCCCGGATATGGTGGCGACGGCCTCGCCGGGTCAGATATAGTGGAGGAAAGGTAAGGTAAGGATGGGAACCATCAGGGTAAAAGTTACGGAAGACGGAGTCGCCATACCGAAGAAACTTCTCAGAGGTGTGAAGGAGGTGGAAATTCGGAAAGGGCCGGATGTGATCCTCGTCGTTCCTACAGTGATGGAAGACCCGATCTTCGGATTAGGTTCAAACCCGGTCACTTGCGGCGCTTCCGACGCTTCTGAAAACCTCGACCTGTACCTTTACGCGGCCAACGAATGAAGCCACTTTTTATTGACGCCGGTTACCTGATTGCCCTTGAAGCATCGGACGATCAGCATCACGGAGCGGCTCTGCGACACTGGCATGTTTTACTCAAAGCACTTCCGCCACTGATAACCACATCCTACGTCTTCGACGAAGTCGTAACGTTCTTCAACAGCCGCAACCGGCACGCGAAGGCTGTTGAGGTGGGCCACAACCTGCTGCACAGCTCTTCGGTGGAGTTGGTCCACGTTGACGAAGCGCTCTTTTACGAAGCATGGCAATACTTTCAAAAGCGTAAAGACAAAACTTACTCGTTGACCGATTGCATATCCTTTATCGTCATGAAGCAACGCGGAGTAAGAACAGCCCTGACCTTCGACAGGCATTTTGAACAGGCCGGCTTTGATCGCCTTCCTTGAAGATAAGCAAAGGCCGCCACCGCTTTTATGCTTGAACTGAGAGACATCACCAAACGCTTCGGCGACGTGCTCGCCAACGACCACATCAACATCAAGGTCGAGACCGGGACCATCCACGCCATCGTGGGCGAGAACGGCGCGGGCAAGTCCACGGCGATGCGAATCGCTTACGGTTTTTACACAGCCGAGAGCGGCGACATTGTCGTTGACGGAGTGTCACACCAGATTCGCACTCCCCACGATGCCATCGCGCTCGGCATCGGCATGGTGCATCAGCACTTCATGCTGGTGGACACGATGACCGTGGCGGAAAACATCGTCCTCGGCGCGGAGCCGGGCACGGCGGCGGCGATTGATCTGGGCAAAGCCGCGGAGGAGATTCGCGCGCTCTCCGACGAGTTCCGCCTGTCGGTTGACCCGAACGAAGTGGTCGAGAATCTATCCGTCGGGCAGCAGCAGCGCGTCGAACTGTTGAAGGCTCTCTACCGTCGCGCGCGGACGCTGATTCTGGACGAGCCGACGGCGGTCTTGACGCCGCAAGAGGTCGAGGAGTTCTTCGCCATCCTGCGGCGGATGCGCGAGCAGGGCAAAACGGTCGTCATCATCACGCACAAGCTTTCGGAGGTGCTGGCGATTTCGGACGAGGTGACGGTGATGCGCGATGGGCGCGATGTCGGGCGCGTGCGGACGAGCGAGACGAACGCGGCGGAGTTGGCGCGGATGATGGTCGGGCGCGACGTGCTGCTGCGCGTCGAGAAGCCGGAGCCGAAAGTCGGGAAGGCCGTCTTGAGCGTCAACCACCTGTCGGTCGTCGTGCGCGGCGGCGAGCGCGGCGTGCGCGACCTCAAGTTCGAGGTGCGCGCGGGCGAGATCGTCGGCGTCGCGGGCGTCGAGGGGAACGGGCAGACGGAGTTGATCGAGGCGCTGGCGGGTCTCGTGCCGCACGCGCAGGTGACGGGCGCCGTCGAATTCGACGGGCGCGACATCACCCGCACGAACGCGCGCGAGCGCAGGGAACTCGGCATCGCGCACATCCCGGAAGACCGCCACCGGCGCGGGCTGCTGCTCGACTTCGATCTGTCGGAGAACTCGATTCTCGGCGTCCACTACCGCCCGCCCGCCGTCACAGGCGGCGTGTTGCTCAACACCGCAGGGATACGCACGCGCACGTTGGAAGTCATCCGCGACTTCGATGTCCGTCCGCCGAATCCGGATTTACCGGCGCGTGCGCTGTCGGGCGGCAACCAACAGAAACTCATCATCGGGCGCGAGTTCGGGCTACGGCCCAAACTCCTGCTCGTCTCGCAACCGACACGCGGCGTGGACATCGGCGCCATCGAGTTCATCCACCGCAAGCTCGTCGCTCTGCGCGACGAGGGCTGCGCCATCCTGCTCGTCTCCGCCGAACTCGAAGAAGTGACTTCACTCTCAGACCGCCTGCTCGTCATCTATCACGGGCGCATCGTCGGCGAGGTTGACCCGCGGCAGGCGACGCATGAGGAGATTGGCTTGTTGATGACCGGCGGGAGATAAGCTTTGTGATGTTAGAATGTGCTGACCACATAGAGGGGGTTCGGACATGCCTGAGACAGTCGAAGCGATCTATGAAAACGGAGTCTTCCGCCCACTCCAGCCGGTAAATTTGCCGGAGGGCGAGCGCGTGCATCTCACGGTTGAAGGCGACGACCGCGCAACCGATCCCGCCGCCAATCTGCCCGACATCGCCATAGACATGGGTATCCCCGACTTGGCGACGAATATTGATTACTACCTGTATGGCTTGCCCAAACAGAAAGAGTAAATCTTTCGCGTGTTTATTTCTCGCCGCCTCTTCTATCTTGTATGAGACGACTCTTCGTAGATACGTCGGGCTGGCTGGCAGTCGTCAACCGCGGAGACGCACTGTACACGGCAGCAGCAGAAATCTACCTCAAGCGTTTCGCTGCCGGTTGGCACTTCATAACGCATAGCGGGGTGATGCTCGAAGTAGGCAACAGCATGTCCGCCGTGCGTTCCCGTAAACTGGCTGTGCGATTAAGAGAGATGCAGGACTCTTCGCAGCATATAACAGTCGTGCAGGTGACGGAAGACCTCTATGAAGCAGGCTGGCGCCTCTACGCCGCGCGGCCCGATAAAGATTGGGGCATCGTTGACTGCATCAGCTTCGTCTTGATGCAGGAACACGGTCTGACCGAAGCACTCACCGCCGACCATCATTTCGAACAAGCAGGTTTCACTAAATTGCTCTGAAGTCACAGTCGAAGCCATGAAACTTTTCAGGGAGTTACTCTTCCCGCTCATCGCCGTCGTCGCCGCTTTTATCATCGGCGGCATCGTGGTGCTGCTCGTCGGCGACAATCCGATTAAGGTCTACGGATTACTGTTAGGGAGCGCGCTGTCGTGGCCGGACGGCATCGGCTTGACGCTCTTCAACGCGACGCCGCTCATCTTCACGGGGCTGGCGGTGGCGGTCGCGTTCCGGTGCGGGCTGTTCAATATCGGCGCGGAGGGGCAGTTGTACGTCGCCGCTTTCGCAACCGCGTGGGTTTCGATCAAACTCGGCGGGACGGTCGCGGACGTGTTCGGCAAGCCGGTTGATTACTCATGGGTGAGTCTGCCGGGGGCGATCCTCGTGCCGATAGCAATCCTGACGGCGATCATCGCGGGCGCGGTGTGGGGCGGGATACCGGGCGTGCTCAAGGCGCGGTTCGGGGCGCACGAAGTCATCACGACGATCATGCTGAACTTTATCGGCATCGCGCTCGTCAGCTACTTCACGCAGTACCACTTCAAGAAGCCGGGCGACCCGATCATGCAGACCGTCAACATCGGCGAGGCGGCCCACATCCCGCGCCTCTCCTCGTTCATCCCCGGTCTGCCGCCACACATTCCCGTCAACATCGCCTTCATCATTGCGATTCTGGCGTGCGTCTTCGTCTACTTTTTCCTGTGGCGGACGAAGTGGGGCTACGAGATTCGCGCGACGGGCGCGAACCCGACCGCCGCGGAGTACGGCGGCATCTCGACCGGAAGGCAGATCGTCTTGGCGATGGCCGTGTCGGGCGCGCTCGCGGGGATGGTCGCCATCAATGAAGTGCTCGGCTTCCGTTATAACTACTATGACGGCTTCTCCGCGAACTATGGCTTCATGGGCATCGCGGTCGCGCTCCTCGGTCGCAATCACCCGGTGGGGGTCTTCCTCGCGGCGCTGCTCTTCGGCGGGCTGATCCGCGGCGGCATCTTCGTTGATGCCTTCTCGGAGCGCGTCACGAAAGACATCGTAGATGTCCTGCAAGCCTTCGTCATCCTCTTCGTCGCGGCCTTCATGGGTTCCGAGGCCATCTTACGCAGCGTGTTCGGCAAGTACGGACTCTTGAAGAGATCGAAAATTTAAGAGCGATTAGCCGGTGGCTGTCAGCTTCAAGCCTCAATCGAGAATGTTTTATAGCTTGACGCTCACAGCTACCGGCTAACAGCCAACAGCCAACAGCCAACAGCTAAACCATGAATGAAATCTTCAACCTCTCGCTCATCTTCTCGTCAATCCGTCTGACGACGCCGTTGTTGTTGGCCGCGTTGGGCGGGTTGTATTCGGAGCGCGCGGGCGTCATCAACATCGCGCTCGAAGGGCTGATGCTGGCGGGCGCGTTCACGGCGGCGGCCATCACGCACTACGCGGGCAATCCGTGGGTGGGCCTGCTGGCGGGCGTCGCGGCGGGCGTCGGAGTGGCGGCGATCTACGCGGTGGTATGTATCCGGTTCAAGGCCGATCAGGTGGTGAGCGGGACGGCCATCAATATCCTGATGGTCGGCGTGCCGGCGATGTTGAGCGGCGCGTTCTTTCTTTCGTCGGGTTCGACGCCGCAGATTCCGAAAGAGAATTTGATCCCCGTCACGCCGGTTGTCATCGCTTTCCTGCTCGTGCCGTTTACGTGGTATGTGCTCTACCGGACGCCGTTCGGTCTGCGGCTACGCGCGGTGGGCGAGAATCCGGGCGCGGCGGACGCGGCGGGCGTGAGCGTCACGCGGCTGCGCTACTCGGCGGTGCTTTTGTCGGGCGCGCTCGCGGGGATAGGCGGCGCTTATCTCTCCATCGGTCAGTCGTCACTGTTCACGCGGAACATGACATCGGGGCGCGGTTTCATCGCGCTCGCGGCGCTTATCTTCGGCAAGTGGCGACCCGTCCAGACGATGCTGGCGTGCCTGCTCTTCGGCTTTACAGAGGCTGTCGCCATCCAGTTGCAGGGCGTCCCCATCGGCGGCGAAGAGATACCCAACCAGTTCATCCAGATCATCCCTTATGTTCTGACCATCGTCGTGCTCGCTGGCTTTATCGGTCATTCCCGCGCGCCCCGAGCACTCGGACAGCCGTACCAGAAGGAGCGTTGAGGATGAGACGGCTGGACATGATTGAAACAGACAAATAGTCCGTTGTGCTATTTTTGGAGTTGAGAGTTCAAGCTATAGCTTGCCTCTCTTGCGCTATCGCAACTTCAAGGTTGAACTCGGAACTCATCAGCCTTACCGCGACGGACTGATAGCCGAAGAGGTCGCAATCTTTGCGGCTCCTGTCGTGGGCAGGACGCTTTGGTAGAGGCCGCATGACAACTCTCCTGTACAGGGTTGTCCCGAATCGAAAATGAAACACAACGTCGAGCAATGCACTCTCATCATGCGCCAACTCTCGCCGCAGCGAGGCGTGGCGGAAACGAACGTGTCAGTCAGCAGTCTTGAAGAGTTGTACGATTACTGCATGAACTTGAAAGAGCCGCGGCTCCTCGAAAGAGTAGTGATTGCCGGGCAGGACAATCACGGTCGCAGACATGCGCTGACCTTTACCTTTCAGTCAATTTCAGAACCAAACAAACCCAAAGCCCCTTGATGATTCAGAAGGCGACAGCTCAACTTCCGCCGGCTTCAGTCCAGAGACGACCGCCCGGAACGGCAATTTAAGATGGGTATTTTGATAAAGCCGGAACACCTCAAGCGCTATCGAGACATCGCGTGGCTGTTGATGAAGTATGGCCGCGCCGACCTTGTCAAGTCCGCCGGGCTGGAAGAGGCGGTCGAGGAAGACGCGGGCGAGGAGCAAGCCCTGCCCGCCGAGGCCGAAGAGTTAGCCGCCGACATCGAAAAGCTGGGGCCGAGTTACATCAAGCTGGCGCAACTCTTCTCGACGCGCGCCGACCTCCTGCCGCAAGGCTACCTCGAAGCGCTCGCGCGGCTTCAGGATAAGGTCGAGCCGTTTTCATTCGCCGAAGTCGAACGCATCGTCTCGTCCGAGTTGGGCGTCAGGATGTCGAAGGCTTTTTCGGATTTCGAGTCGCAGCCCGTCGCCGCCGCCTCGCTCGGCCAAGTGCATCGGGCATCTTTACGCGATGGTCGCGCCGTCGTTGTCAAAGTACAGCGGCCCGGCATCCGCGACTCAATCACCGAGGACATGTCTGCGCTCGAAGAGATCGCCGTCTTTCTCGACGGCCACACCGAGGCGGGTCGCCGCTACGAGTTCACGCCCATCCTCGAAGAGTTTCGCAAGACAATGCTGAAGGAGTTGGACTACCGGCTCGAAGCGCACAACCTCCAGACGTTCGCCGACAACCTGCGCGAATTCGAGCGCATCGTCGTCCCGTTGCCCATCGAAGACTTCACGACCTCGCGCGTGCTGACGATGGACTACATCAAGGGCCGGAAGATCACGAGCCTCTCGCCGCTGGCGAAGATCGAGCTGGATGGCTATCTGCTCGCCGAACAGCTCTTTCAGGCTTATCTGCAACAGATTCTCGTGGACGGCTTCTTCCACGCCGACCCACACCCCGGCAACGTCTTCCTCACTGACGACCATCAGATCGCGCTCATTGATCTCGGCATGGTGGGCCGTCTCCCGCTACGCTTTCAGGAGAACCTGTTGCAACTGCTGCTCGCCGTGAGCGAGGGGCGCGGCGACGAGGCCGCGGATGTCACGATCCGCATGGGCACGGCGAAGGAGGGTTTCGATGACGTAGGCTTCCGCCGCCGCGTCGCCGAACTCGTCATGCAGCACCAGACGGCGAAGATCGAGAACATCAATGCCGGTCGCGTCGTGCTTCAGATCGCGCGGATTTCGGGCGAGTGTGAATTCCGGCTCCCGCCCGAATTCACGATGATCTCGAAGACATTGCTCAATCTCGATCAGGTCGTGCATACGCTCGACCCGAAGTTCGACCCGAATTACGTCATCCGCAATTACTCGACCACCATCATGCAACACCGGATGCGGAAGGCGTTCTCTTCGGGTAACGTCTTCGGCGCCGCGCTCGAAATGAAGGAGTTCGTCGAAAAGCTACCGGGCCGCGTCAACCAGTTGATGGATTCGGTGGCGACGAAGGGGGTTGAAATCAAGGTGGATGCGATTGACGAAACGCGACTCATCGAAGGGATTCAGAAGGTCGCCAACCGCATCACGCTCGGACTGCTGCTGGCCTCGCTCATCATCGGCGCGGCGCTCCTGATGCGCGTCGAGACGAGTTTCACGATTCTGGGCTATCCCGGCATCGCCATCATCTTTTTCCTGCTGGCGGCGGGTGGCGCGCTTGTGTTAGCTTTCAACATTCTCTTCAACGACGAGAAGCGGAAGTGAAGAAACGATGAACGATGAAGGCGGAACGCTGAACTGAAGACAAGAGCGGCGCTTCTCATTCATCGTTCATCGTTCCGCCTTCATCGTTTTATGATATGAGACCGATGGAAAGTAACGTGCCTGAAACCCTGTACGAGCGCGCGGAGCACGCGGCGCGCTTCATCCGCTCGCGTGTGAAAGCTGACGTGCGCGTCGCGCTCGTTTTGGGGAGCGGCCTCGGCGCTTTCGCGGACGAGTTGGAAAACGCGGCGGTCATTCAATATGAAGAGATTCCCGGATTCGCGCGCCCGACCGTCGAAGGGCACGCCGGACGCCTCATCGTCGGCCAGGTCGGCGGGACGGTCGTCGCCGCCATGCAGGGGCGCTTCCACTACTACGAAGGCTACTCTCTCGAAGAGGTGACGTTTCCCATCCGCGTGCTGCATGCACTGGGCGCCACCAGCCTCGTTCTGACAAACGCCGCGGGGGGCCTCAACAATTCGTATACGCAAGGGTCGCTGATCGTCATCTCCGACCATCTGAATCTGATGGGCGTGAACCCGCTGCTCGGTCCGAACGACGAGCGTTTCGGCCCGCGCTTTCCGGACATGACCGGCATCTACGATCACGACTATACGGAAATCGCCATCAGAGAGGCGCGCGAGATGAATCTCGAACTGCGCCGGGGCATCTATGCGGCGTTGACGGGGCCGAGCTACGAGACGCCCGCCGAGATTCGCATGTTCCGGCTGTTGGGCGCGGACGCCATCGGCATGAGCACCGTTCCCGAAGCCATCGTCGCGCGCCACATGGGGATGCGCGTGCTCGGCATCTCGTGCATCACGAACATGGCCGCGGGCGTTCTGGATCGTCCAATTGACCACGCCGAAGTTATCGAGACCGGCGAGCGCGTCCGCGAGACGTTCGCGGAGTTGCTGCGGCGCGTGATACCTAAATTACAGACTGGAGTCTGAAGTCGGAAAAACATTGATTGCTCTGAATCCAGAACTCCAGACTTCAGACTTTCAGACATTCAGAGCGAAGCGATGATAATTGGCATTTGCGGCGGAACGGGTTCGGGGAAGACGACGGTGGCGAACCGCATTTTGGAGTCCGTCAGCGCGAGCGAGGTTGGGTTTCTTCAGCAGGACTCTTATTATCGCAACCTCGATCAGATGCCGCTCGACTATGGAAAGAGGGCCAACTTCGATCACCCGGATGCCATTGACAACGAGCTGCTGATCGAGCATCTACGGACGCTGAAGCGGGGCGAAGCGGCGGAACTCCCGCTTTACGACTTCAAGAATCACACGCGCAAAAGCGAGACGTACCACCTCGAACCTCCCGCGATTATCATCATCGAAGGCATCCTGATCTTCGCCGACGAACGGCTGCGCGCCGAGATGGACTTGAAGGTCTTCGTGGACACGCCCGACGACATCCGCTTCATTCGTCGCCTGCGGCGCGATATGGCCGAACGCGGGCGGACAGTGGAGTCGGTCATCGAACAGTATGAGGCGACGGTGCGTCCGATGCACATCCAGTTCGTCGAGCCTTTGAAGCGCCATGCCGACGTGATAATTCCGGAGGGCGGGCATAACCTCGTGAGCATTGACTTGATTTCGGGCCGCATCCGCGAGCGGATCGCGGACGAGCGGCGACGCCGGGCCACGATGGCCGAGCGCGCCGTACATGCGACCGTAGAGCAGGGAGGGTAAGTGAGCATCTCCGAACAGGCAATCATCGAAGCGGCGATACAGGCGCGCAACTGCGCCCTCGCGCGATATTCAAATTTCTGCGTGGGCACGGCGCTTGAGGCCGAGGACGGGCGCGTCTACACGGGCTGCAACATCGAAAGCGCGGCCTACGAACTGACGATGTGCGCCGAACGCGTCACGATCTGGAAGGCGCTGTCCGAGGGCGCGCGTAAGTTCCGCCGCATCGTCGTTGTCGCCGACACCGAGCGCCTGACTCCTCCGTGCGGAGCCTGTCGCCAACTCATCTGGGAGTTCTGCGGCGACATCCCGGTCGTCCTCGCCAACCTGCGCGGCGACACCAAGACGCTCCAGATACGCGACCTGCTGCCCCGGCCCTTCGACGCAAAGTTCCTAGAGGAGTTACAGGATTGAGCGTAAATAATGAAGAATCATTGATCGCCGTTGCGATTGAGGCCCGTGACAAATCGCTCGCGCGCTACTCGAATTTCTGTGTTGGTGTAGCGTTGGAGGCTGAGAACGGGACGATCTATACGGGCTGTAACGTAGAAAGTGCAGTGTTTGCATTATCGATGTGCGCCGAGCGTGTCGCAATATTTAAAGCCTTATCGGAGGGCAAACGGAAGTTTACGCGTATTGCCGTCGTCGCTGATACTAAACGTTTGACCTCACCGTGCGGCGGCTGCTGCCAATTAATATGGGAGTTCTGCGGTGATGTGCCGGTGGTGCTTGCCAATTTGTGTGGTAAAATATCGGTAATGCACATGCGCGATCTACTACCGGGTGCCTTTGATGCCAGTTTTTTAAAATTTGGTGATGACGAGTAGTCAGTTTGGAATGAGTGGAGAGTAACTCACAGAACCTAAAACGCCTGCTGTGCGCTTGCGTGAAGCAGGCGTTGTGTTCAATCTAATCCAGACCGCGCTGGCAAAGACAATTACCTGTAACCGTTGCAAAGTCACACGCCGGTATCACAACGGCACGTTGCACAAACGCCGGATTGTGCAAACCTAACTAATACTCCTTACACTCAGATGAAATGCTAAGTAGGTTGCAAAAAGTGCTTGCATTGCAATTTAACAAAATAGGTCGAAAAGTTGCGTGTTTTTAATCATTCGTGTGGAACTACTTTCTGCAACCTACTCAATTTACGTGCGGGTAGTTGATTCGGAGTATTGAGCCCTGAAGACCGGGAGGTACGCATGAGTATACAAGCGGCCATCTTGTTGTTCACTGGTACGGCTCTTCTTCTTATTGCGCTTCCCGAATCCATCCGCTGGCGGCGGTGGGGATACCTGATTGGGCTCCTTGCCCAACCGTTTTGGTACTGCGCAACATACAGGCATGAGCAATGGGGAATGTTCATCGTATCGCTTCTGTGTACTTTTTCGTGGATGCTAGGGGTCTGGAATTATTTGATTAGACCTTGTTGGGAGCAGCGTGCCAAAGGTAAAACATGAGCCTTGCTTTTCCTCTCCTCACGGTCGGCAATCTCTGACGATAAGCCGCTTGACAGTAGTTTTCTTTACAATGCCTAGCAGAAAAACTAATTTGATTTCTTCAGGTAGTGATAGTTCAGTTCTAACGACAATACTGCCGACCTCAGTTTTGTCACTAGATCGGTTTTCATATCAGTGTATGGATCAAGCCGGGCTAAATCATTGATTCTATTGAAGCACAATCCATACATTCAATTGAAAACCGATCTAAGGAGTTGAACATTATGCCCACAGTACCGAGAGTCTTTGTTGCCTCCTCAAGAGAAGCAGTACGGCTTGCTGAAGGCATCCAACAAAACCTAAAAGGCGCAGAGGTTACGCTCTGGACCCAAGATGCTTTTCGAGTTGGAGAGACGATCATTGACGAATTGAACCGTAACCTTAAACGGTCCGATTTCGGCGTATTTGTTTTTGCGCCCGATGATATCGTAATGATTCGTGGACAAAAGCAGCGAACCGTTCGCGACAACGTCGTGTTGGAACTCGGCATGTTTATTGGTCGGCTCGGCAAGGAGCGGAGCTTTATCGTCCAGCCGAAGGGTGGAAGTATGCGGCTACCCACGGACCTGCTCGGCGTGATGACCGCGCAGTATGACCCGGACCGAGCCAAACACGAACCCGCCGCTGCTCTTGGCGTGGCCTGCACTCAAATCGCGGACGCGATCAAACACCATCACGGGCGCAAAATGAAAGAGTTGGATCAGGCCATTACAGAGTTTCTGGAAACAATCTGTTGGTCCATGAGCGCGCCGGAAACCCCGGAGCAGGCAAGCCTGCGAGCATTTATCTTTAAGCAAGAGAAAGATGAGCTCGTATGCTGGGGTTTTTGGGATCCCTATCTATCTGCTGAGAAGGTTGGGAAAACACGGTTCCATATTGATGGGAAAACGGCATCGAAAGTGATCGTCGTGCGGTGTTTTCTGGACAACGAGACTAAAAGAACATCCGAAACAGAGAGTTCGTCAGTTGCTCCGCTTCCCAGCGGCTTAACGGGTGTCAAAGGAAAGATCAGGCCGAGTTTGAAGTATGTTCTTGCGGCACCTATTCGAGATGAGAACGGTGCCATCTGGGGCGTTGTGGACTTCGACGCTTCCAATAGTATTGGCAAGAAACTCTTGCAAAAAGAAAAAACTTCCAACGCCGTCATCATGCGTTTGGCTAGGGGTCTGTCAAAAATACTAACGCGTTAACGCAATTGCTTTGCCGAGAATACAAACCGGCGGTTCGCCCTTAAGAAGGGCCACTTTGCTCGCCAACCTGCGCGGCGACACCGAGACGCTCCAGATGAGCGAGTTGTTGCCGCGCCCGTTTGACGCAAAGTTTTTGGAGGAGACAGGGGCCAATAGCTGAGGGGCTGAATGCTGGTGAAGAAAGACGAAGGGAAACCGGAAGGCAGCGAGGAAGACAGCGGCGTAGAGCGGGAACTCGGCGAGATCACGCCGGGCGAGAAGTTCTTCAACCGCCACTTGGGCAACGCCATTCACCTCTTCCTTTCGCTGCTCGCCGTGCTGATTCTCGCCGCCGCCGCGGTCGCCGCGTACCAAACGGTCGCGCACGAATTTCCCAAACTGTTCGCCACGACCGCTGAATACAGTATTCTCCAGCGCATCATCGAGAACATTCTCCTGATTGCCATCGCCGGCGAACTCGGTCTGCTGCTACTCTTTCATCGCACCAGCGCCGCCGTCGAGGTCATCATCTTCGTCATCGCGCGCAAGATCGTCAGCCCCGAAATTACCTCGCTCGATTTGCTGTTGAGCGTGGCCGCGCTCGCCGGTCTGCTCGTCGTGCGTTTTTATTACCTGCCGGGCAAGCCGAAATAGCTGGACCCCGCAGGTCGGAACCGTCACTGATACGACATCCATGAGCCAACGACCATCCAGCGTCTTTATCTTCGTCCTGCTTGCTGTTTCGTTTTTAATAGCGCCTGTCTCCGACATGTCCGCCAAATCCTTCGCGCCGAAGCGGGTTGACCTGATTGTGCGCGGCGGGACGGTCGTGACGATGGATGGCGAGCGCCGCATCATCGAGAATGGCGCCGTCGCGGTCGAGCGCGGGCGCATCGTCGCGGTCGGCACGGCGGCGGACATCACTCGCCGGTTCACGGCTCCACAATTGATTGACGCGCGGGGACGCGCCGTCATCCCCGGTCTCATCAACGGCCACACGCACGTTCCGATGTCCCTCTTCCGCGGCATCGGCGACGACCTCGACTTGAACGACTGGCTGACGAAGTACATCTTCCCGGCGGAGGCGAAGAACGTCACGGAGCAGTTCGTGCGCGACGGCACGCAGCTCGGCCTCGCCGAGATGATCCGCGGCGGGACGACGACCTACTGCGACATGTACTACTTCGAGGACGCCATCGCGGAAGAGACGGCACGCGCGGGCGTCCGCGCCGTGCTCGGCGAGACCGTGATTGATTTTCCCGTCGCGGATAACAAGACGTGGGCGGAAGCGATGCGCTACAGCGAGCGCTTCGTGCGAAAGTGGAAGGGGCACCGGCTCATCACCGCCGCCATCGCACCACACGCGCCTTACACTGTCTCCGAAGAGCATCTCAAAGAGGTGCGCGCGTTTTCCGACCGCACGGGAGCGCCCGTCGTCACACACGTCGCGGAGACGCGCAAAGAGGTCGAGGACATTACGAAACAGAAGGGCGCGCCGCCCGTCGAATATCTCGCGCGGATCGGTTTCCTGAGTGACCGCGTGATTGCCGCGCACACCGTCCATCTGAATGAGAAGGAGATCGGGCTGCTGAAAGATGCGGGCGTCGGGTCGGTGCATAACCCGGAGTCGAATATGAAGCTGGCGTCGGGCGTCGCGCCGGTGCCGCAACTGTTGAAGGAGGGCGTCCCGGTCGGCCTCGGCACGGACGGAGCGGCGTCGAACAACGACCTCAGTATGTGGGAGGCGATGGACTTCGCGGCCAAGCTGCACAAGTTGAGTGCGGGCGATCCGCGCGTCCTCTCCGCCGAAGAATCGCTTGCGATGGCGACCATCGTCGGCGCGCGCGCCCTGCATTTGGAGCAAGAGATCGGCTCGATTGAGGTTGGCAAACGCGCCGACCTGATCGTCGTTGACCTCGACGCGCTGCACCAGACGCCGCGCTACAATATTTATTCGCACCTCGTCTATGCGACGAAGTCTACGGACGTGCGCCATGTCGTCATCGAGGGGCGCGTCGTGATGCGCGACCGCCGCCTGCTGACGCTCAACGAGGCGCTTATCAGGCAGAAAGCGATGCGCTGGCGCGAGCGAATCTCGCGCAGTATTTCGTCGTTTAGGCCGGAAAAACGCGGAAATTCACCGCTGCGGGCCGGCATTCCCGTCCGGGGGGTTGAAACGAGAGCTGAATAAGGCCATAATGCGCCGCAACAAATATGTGAAATCTCAGAGCGAGCGTCAATGCTCGCTTTTGAGTTTGTGGAGTATTTGATAGTGAAGGGAATTAGTTTTTTCGACAGCACCCGTCTGCCCCGCCTTCTTTTTTTCAGCCTGATTTTGACCCTCATCGTCTATCCGGTTGTGTGCGCGCAGACGGAAGTTCTGACAGCGACGCCGGAACCGACCCCGACTCTAAACGGGTCCGCGCCGGACACCAGCGCCGCGCCGCGCCGCATTGCGCGCGCTCGCTCGCTCGCGGCGGTCGGCAGACTCGCGGCGGCGGCGAGCGAGCTTGAATCTTTGCGTGCTTCGAGCACGGATGATCCGGCGCGCGACGTGGCCCGCATCCTCCTGATGTGGATTTTCGTCGAGATGCCCGACTACACCCGCGCCAATGCCCTACTCGAAGAGACATTCAAAGAGCGCGCATCTTCGCCGAGCGTCGAGGCGGCGACCATCTCTTACTACACGCTCGCCGGTCAGACGATCAACGGCATCCGCGCTCACCTCGAACGCTTCCGCACCTTCGGCATCAACATCGCGGACTCAGACCTTCCCGCCGAAGCCGTCACGGATCTGGATCAGTTGCGTGTCTTGCTAGAGCGTTTGGTCGAGCACGCCAAAATGATTCATCGTGAGGAGGAGGCGAAGTCCGCCGCCGGCAAGAGCATGGAGGCGACGGCGCTCTTAGAAGACGCGGCGAGCGTCCGTCTCCGTCTCGTGCGTAACGAACAGGAGCGGACGCGCTGGCAGAGCGAAATCTCCGAAGCGCGCCAACGGCTAGTGGCATCCGAGACGCGCATTGCCAGCATTAGCAGCGTCTCGCTCAACCGACCCAGCCCGGCCTCCGGAGCGGCTTCGAGCGCGGCCACAAAGTCGGACGCGGCGAAGAAGTCCTCCGCACCCGAACGCGCGCGAGATGGCGTTGCGAAGGCGACCTCGACCCCGGCGGCGCAGTCGGCCCCAAACAGTCCTTCCCCGACGACAGGGGCGCAAACCAACGCGCCGGTTTCCATCGGCTCGCTTCTCGGTATCGCAAGACAGAAATCCGCGCCTGCTTATCCAGCGATTGCGCGGGCGGCTCGCGTCTCCGGAATAGTCACGGTGCATCTCATTGTGAATGAGAAAGGGGAAGTGGAGTCAGTCCTCCGCGCCGACGGCCCTGAACCGTTGCAAGTTGCCGCCTCCGATGCCGCGCGCCGCTGGAAATTTCATCCCACCGTAATTAACGGACAGTCAACGCGAGTGACGGGTTACATCAGCTTTAACTTCTCACTCTAAACCGCGCAAGTTGAGTGTCTGTCAGTGACGGATGGAGGATGAAAGGCAGGCTGTAGTTTTTCTCTCTAATCTCCGTTGACTCCCTGAACCGATACAAACGCACATTGCATTAGGCCGCGATGATTTGTAATGCGCCGAAACGAGACGCTTCAGAGGGGCGCGTGACATCCGCTTGAACTCGCTCGGTCACGCGAACGGCGTCCTCGGCCACTTCATCTGATAGCCCCTTCATCGTGACTGATGCTGACGCGCTCGATAATGGCGGCCCGTTTGATGCGCTCGGTTGATGATGCGACGGACATGGATGTCCGTCCTACTGTTTGGCGTGTCCGCGACGCAGGAGGCTTTTTGATGGAGTGATTTGGACGATGGTCGGCGTGGACGGTGCGGCGTCTTGCTTTTCTCCGCACGCGCCGCAGCCGGTCGCGCACAACGACGCGGCCTGCTTCGACTTCGGGCGAAAGGAGCGCAGCCGCGCCAGACCGCGCCGCGCCGCGTAGGCGAAGGCAGTGAGAACGATAAGAAAGACCGCTAGAGTTTGCCAGTCAAACACGGCAAGTTGTTATCCCAAACCGAGCAGACGCCCGCTTTGATACGTCACGAACGAAGCGATATAGGCCAGCACCAGCATATAAGCGACCATGAAGAGCGGCCAGCGCCACGAGTTCGTTTCGCGCCGGACGACGGCGATGGTGGACATGCACTGGCAGGCCAGCACGAAAAAGACCATCATCGAGACAGCGACGAGAGGCGTCCAAGCAGGGCTGCCGTCAGGTCGCTTGGCATTCTTCACCGCGTCAATCAGTGAAGGCGAGTCGGCCTCCGCATTCTTGCCGACGTTGTAGACGATGCTCAAGGTCGAGACGAGCGTCTCTCGCGCGGCGAACGAGGCGATCAGACCGATGCCCATCTTCCAGTCGAAGCCGAGCGGCGCGATCACCGGCTCAAGCAGATGTCCCATCCGTCCGGCAAAACTCAGTCGAAGACGCTCGCCCTCGCGGTCGGCCTCAGCGGGCGACAACTCCACGCCGGGCGCGGGAGCGCCGCGCGACTCCACGCCCGTCTCGCGCATTGCCTGCACGGCGGCGCCTTCCGACTCGTCCGGCACGGGCGCGATGTCGGTGCGCGGGAACGTCATCAGCGCCCAGAGCAGAATCGAGATGGAGAGAATCACCGTGCCCGCGCGTTTAATGAAAATCCACCCGCGCGAACTCATCGTCTGCATGATGTTGAGCGGGTTCGGCAGACGATACGGCGGCAACTCAAGCACGAGCGGCGGAGGCGGCGCCTTCAAGATCGTGTGTTTCAGTATCCACGCCACGACAATCGCCACGGCGATTCCCAGCAGGTACATCGAGAGGATGATGAGCGCCCCGACCGAGACGAAACCGAAGACCGTCCGATCAGAGAAGAACGCGGCGATCATCAGCGTGTAAACCGGGAGCCGCGCCGAACAACTCATAAACGGCGCGATCATGATGGTGGCGATGCGGTCTTTCGGATTCTCAATCGTCCGCGTCGCCATGATGCCCGGAATCGCACACGCGAAGCTCGACAGGAGCGGCATGAACGCCTTGCCATGCAGCCCCACGCCCCGCATCAGGCGATCCATCAAAAACGCCGCCCGCGCCATGTAGCCGCTGTCTTCCAGCAGCGCGATGAAGAAGAAGAGCAGGAGGATTTGCGGCAGGAAGACGAGCACGCCGCCGACACCCGCGATGATACCGTCAACCAACAGGTTCGTCAGCAACCCGTCGGGCATCGCTCCGCGCACCGCCTCGCCGAGAATGCCGAAGCCCTTGTCTATCAAGTCCATCGGCAGCGTGGCCCACGAAAAGATCGTCTGGAAAACGAGCAGCATGACGAGGAGAAAGACGACCGGGCCGAAGAGTTTGTTGGTCAGAAGCGAGTCAATCCGCTCGGTCGCGCTCGACCTTTTGCCCGACGCCTTCTCGCCGCGCACGGCGTCAGCCGCGACGCGCTCGATCCATCTGTAACGCGCGACCAGCGGTTCCTGCCACCACTGCGCCCCCGTCCGCGAAAGACGTTCGCGCGCGGCGAGGATGGCGGCGCTCCGTTCTCCGTCTTCCGGAAGTTCGTCGGCGAATAGCTCACGGAGCGCCGCCTCACGACCTCCGTGACCGTTGCCCGAAAGCCGCGATAGCTCATCCTCCGTCCCCGCCGTCAGCGGCCATCTCATCGCCGAAGCTTTCTCACCGGCGGCCTTCAACACCGCCCGCGCCAACTCTTCCAACCCGCGCCGCCGCGTCGCCACAACCGGAATCACCGTGACGCCGAGCGCATCGCTCAAACTGGCCGCGTCAATCTCGACGCGGTTCCGCTCCGCGAGGTCTATCATGGTGAGCGCGACCACGAGCGGGCGACCGATCTCAAGAAGTTGCGTGACGAGGTAGAGGTTGCGTTCAAGGTTGGTGGCGTCAACGACCGCGACGATCACGTCGGGGGCGGGCGTGTGCTCGACGCGACCGTTCAGAACATCGCGCGCGATGCGCTCATCTATGGAAGCGGCGTCGAGGCTGTAGAGACCGGGGAGGTCAATCAGTCTTGCGATGGGCGCATCCTCGCGGAGTTGCCAGGCGCCCTCTTTCCGCTCGACGGTGACGCCGGGGTAGTTCGCCACCTTCTGCCGCAGGCCGGTCAGCGCGTTGAAGAGACTCGTCTTGCCCGCGTTCGGATTGCCCGCCAGCGCGACTGTCAGACTCCGCACTGCTTCCGGCGCGGGGGCAACATCGGCGGGGGGAGGGGATTCGAGAATGGCTTTCATAATAAAGGCCGTCTGGAGTCTGAAACATGAAGTCAGAAAACGGTTTTCGTTCAGACTCCAGACTTCAAACTTCAGACTTCAGACTCCAGACTATTCCTCATCACATATCATTACATCAATCGTCTGGGCTTCGTTGCGCCGGAGCGCAAGGTGGTAGTTGCGGACGCGGACTTCAAGCGGATCGCCGAGCGGAGCCGACCTGATTACGCAGACCGGAGCACCCGGCACAACTCCCATCTCCATCAGCCTGCGCGCGGTTGCGCCGGAACCCCGCACCGCAACCACGCGGGCAGGGGCGCGATGCGGCAAGCTATCGAGCGTCAACGCTTCTTTCTTTCTTTCCGCCAATATCACTCCGTTGAATTCGAGATTCGACGATGTCACCTACACGGACTGCTTCGTCGTAAAGTTCGAGTGTAATCAGAATATAGTAGTTGAAAATAGAATTCAATTTCATAAAAGGGATTCGGAATCGGGTAGGGCGATTGGATGGTGGTGATTGGCGCTACTGAAGGGTGGTGGGAATGATTGCCAAGTCCGCGCGGACGGGGCCGAGGGGCGTCTGCGCGGTCAGACGCAGAGGGAGGCGGCGTCTGTCCGTACTGACCCAGAGACGCAACGCGAGCTGATCGCCTTGCGGGTCGTTGGTCTTCAAGGACAACTCGACAGCCTCGATCTGTTTGCCGCCGAGTTGAATGTTCGCGCGGCGCAGGGCGTCAATGTGGAGCAGGCGCGGGCGTTTGTTGACGAGCAGCGAGACGGTCGTGCGTTTCGACGGCGTGAGATCGAAGGAGCGTAGCGCGTAGAAGACCGAGAGGATATCGTGCGTGCCGACGGGAACTTCGACGCGCGTGCCGTCGTCAAAGAGAGCGCTGCCGCCATTTTGGTCGAGCGAGATGACCCACTTATCCTGTCGCTTACCTTCAATCAAGTTCAACTCCGTTCGAAAGGGACGCAGCGTCGCCGCGTCCACGTAAGAGTTAATCTGATCGTTGACCTGAAACAGACCCTGCATCGCGCCGGCGGAACGCAGCGAAGAAGCGAGCAGGAGACCATCTCGGTTGAAATAGCTGGCGCGCGCGCGCACGCGGAATGAGGCGGCGCCGACGGGCTGCGCGCCGTTGCCGAGGAAGAAATTGAAGTTCAACTCCTCTCCGACTTTGAAAGGAAGCACCGGGAGCGAGGTGGCGACATTCAGGGGCGGATTTGTCGCCGGACTCGTGGCGGGCGCAATACCGGGCAGGGGCGCCGTGGTCGTTTGCGGAGGCGCCTGCGCCAGCAGGGTTCCGTCAGCGGCGAGCGGCGGGGCTGTCGCGGGAAGAATTTCCGAGCTGGCGAGTTCCGCGCGTATCTCGCCGGAGCGGAGCCGCGCCGTGATGAGCACGGGAATGTGCCGCTCGTCGTCCGTGAAGTAGATGCGGATGCGGTAGTCGTCCGCCGTGGAGTCTCCACGGACACGAATCTGCGTGACGATTGAGTTGGACGAGCCGACGTTGGTTTTGATGAGTTCGCGCCCCGTCACACGCAGTTCCGCGTTGAAGATTCTCGCGCCGTTTTGCACGTTGATGGCGTAGACAGCGCCCTGCGAGAGCGGCAGGGCGCGCAGGCGGTACAGCGCGGAGACGAAGTCGAAGGCGCCGGGCGAGCCTGCGAGCTGCGTGGATGGCATTGCTGCTGCTCCCACCACCACGTTGAGGTCGCTCGTCACGTTCTCCGTGCGCGCGCCCTCACGGATGGTCTGTTGCGCGCGGTAAGGAAGCCCCGTCGAGGGGTCAACGAAGGTGACGTAGTCGTTGTTGATCGAGTAGAGCGCGGCGCTGACGACGCCAATCGTCTCGACGTGAGCGCGCAGTTCGACGCCTTCGCGTCCCGAAAACTGTCCGCGCCCGGCGACCAGCAACTCAACGTGCGCGGCGGTCGGGAAGTTCGAGAAGGAGACATTGTAAGAGAGCTTCTCGCCTACGACGTAGGGTGTGCTGGAGAAGGAAGATGCCGCGACCTCGCTCCGAGTTTGAGACTGGGCGACGGCGCAGAGGCTTAAACAAAACAGCAGCAGCAGCGCATGAACAGTTCTCAGCGACTTAATCAGTCGAAACAAAAAATCCCCTCCTCAAAACTCAACTCCCGCGTCCCGCGCCGATCAGCGGGCTGTGATTTCACGTCGGCTGGATGGTCGCCGTTCCAAAAGCTCCTGACCGAGATTATAAATCCTCGAACTCCTTTAGCCATTCGCGCACGCGCACGCGGCCCGAAAGCAGCGCCGTGTGCCCCGTACCTTCGAGCAGCTTCAGCCGCGCACGCGGCAGACGCTCCGACAGGAGTTTAGCCGCCGCGACGCTATTTATCAGCCGGTCGGCGGTTCCCGCGACGACGAGCGTCGGGATGTTGATTTCGCCGAGCCGAGGGCGCAAATCGGTGTCGCGGATAATCCTCAAGCGTGACACGTAGCCTTCGTAGGGCACGATCCTCGTGTGTTCACGAAAGAGCCGCCGGTCTTCGTCGCCCATGTCGTCGGTGAACAGGACGTGACGCGCGTTCCGCGTCCGGTGCGCCTTAATCATCTGGTACGGCAGCAGGGAGAAGAGCAGCACCCCCAGATTAATCTTCGCACGTTGCGTGAAGAAGGGGAAAGTGTTGACCAGAATCAGGCGCTCGAATATTTGCGGCTCAGAGAGCGCCGCGGCCATCGTCAGCAGGCCGCCGAATGACTCGCCGACGAAAGTCGCACGCTCGATGCCCGCGTCGCGCACGACCCATGCAAGGTCTTCGACCAGCCGCGACATCCCATAACGACCCTCCCCGCGCAGCGGGAACGAGAGGATCGTGTGGTCGCGCTCAAGATCAGCCGCCTGTTTGTAAAAGAGCTTGCCGGTGCCCTCGATTCCCGACACGTACACGATGGGCGGGCCGGCGCCCTGTTTGCGGTACTCAACTCTCATGCTGAAAGACGGGAGGCGGAAAGTAGGCGGAGACAGGGACCAAGAACCTCCGGTTCTCTGTGTGAGATTTGAATTTTCAGATTTGAGAACATCCGCGGTTTTACCTGCCTCCTGATTCCTGCTTGCTAACGCTTCTCCATCTCCTCGACGATCTCGCGCGCCGCGCGGGCCGGGTCTGGGGCATTCAGGATGGCGCGGCCCATGACGATGAGATCGGCGCCCGCGCGGACGGCTTCGGCGGGCGTCATAACGCGCTTCTGGTCGTCGTGGGAGGCCGCGGTCGGGCGCACGCCGGGAGTGACGATCAGAAAGCCTTCGTGCCCGACCGACGCGCGCACCGGGGCGATTTCGTGTGGCGATGCGACGACACCATCGAGACCGCAATCACCCGCAAGTCGTGCGAGGCGCGTGACCTGTGCCGCGACCGAGGGCGCGGCGACTCCCGTCTCGGCGAGCACGGAAGCATCGGCGCTTGTCAGCACGGTGACGGCGATGAGACATGGTCTTTCGATGTTCAAGCGGGCCGCCTCGTCGGCGGTTGCATCCGCGGCGCGGCGCAGCATCTCGCCGCCGCCCGCCGCATGAACGTTGAAGAGCGAGACGCCGAGGCGGACGGCCTCGCGGCACGCGGCGGCGACGGTGTTTGGGATGTCGTGGAACTTCAGGTCGAGGAAGACGCGCGCGCCGCGCGCCGCGAGTTCGCGCACGAGGTCAGGCCCGGCGGAAGTGAAAAGCTGTGATCCGACCTTGAACATCCCGGCGTGCTCTCGCAACTCCGCGAAGACGCGGCGCGCTTCAGCGGCGTTCTCCACGTCGAGCGCGACGATCAACTTCTCTCTGGCCGAAACGCCTGCCACGGTTTGTGCTCCGATCAAACGACTATCTCCTTTGGATTCGGTTCAACGAGGGCGATTATACGGTCTCGGTGCAGTTTGTCACCGCGTCACCGCGTAGCATCGTACATCACGCGGCTCCGGTGCGACGTTTGGATGAACCGTGTGGCGACGCAGAACGCCCTCGAAGCTCAAGCCCGCCTTCTCCATGACGCGCGCCGAGCCAATGTTTTCAACGTCGCACACCCCCCAGAGGCGATATATGCCGGGCAAAGTGAAAGCGAATTCGAGCACGGCGCGCAGCGCTTCCGTCATATAGCCGCGTCCCCAGTGCCGGCGCGCAAGGACATAGCCGACCTCCGCCTTGTGACCGCGTGGGCGAAGAGCGATCATCCCGCGAATCGTATCGTGCCCCGCCTCGGTGATGCCCCAGTGATAATCTGAGCTAAGGTCAGGCGACTCTTCGACACGGCGCAGGAACGCTTCAGTCTCCGCGACGGAGCGATGCGGAGTCCACACAAGATAACGCGTTACCTCCGGGTCTTGCGCGTAGGCGTCGAAAATCGCGCCGGCATCATCCATGCGCGGCCCGCGCAGCGTCAAACGCGCTGTGTGAATCAATGGATTCTGCCGCGCGGTCTCCAAGGCGACTCTCGAACCTCCATGCATCATCAAGCTGCCGCTAATTCTTCGGCGCGGCACCCCACGGCATCGTCGAGCGTGCGGAAGCCGTTTTGGTCGAGGAGCAGCTTCAGCCCATCGTTGATGTCGCGGGCGATACTGACGCCCTGATAGACGAGTCCGGTGTAAAGCTGGACGAGGCTCGCGCCCGCGCAAATCTTCTCCCATGCGTCGGCGGCGTTGAAAATACCGCCCACGCCGACAATCTCCATCGAGCCGCGCGTCAGGCGGCGCAGCGCGGCAATCAGCCGCGTCGAACGCTCACGCAAAGGTGCGCCGCTCAGACCGCCTTCACCGCATCCGGCGACTGTTTCCGCGGGCGTGCGGAGTCCCGCGCGACTCGTCGTCGTGTTGGTGGCGATGATGCCCGCGATGCTTTCCCGGTGCGCCACGTCAACCATCATCTCAATTTCACTAACGCTCAAATCGGGCGCGACTTTGACCAGCAGGGGAACGGGCGTGCGGCCCGCCGCGTCCGAGAGTTGACGGTTGCGGCTCTGAAGGGCACCGAGGAGCGAGGCGAGACGGTCGGCGCGCTGTAGCTCGCGCAGACCGGGCGTGTTGGGAGAACTGACGTTGACGGTGACGTAGTCGGCGTGCGGGTGGACGAGGCGGAAGCTCGCCAGATAGTCTTCGGTCGCATCTTCGATGTCCACGACGCGACTCTTGCCGATGTTGACGCCAAGAACGCAGCCGGCCTTGCGCTCTTCGAGCCGGTGTGCGAGCGCCGCCGCTCCGTCGTTGTTGAACCCCTGCCGGTTGATGAGTGCGCGGTCGAGCGGGAGCCGGAAGAGGCGTGGATGCGGGTTCCCCGGTTGCGCGCGGTTGGTCACGGTGCCGACCTCGACAAAGCCGAAGCCGAGCGCATCCATCTGGCTGTACACCTTCCCGTTCTTGTCGAACCCGGCGGCGAGGCCGACCGGGTTCTCGAAATGCAAGCCGAAGCGCCTGAGTCCGCCGAACGTACCGCGCCCGAAACGCCGTGCGACGACGCGACGCAGAGGTTCCGGCTTCAAAGCGAAAGAGAGCGCGCTCAGTGCCATCTCGTGGGCGGTCTCCGGCGGCAGGCGGAACAAAATGGGGCGCAGGATAGAGCGATAGAGCATGAACCGGATCAGTCGTTCAAGTGCGTGGTTGCGCCGGTCGTCTCAAGGAACGGCGGCATCCGGTCGAACAACGCCAGCAGGGGAGTATTCGGGCAAAAGCGACGACGAGCGTAGCAGAGCGGCGGAAAGAGTGTCAAAAGAAAGGATGAAGGATAAAGGATGTGGACTTTCGCCATTTTAGGACGAGGTTGAAAGTCAAGGACAAAACAAGTCATCATCGAAGCAATGGATTTGCCGAATCAACTGCGCCGAGGTGTGACTTGTCTTGTCCACCTGATGTCGGGACACATTTCATAAACTGGCCTCCAGATTGAGTTTGGCTTGATGATGAAGCAACTCCCAGAGACTCTTTTCACGAAGAACTCAGCGGATGCCCCGCTGCTTGCGGCGGGGAGGAAGCTGTCCATATTAGCTGGGTTTCCAAAGGGGCGCAGCGCCCTTTGGTCAAGGGTGGGGTGAATGCCCCACCCGCGAAGCCGAGGCGTGCGGCG
>JBGTBQ010000127.1:0-22101 GCA_041749275.1 Pyrinomonadaceae bacterium | reverse complement strand
TGCATGGCGAAGAGATTCTGGTCTCCACCGGAAGGCAGCCAAACGTTGAAGGATTGAATCTCGAAGCCGCCGGCGTGAAATACGATAAGCAACGAATCCTGACCGACGATTACCTGCGCACTTCGGCGCATCACATTTTCGCAGCTGGTGATGTCACCGGACATTTCCCATTCACCCATATGGCCGCTTACGAAGCATCAGTTGTAATTCGAAATGCTCCGTTCTTCTGGCCGCTGTTGCAAAAGACCGACTTCCGCGTCGTGCCGTGGTCGACGTTCACTGATCCCGAGGTTACCCGAGTGGGGCTTTACGGAGGGCGAGGCAAAAAAGAGGTTTGGCGAAACAAATGTGCACGTCTATCACACTGACTTTGCAGATAATGATCGCGCACAAGCTGAGGAAGAGACCAAAGGCTTTGCCAAGATCATCTGCAGAGGCCGTAAGAACGAGATCGTCGGCGCTCACATTGTTGGCCCGCACGCTGGCGAATGATTCACGAAGTTGTGCTGGCAATGAAGCAGCGGTTATCCATCAACGCGCTCGGCAGCATGATTTACGTTTATCCGACGCTGACGCAGGTTAATCAGCAAGTCGGAGTTGATGCGATACTCAAGAACCTTTCAGCTTATAAGAAGTGGCCCTCTTATTACTTCAAGATCTGGCGGCAACAGGTTGAACGATAAGTGGGCTCTGACAACGCTGCATCGTTAAGGAAGACTGACTATGTCTTGGATTAAAGTGATTGATTTACCAGATGCCGAGGGTGCGTTGCGCGAGGCTTACGATGAAGTGGCCTCAGCGCGGGGTGGAGTAGGAAACATTCTCAAGGCTCACAGCCTGCATCCTAAAGTGCTGAGCATCTGCACCTTTATCGCGAGTTGATGTTTGGCGGTTCCGAACTAACTCGTGCTGAGCGCGAAATGATTGCCGTCGCGGTATCAGTGGTCAATCATTGTCATTATTGAATCAAGCATCGCGGGAGGCTCTCCGTGCGCTGACCAAAGATGATGAAATGCTCGTTGCGCTAGTACGCGATCCCTCAACAGCGCCTCTGAATCAGCGACAGCGCGCGTTGGTTGCTTACGCACTCAAGATCACAAAGGCGCCGCAGAGCGTGAGAGAAGATGACATTGTTGCTTTGCGAGAAGTGGGTCTCTCCGATTCAGCCATACACGATGCGGCCTCTATCACAGCCTATTTCAATTTCGTCAACCGCGTCGCCTCGGGTCTCGGCGTCGAACTAGAGCAGCAATAGTGAACAGCTTTACTTCAGCGCAGCCAGCCCGCGCGAATTTCCTGGCTAGCTGGACGCTCTGTGTAATTGGATTCAATTCTGCCCCAAGCAGCTTTTCCAACTTTGTCGATTACGTACATGGCCGGATGCGGAATGCCGTAAACCTGTTGGCCTTCGTAGGCAGGATCACGCAGCCCGTACGCATCGATGACCTTGTGTTCAGGATCAGAAAGCAACGGAAAGTCAGTTGCCCTTTTCCGTCTGATGCAATCTTCTCGGCGACGGTCTTGCTGACGTCTGGAGGATCGACACTTATCGCTTATAACTTCACATTTTCACCCTTCTTCAAAAGCGAGCGTAGTTCGACTAACTGCCGAGCCGCAGAATGGTCACCAATAGCCACGATAGAAGATAAGCACAACCGGACCTTTGTCACGCGCATAGTCTACAGCTTATAAATGGCTTGAGATCTGATAATTATAACAGGGGCGACTAAGAAAACACTTGTCTAACGCTTAAGAACTGTGATAAGTACACCTGTTAAGGTTAACACACAGGACGCTCCCAATCTTGAAACCCAAGAAATCCGTCACTCTAGCTCTTATCGCCCAGCAGGCAGGAGTGGCCACTATGACGGTCTCGCGAGTGATAAACGGGAACGGTTACGTGAGTCATAGCACCCGCGAACGCGTACTTAGTGTCGCCCGCGAGATGAGCTACCGGCGTAACGCCCTGGCGCGCGGGCTGAAGCGGCAGCAGACAGAAACCGTCGGGTTAGTGCTTGGCGACATTGCCAATCCATTCGGCGCCGAACTCGCCCGGGGCGTGCGCGAGGTCTTGACTGCCCGAGGCTACACGCTCTTTATGTGCGTCAGCGAAAGAAGCGCCCGCGAAGATATAGCTGCCTTTGATACGCTGGCTGATCACCGTGCGGATGGCATCATAGTCGCCACGCGCGCTTCAAAGCTCGGCAATGACCGATTGGCCGAGATCACCGAGATGGGTATACCGGTCGTGCTCATCGGTCGCGAGTTCCGGCATCCCCTGGCCGATCTCGTCACCGCAGACCACCTGCGGGGCGGCCACGAGGCAACCACGCACCTTATCTCGCTCGGTCATCGGCGAATCGGCTTTGTCGGAGCATCTCTATCAAATGTCTCAGGGTTGAAGCGCTTTCAGGGCTCTGTTGAGGCCCTGCGTGAACACGGCCTACCTGTAGACGAGACGCTCATATTAGGGAGTGATGGCAGAGAGCAGATGCCCGGGTACGCCACCGAAGAGATGGGCTTCGATTGCATGAAGCGTCTGCTCCAACTGCGTGAGCCGCCAAGGGCCATCTTCGCTCGAAACGACATCACAGCGCTCGGCGCAATAAGTGCGATCAAAAGCGCAGGGCTGCGAATCCCGCAGGACATCGCAGTAGTTGGTTACGACGACATCCCGCTGGCGCGGCACACTTCGCCTCCTTTAACGACCATACGCCAGCCTACGCACGAGCTGGGCAAACTCGCCGCACAGCTTCTGCTGCGGCGGATCGAGAGCCGCGAGCCTCCTCGGCGGGAAGAAAAGATTCTGGATTGCGAGCTGGTTGTCCGAGAATCAACTATTGGTGCGGCATAAGCCGCGCGCAGGACCGCGAGTAATTGAGAAGTCTGTCCTCTAACGGATTTCGAAAGTTCCAGGCACATTCCGAGGGAATTGAGAGCAGTGCAATTCAACCGCTTCAAACATGTTAAGGTTAACAGGCTGGGGCTCCGGCGCCAGGCAGCCGGCTTTTTCGTTGCCCTCGTCATAATCTACTGCGCTGCGCCCAATGTCTGGACGCAAAAATCGAATTCAGGAAAGTCCGTCGAGTCGATTGCCTCATTCGAGCAATTACTTCGCCGAGAGGTCAAACTGCGGCCAGAGTTGGTTGGAAAGCACCCGCGCGTCTTTTTCACTTCAGAATCTTTGGCCGCACTTCGCCAACGAACGCGAACGGCGTCCTACAGTGAACTCTGGCGCGACGGGTCTGGCAGTGCGCGGCTACTCCAACAAAAGCCCCTGCCACCGGGTTCACCCCAGCTGGATAGAAGTGGACACGGAGCAGCGCAGTACCGCGCAGCTTATACACTCGCCGAGCTGACCCTCGCTTGTGCTATCGAACAAGATCCGCAACTCCTCGAGGCCGCGAAGCAGTGGCTAATGGCGATCATCCAATACGATCCGTGGGGCTACACCTTCAGCAAGCCGAACACTGACTTACCCGCCGCGCACTTTCTCTACGCCGTCGCGCTCGCTTACGACACGCTTTACCACCAACTCACGGCAGCTGAGCGTGCCGCAGTTCGCCGCAAACTGGTCCATCAGGGCAACCTGATGTACGACTACTTCCGTTACAAGCCGAAGAAGACTTACGCCTACAGCCAAAATCACACCGGTATCCCGCAGGCCGGACTGACAGTCGCTGCGTTTGCTCTCCTCGGCGAAGAGAAAGACGCAGAACAGTGGGCGCAGCTCTCCCGCGCCATCTATGATCGCATCCTTACGACCTTCGGAGCGGACGGCTACTACTATGAGGGGTTTCACTACTACGTCTTCAGTCTTCATTGGATAGTCCGATATCTGGATGCCCTCGAACACGCGACGGGTGAAGACCTCTATCCGCGGATGCGTGAGCGGTTCGTGCCTCTTAAATACTACGCGGCGCATTCCGTGCTTCCAGGCGGCGATGGCGTGTTCGATTTCGGCGACACCGGCAAAGGAGCCACCGACCGAAACCGTGAAACGGCAGCGAAGCTCAACACTGGTTACGAAGTTCTTTACCGTTTCGCCGCCAAGTACCGGGACGAGCAGGCACAAGGGGTGGCCCAGTGGCTGCGCAAGGATTTGCGGACTGAGACTTGGGAGGATTTCTGGGCGTTATACGCTTACGATGCGGGCCTGCGCGCCGCGCCCATCACTTCGATTCCGACCTTTCACCATTTCGATGATAACGGAACTATCTTCTGGCGCAGCGGCTGGAACGCTGGCGCGACCGCCGTTGCCTTTCGCTCAGGGCCGCCGGAAGGTCACCACGTCACAGCGCTCAAGCCTCGCATCAGCGACTGGCGTCTATCGACCGGCCACGCACACCCGGACGCAAACAGCTTCATCATTTTTGCCAACGGTCGCTATCTGACGGGAGACACAGGATACGTCGGCGTCAAGCTCGCCGCCGATCACAACACGGTTCTCGTGGACGGGCGCGGGCACGCTGAAGAGGGGCAGCACCACATTTATAAGGATGTTCCATACGAGCGGCTGAATCGAATTCAAATCAGCGAGCGCGTGCTCGCGCCCGACCACTTCTACGTGCGCGGCGAGGCGGCGCCCGCCTACTTTCCCGAACTCGGTCTTGAGCGATTCACACGCCACTTCCTCTTTGTCGCGCCCGACTATTTCCTCGTCTGGGACGAACTGGAGGCGAAGGAGGCGCGAGAGTTTTCCTGGCTCCTTAACGCCGACCGAAAGATCGAACAGCTCGCCCCGACACGCTTTCTTCTCGTCAACGAGCCGGCGGCTCTACTGGTGGAGCGCCTCGCGCCCGCAAGTGCCGAGGTCAACATCGAGCCGCAAACGGTTATCGGGCAGGGCAAGCCCGGCTCGGTCGAGAAAGGCGAACCGGACGTCCGCGGTTTTCAGCTCATCGAGCGGACGGAAAAAAGTGTCCGGCAGGCCGAATTTCTGCATTTCCTCCAGCCGACCCTGGCGAATGATTCTTCGCGCCCGCGCGTCACGGCGCTCGGCACGACCGGCGGCGTGCGCGGAGTCCGCATCGAGTGGCCAAGCGGAAACGTCGAGTGGACTTTGCTTCGCGGGACTACGGATGAGTTGGCGACCGATGCGGAGAGGGCTGTGCTCCGTCTGGGTCGTGACGGCGCGTGGCGACGAATCATCATCCACCGCGGGACGCGTCTCGTGCATGCGGGAAAAGCGGTTTTACGCGCGGGCCAGCCTGTGACCGTGTCGCTCGAAACGAAGGGCGAGGCTTGGCAAGGTCTTGTGAGCGCTGCCTCGCCGACTGAGGTAACAGTCAATGTCCGGCGCAGACCGCGCGTGTTGATGATCAACGGCGCAAGCGTCGCGTCGAATTATGACGAGACGGCGCACACCGTTACTTTCAGCGTCGGCGCGGGAGGAAGTCAGATCGCAGCCGATTGATCTCGGAGCATGTAGCGATCTTGCGGGCGAGTGGACTTTCGCCGTTCTGCCAGAAGTGATTTGAAGGAATCGATATGCCTGAACCAAAACGGACTGTGAGCCGGAGAGACGAGCATGCGGCATTCGCACCGGGTGCGTCCGGGGCGGTTGGCTTCAAGCTCTATGGCTTGCGCTGGTATATAGTCGGGCTGGTCTTTCTCGCCACGCTGATTAACTACATCGACCGCCTCACAATCTCGGTGCTGGCGCCGGTCATCACGCGCGAGCTTAACCTCTCGAACACGGAATTTGCCGGGGTCGCTACATGGTTTCTCCTCGCCTACACCATCAGCCAGACGCTTTCGGGCAAGCTCTACGACCGCATCGGGACGCGACTCGGCTTCGTCGTCTCCATCACTATCTGGTCTGTGGCGGCGATGGCTCACGCTTTCGCGCGCGGGGTAGGAAGTTTGAGCGCATTCCGTTTTGTGCTGGGATTGGGAGAGGCCGGGAACTGGCCGGGAGCTGCTAAAGCCGTCGCTGAATGGTTTCCCATCAGGCAGCGCGCCTTCGGGATGGCGATCTTCAACAGCGGTGCGGCCATCGGTTCAGTGGTTGCCCCGCCGCTCATCATCTGGCTCCAGCTCAGCTACGGCTGGCAGACCACTTTTCTCCTTACGGGCGCGCTCGGCTTTCTGTGGCTCACGCTTTGGCTTCTTTTCTATCAAACGCCGGACAAGCACCGTTGGATTACGCCGGAAGAGCGCGCGCTCATCATGGAAGGGCAACGCGAGCCAAGCGTGACGGGCAGCGTGTCGAAGATTGTGGCCGAACATGAGAGTGTCGCCACAGTCGAAGACATGGCGACTTCGGCTGCGCCCGGCGATCTCGCGGCGGAGCGTGCGCCGGCTTGGTCCGAGCTTTTGCGGCACAGGGAAGTCTGGGGCATTGTCCTCGCGCGCTTTTTCACAGATCCGATTTGGTGGCTCTACATTACGTGGCTTCCGCTTTACCTCTACACGGCGCGTGGCTTCAGTCTCAAAGAGATTGGCCTGTTCGCGTGGGTGCCCTACGTGGCCGCGGATGCTGGAAGTCTCTTCGGCGGATGGATGTCCGGCCACCTAATTTCTCGCGGTTGGTCGGTAAATCGTGCGCGCAAGTCTGTGATTCTGTTTGCCGCGTTGCTCATGCCGGCGGGAATTCTGGCGGCATTTGCCGATAATCCTTTTACGGCTCTCGCATTAATTGCCGTGGTTCTCTTCGGCTTTCAGGTCTGGATCAATAATGTACAGACACTACCGAGCGATTTCTTCTCAACCAAAGCGGTCGCCTCCGTCGCAGGATTGGGAGGCACGGGGGCCGGTATCGGGGCGATGATCTTTACACTCACCACCGGGTGGGTGGTGGACAATTTGTCCTACGTGCCGATTCTGGTGGCGGCGGGAGTGCTCGCTCCCATCGGCACGCTCGTTCTCTTCTTACTCGCCGGTCCCATCAGGCGCGTCCCGCTCAAGGCGGAGCCTTGAAGACGGCGACTCAAACGTTTGAACACTTCTGAGGAATTCGAGTGAAAAACTACATTGAGCTTTCAGGCCAGGTCGCGCTCGTCACGGGCGCGTCTTCGGGCATCGGTCGCGCCACCGCCGTCGCGCTGGCGGAGTGCGGGGCGGCGGTTGCCCTCAACTACAACCGCAACGAGGCGGGCGCGCGTGAAGCCGTCAACACCATCAACGAAGCGGGCGGGCGCGCCATCGCCGTGCAGGCCGACGTGACGCGCATGGACGACGTGCGCGAACTGGTCAACCGCACCACGCGCGAACTCGGCCCCGTGGATATTCTCGTCAACAACGCCGGCTCGCTCGTCGAGCGACTGAAGCTCTTGGAGTTGACTGAAGAGAAGTGGGACGCTGTTCTCAACCTCAACCTCAAGAGCGCCTTCCTCTGCGCGCAGGCCGTCGCGCCCTCGATGATGGAGCGCAAGTCGGGAACCATCGTCAACCTCTCCTCCATCGCGGGTCGCAACGGCGGCGCTTTAGGCTCGATCCATTATTCGACCGCCAAGGGCGGACTCATCACGTTGACGAAGGGTCTCGCCAAGGAACTCGCGCCGCACGGCATCCGCGTCAACGCCGTCAGCCCCGGCGTCATCGAGACGCCGTTCCACGAACAGTTCTCCACCGCTGAGATGATGAAGGCTTATGTCGGCATGATCCCGCTCGGCAAAATCGGCACACCCAACGAGGTCGCCTCGGTCGTTGCCTTCCTCGCCTCCGGCGCAGCCTCTTTTCTCTGCGGTGAGACCATCGAAATCAACGGCGGGATGTTGATGCTGTAAGAAGCCGTTTGGAAAGCCCCGTCAGGGACGGAATGTTTGTAGCCCGCAGCGTTTCCTTCTCCTTTACAGCCCCGGAGGAGCGAAACGTCCACATTCCGCTCCGACGGAACTTGGTCGTGATTGATCACGCAGGGGCTACAAACATTTCGCTCCGACGGAGCTGACTTTTCAAACAGCTTGTCGAGCTAAGAGAGGGACGCGTCGGGCCGCAACACGGCGGCGCGGCGCGCACACAAGCGGGAGACGTTTCCAAAAAGTTAGGGAGTGCAACAAATGAAACACCAACAGCCAGAGACTAAAAGAAGTGAGATGATGAAAAACTTTCGTTCATTCTCCGCCATGTGCGCCGCGTTCGCCCTCGCCCTCGTCCTCGGCGCCGCGTCCGCATCCGCCCAGACTTTCAAGGCCACTCTCGTCGGGCAGGTCACGGATCAAAACGGCTCTGCCATCCCCGGCGCGACCGTCACCGTCACCAACACGGGCACGCAGGCCGCGCAGACCGTCACGACCGGCGATGAAGGCCAGTACACCATCACGCAGCTTCTGCCCGGCAGCTATGATCTGCGCGTCGAAGCCGGCGGGTTCAAGATCACCCTCCAGACCGGCCTCGTGCTCGAAACCGACCAGACGCGGCGCGTCAACGTCGTGCTCGAAACGGGCGCCGTCAACGAGACGGTTACGGTCGTCTCCGAGACGCCCGTCCTCAACACCGACACGTCCGACAAGGGCGAGGTCATCACGAACCGGCAGGTGCAGGAGCTGCCTTTGAACGGGCGCGACGCGACCGACCTCGCGCAACTCGTCCCCGGCGTCTACCAGCGCCCGGCGGAAGACGATCAGGGGGAGGGTCTCGCCGTCGCCGGCACGCGCACCGACTCGACCAACTTCATCCTCGACGGAGCCAACAACCGCTCCGACCGCAACGGCGGCATCGGCGTTAACACGAGCGTGGACTCGATTCAGGAGTTCAAGGTCTCGACTTCAAGCTACTCGGCGGAGTTCGGGCGCACGGCGGGGGGGCAGATCAACGTCGTCTCCAAGTCGGGCACGAACAACTATCACGGCACGGTCTTCGACTACATCCGCAACGACGCCTTCGACGCCGCCAACTTCTTCAGCGGCAAAAAAGATTTGCGGCGCAACCAGTTCGGCGGCACTGTCGGCGGCCCCTTGCCGTTTTTCAGCTTCGGCGAGGGCGACTCCCTCTTCCATTCCGGCAAGGATCGCACCTTCTTCTTCTTTTCTTACGAGGGCACGCGCGAAGACCGCTCGTCGGCCTTTCTCCGCAGCGCGCCGAACGAGGCGTGGCTCCGCGGCGACTTCCGCAACGTGCGCGGCGCGGGGGCCGACGGCGTCTTCGGCAACAGCGACGACACGAACCGCATCCTGCGCCCCATTGCGACCGTCAATGCTAACGGCTCGGTCACGGTCACGCGCGTCGAGTTCCCGACGCCCAACGTCATCCCTTCGACTTTGTTCAGTCCCGTCTCCGCCGCGATGCTGCCTTTCATCCCGGCGGCGAACCTGCCTTCGCTCAACGCGGGCACGCCCTCCACGGCTTATCTCGCAAACGGCCTGAGCAACACGAACCGCAACCAGTACCTCTTTAAATTCGATCATCGCGTCTCGAAGAACAACAACTTCTACGTCTCTTACGCGCGGCAGGCCACCGACAGATACGATCCGTTCCCGTCCGCGCGCAACTTCTACCCCGGCTTCGGGCGCGACGTGGTCAACGGCGCGAACACGCTCTCCATCAGCGACACGCACATCTTCTCGCCGAATTTTGTCAACGAGGCGCGTTTCGCGCGCTTCCGCCAGAGCAACCAGAATCTCGGCCAGAACCGCGACCAGAATTACAACGCCGTCTTCGGCATTCCCTACAACCCGCCCGCCGAGTTGCAGGGCTGGCCGGCGATTCGCATTGACGGCTTCGAGGAATTCGGCGACCGCCCGAACGACCCCTTCATCTACAACATCCGCAACTTCCAGTTCTACGACGTGGCGACATGGAACTTCGGCAACCACTCCCTCAAGTTTGGCGGCGACATCATCCGCGCCAACTACGCCGAGGCGGACGTGCGTAACACGCGCGGCGACTTCCGCTTCCGTGGGCGCAGCACCAACTCCGCGGGCGGCGTCGCCGGCAGCCTTTCGAGCGGCTTCCGCTCGTTCGCGGACTTCCTCTTGGGGCTGCCCGACGCGACGCAGCTTCAGGTCGGGTCCGAGCCGGCTGACCTGACCGGCGTCCAGTACGCTTTCTTCGTCCAAGATAACTGGCGCTTCAACGATCGTCTGACGTTCAACCTCGGCCTGCGCTACGAGCTGCAACAGCCGCTCACGGAAGCGTCGGGCAGGCTCGCCACCTTCATCCCCACCCTGCGCGAGGTCGTGCTCTCCGGCGACTCGCGTTTCTCCGAAGCGCTGCTTGAGACCGACAAGAACAACTTCGGTCCGCGCGTCGGCTTCGCACTGCGTCTGTTCGGCGGCGACCGCACGGTCTTGCGCGGCGGCGCGGGTATCTATCACAGCCTCGAAAGCTTCAACGTGACGCGCCAGCAGATCGCTAACAACTTCCCGTTCCTGAACCGCGTCCAGTACAGCCGCCCGTTCATCAGCGCGACCTCGACGACGCGCAACCCGGTCGGCCTCACGTTCACTAACCCTTTCCCCACCGGGACTGTCGCCGCCGCGAACGACACCTTCGGCATTGACACGGGGAACCGCACGCCGGAGTTTTACCAGTACAACCTGACGATGGAGCGCGAAATCTCCCGCGACCTCGCCTTCGAGATCGGCTACGTCGGCTCGCAGGGGCGCTACCTCGGGCGACGCTACAACATCAACCAGTCGTTCATCGTCAACACGGTCAACGCAAACGGAACCGTCACGGGGACGAACGTCAATCCGTTCGCCGCGCAGTTCGGCACGGCGACGCTGCAATATCAGGAGCAGACCGCGAATTCCAATTACAACGCGCTGCAAACCAGCATCCGCCGCCGCTCCAGAAGCGGACTGACGCTGCTCGCCTCTTACACCTTCTCGCGCGCGATTGACGACGCCTCGTCAACCAACAACTCGACGACGGGAACGCAGAAGTTCCCGCAGAACATCTACGACCTGCGCGCCGAACGGGCGCTCTCTGATTTTCACCGCAAGCATCAGTTCTCGGCGAGCTTCAACTACTCCCTGCCGTTCGGTCGCGGCAAAGCGTTCGCGGGCGACGCGCGCGGGTGGAAGCAGATGCTGATCGGCGACTATCAGATTAACGGCATCGTCTCGATGCTTTCGGGCCGACCCTTCACGCCGCAGTTCAACGCGCCGGATGTCGGCCAACAGCGTCCGGATGTCATCGGCGACCCTTACCAGAACATCCCCGCCGGACTGTTCTACAACCCGGCGGCGTTCGGCGATCCGAGCAACTCGATTGACCCGAACGATCCCATCAACTTCTACGGCAACGCGGGCCGCAACATTCTGACCGGGCCGGCTTTCAAAAACTTCAACTTCTCGCTGCTGAAGAACCTGCGTCTCGGCGAGGGCGTGCGCTTGCAGTTCCGCGCCGAAGCCTTCAACGTCTTCAACCATCCGAACTTCCAACTGCCGGTCTTCTTCCTCGACCGGACCGACGTGGGGCGTGTGACCGCGACCGCCAACGAGGGGCGCGAGCTTCAGTTCGCGCTCAAGCTCATCTTCTGATGAGTCGGAGCCGGTCTGTGTGTCTGCCCCGGACACCCGTTGAGCAAGCCGGGGCAGACACACAGGTCTGCCCCGACTCGTATCCGTTCGCCTCAGCGTGACAGAAAGGAAGGCAACAGATAATGCGAATATTGGATCAATCCGGAAAAAACTATTATGAAAAAAAACACAGTTACGTTTATACAATCACTAATTCTAGGACTTCTTTTCTCAGTCAGTTTCAAGGTCTTTGCACAACAGCATCCTAGCTTGGTTTTGACCAAAAAAGGTGTTGAGCAGATCAAATCGAATTTAGGTAAAGCGCCTCTTTTTGACGCTTCGCTAGCTGATGCCAAAGCCGAGGTTGATGCCGAAATAAAATTGGGAATCTTGCTTCCTATCCCAAAAGATTTTTCGGGTGGATATACCCACGAACGTCACAAAAGAAACTACCTGATGCTGGAAAAAGCAGGTGTTTTGTATCAAATCTTAGGCGATGAAAAATACGGGATTTATGTTCGCGATATGTTGTTGGCTTATGCCAAGTTATATCCGACGTTGCCTTTGCATCCGCAAACCCGTTCATACTCCCGAGGAAAGCTTTTCTGGCAAACCTTGAATGATTCGAATTGGCTGGTTTCCGCGAGTCAAGCTTACGATTGCGTCTATGATTTTATCAGTCCGGCGGATCGCGCCATTCTCGAAAAAGATCTGTTTCGTCCCTTTGCCGATTTTCTTTCTATTGGTTCTCCGCAGTTTTTTAACAGAGTGCACAATCATGCGACTTGGGGAAATGTTGCCGTCGGGATGATCGCGTTGGTAATGAATGACGCTGAACTATTAGATAGGGCTTTGAATGGCTTGAAAGACGATGGTCTGCCTCCGGGCATGAAGGACAATGACGGTGGTGTGATCAAAAAAGAAGGTCAAAAAACCGGTTTTCTGGCAAATATTGACGAGCCTTTTTCTCCTGACGGTTATTATAACGAGGGTCCTTATTACCAGCGTTATGCGATGTATCCCTTTTTGGTATTCGCACAATCCCTGCACAACACCAAACCGGAGTTAAGAATATTTGAATATAGAAACGGCATCCTGCTGAAATCAGTAACTGCATTGTTGAATATGACCAATTCAGCCGGAGAATTTTTTCCGTTGAACGACGGTCAAAAAGGAATGTCTATGTATTCCAGAGAATTGGTTTCGGCGGTTAATATCGCTTATTTATACGGTGGTAAAGATCCCGCTTTATTGTCAATTGCACAAAAACAAGGTCGTGTCCAACTGGGTAATTCGGGAATGGCTGTTGCACTCGGGATTAAAAATAAATTAGAAAAACCATTCGAAAAAAAATCCATTGATTTGTCTGATGGTTCAGACGGAAAACAAGGCGGCGTGGCAATTATTCGGAATAAAAAGAATGATGACGAATTAACTTTGGTAATGAAATATACCTCTCAGGGATCGAGCCATGGGCATTACGACAAGCTTTCTTTTTCCTATTATAAAAATGACCACGAGATACTACAGGATTATGGTCTATCACGCTTTGTAAATATTGAACAAAAAGGCGGCGGGAATTACTTAAAGGAAAACACGACGTGGGCTAAACAAACCATTGCACACAATACAATCATTCAAAATGAAACCTCACATTTTGGAGGAGATTTTGATACGGGCAGTAAATTTGCTTCGGAGAAATATTTGTTTGACGTTTCGAATCCAAAGGTTCAACTAATAAGTGCCAAAGAAAATAATGCCTATCCCGGAACCGCATTTCAGCGAACGATGGCATTAATTGAAGAAGAAGGATTCGAAAAACCAATACTGCTGGATATTATTCAATTGGATTCTCAAACACCAAATCAATACGACCTGCCATTCTATTATTTCGGTCAAATTATGTCGGCGAATTTCAAATACGAAACTCCTAAAAGCTTAGAGACTTTAGGTCAAGCCAATGGTTACCAGCATTTATGGAAAGAAGGAAGTGCGATTCCAGCTACTGAAAATGCCAAGATTTCATGGTTGAATAATGGCAGTTATTACACTTTGACTTCTGTAACTAAGCCAAACGACGAGGTGTTTTTTGTGCGATTGGGAGCGAATGATCCTAACTTCAATTTACGAAGAGATGCCGGAATTATTTTAAGAAAAAAGAATGCACAAAAAGCGACATTTGTTTCTGTTCTTGAAACTCACGGCAGCTACAGTCCGGTAACTGAATCGTCAAAAAATGCTGATAGCAGTATCGAATCTTTGAAAGTAGTTTACGAAGACGCTAATTATATTGGTGTTGAAATCAAAAATAAATCGGGTGTTTCCAGTCTATTTGTGATGGCGACAAAAGATAATAGAGCAACTCAAAAACACCTGATAAAGATCAATGAGAGAACCTTTGATTGGGTAGGACCATATTGGTTAAAAGGTGTAATTGATCTGGCTGCTCACCAGATACTGACAGTAATCTAAGCGCGTGGGTCGGGTGCTGAGAACCATGCGCTAATTATCAGCATTTTTAGCTTTCCGCGTAAGTTATATGCTCATGTTTAAAAGCATCATTCGCCACGTCATCGTCGCCTGCCTGATCGGACTCGTTTGCTTGCCGCTGCCGCCCGTCCGGGCACAGGACGAGCGCGAATCGCTGGGACCGAAGGATGCCGCGGGCGACGCGGCGTGGAAGCGCGCGCCGCATCCGCTCACTGCGTTGATGGAAACGACGCACTCGAAACTGCGCCCCGAACTCCGTGGCAAGCACCCGCGCGTCTACGTCACCGCCGAAGGACTCGAAAGCTTGCGCCGCCGCGCGCGCACCACACACCGCGAGGTGTGGGGAGCGGCGCTCGCACAGACGCGCGCCGTGCAAAAGCCGCCTCCGCCCGCCCCGGCGCAGGAGCGTCGCGCGCAGAACGAGGTCGGCATCGGCATCGCCGAAGTGGCCCTCGCGTATAAAATCGAGGGCGACAAAAAATATCTCGACGCGGCGCGCGCCTACATGGAAGCGGCGACGAGCTATGACGTGTGGGGCTACACCTATAACAAGCCGAACGTTGACCTCGCCGCCGGACACCTCTTGTATGGCATGGGCTGGGGCTATGACCTGCTCTACCATGATTTGAGCGAAGCAGAGCGCGCGCGCTACCGCGACAAGATTGCGAAACACGCGCGCCTGCTCGCCGCGCATTACGAGCCGAAGCGCGGTCGCACCTTCTCCTACAGCCAGAACCACGTCTTTATCCCGATGGCCGGTTTGGGCGTGGCGGCCTACGCGCTTTATGACGAGGTGGAGGACGCGCCGGAGTGGGCGGCGCTCGCACGCGCCATCTATGACCGCGTGCTCGCCACCTATTCGACCGACGGCTATTACTACGAAGGTTTCGAGTACTGGATTTTCTCGACGCCGTGGCTCGTCCACTACCTCGACGCGCACGCGCACGCGACCGGCGAAGACCTCTACGACCGTCCGGGCTTTCGCCTGATGCACAAGTACGTCGCGCACTCGATGCTCCCGTCGGGCCGCAACGTCTTCGACTTCGGCGACATCTACGAGGGACCTCTGACGCGCGCCGGTCAGGGTGACGAATACCGGCGCGTGAATCCGGGCGGGCGCTTCCACACCAACTACAACATCCTCTACCGCCTCGCGCAGCGCTTCCGCGACCCGAAGGCGCAGGGCGTCGCCGAGTGGATGAAGAGCCTCAACCACTACAACGCCGAGAACTACTGGTCGCTCCTCTGGTACGAGCCGCGGGTCAAGCCCCTCCCGATTCAAAAACAGAGGACGTGGCACTACTTCGCCGACCACGGCGTCGCCTACTGGCGGAGCGACTGGACGACACATGCGACGGCCTTCGCCTTCAAAGCCGGGCCGCCCGAAGGTCATCACACGACGGCGCTCATCCGCCAGTTCCCCGACTGGCATCTCTCTTCGGGCCACGCGCACCCGGACGCCGGGAGCTTTATCATCTACGCGCGCGGCGCATACCTGACGGGCGATTCCGGCTACGCGGGCGTGCCCATGACCGCGCACCACAACGCCGTGCTGATTGACGGGCGCGGGCAGGCCAGAGAAGGGAAGGGACACGACGCCTTCGACGGCGTGCCCTACGAGCGGCTGAACGAGATCAGGATTACCGAGGCCCAACTCAACCGGCGCTCTGCCGTCCTGCGCGCCGACCTGACCTCGGCCTACGAGCCTGATCTCAACCTCGCGCGGTTCGTGCGCGAGTTTCGCTTCGACGGCCAGAACACATTCGTCATCTCCGACCGTCTCCGCGCGAACAAGCCGAGCGAATTTACGTGGCTCCTCCACGCCGACGATAAAATCGAGCGAGCGGGCGATGGAAGTTTCGTCATTGAGGAAGCAGGGGCGCGGTTGCTGGTGGACTTGACCGAGCCGGAGCAAGCAAGTGTCCGCGTCGAGCCGAACGAGTTGACGGCGGCGGGCCGTCCCGGCTCGGTTGACAAGGGCGAGCGGCAGGTGCGGGGCGAGCGCCTCGCCGTCTCGACCCGCGAGCCGACGACGGATGCGAAGTTTGTCGTGCGCCTGAAGGTCGAGGGAACGGCGCGGCCACGAAGAGGCCCGACGAGATAGTTTCAACGCCGGCAGCTTTCCGCGTGCAAAGCAAATCGGCGCGCCCTTCATCTTCAAACTCGATAACATTCACCGCTTCAACTTCTGACGGCGGACCTACAACACAACACGGACGCATGAGTGAAGGCGACGAGCGGTGATTTCAAGGAAAAGTCGAGGATGAGCACATCATACGCCGATCGCGACAATAAATGGGTCTACCTCTTTGCCGAAGGCAGCGGCGATGCCCGTGACCTCCTCGGCGGGAAGGGCGCCGGACTCGCTGACATGACCCGCGCCGGTCTGCCCGTCCCGCACGGCTTCGTCATCACGACCGAGGCCTGCAACGCCTACTACGCCTACGACCGCCAGTTCCCCGAAGGGATGTGGACGCAGGCCCGCGAGGCTTTGAAGCAGATCGAATCCGGGACGGGCAAACGCTTCGGCGACGCAGGGAACCCGCTGCTCGTCTCGGTGCGCTCCGGCGCCCCCGTCTCGATGCCGGGCATGATGGACACAGTCTTGAACCTCGGTCTCAACGAAGGGACAGCCGAAGGGCTGGCCGCGCAGACCGGCGACCTCCGTTTCGCTTGGGACGCTTATCGCCGCTTCGTCTCTCTGTTCGGCGAGATCGTGATGGGCGTGGCGCACGAAAAGTTCGAGCGCGTGTTGGAGCGCTACAAGGCGCAGACCGAGGGGGGCCGTGACACAGACCTGACGCCGGAGCAGTTGCGCGAGATCGTCGCCGACTACCAGCGCATCATCTTCGCCGAGCAGCACGGGCTGGCCTTCCCCTCCGACCCCTTCGAGCAACTGCGGATGGCGATCTCCGCGGTCTTCAACTCGTGGATGGGCCGGCGCGCCGGGGATTACCGCAGAGTCAACCGCATCCCCGACACACTCGGCACGGCGGTCACCATTCAGGCGATGGTCTTCGGCAACATGGGCGAGACCTCCGGCACGGGCGTGGCATTTACGCGCCACCCCTCGACCGGCGAGAAGACACTCTACGGCGAGTACCTCTTGAACGCGCAGGGCGAAGATGTCGTCGCCGGCACACGCACGCCGCATCCGATCAGCCAGTTGCGCGAAGAGCTGCCCGAAGCCTTCGAGCAGTTTGTCGGGATCACAGAGCAGTTGGAGCGCCATCACCGCGACATGCAGGACATCGAGTTCACCGTCGAGCGCGGGCGACTGTGGATGCTTCAAGCCCGTGCGGGGAAACGCACCGGAGCGGCGGCTGTCCGCATCGCCGTCGAGATGGTGCATGAGGGCCTGATTGACGAGGCGACCGCCGTGCGGCGCGTCACGCCGGAACAGCTCGACCAGTTGCTCCACCCGACGGTTGACCCGCGGGCCGAAGTCACCGTTCTGGCGACGGGCATCGCAGCCAGCCCCGGCGCGGCGCAGGGCCAAGTCGTCTTCCACCCGGACGACGCGGAGGAGCTTGCCGGCGCCGGCACGAAAGTCATCCTCGTCCGGCAGGAGACCAGCCCCGACGACTTCCACGGCATGGTGGCCGCACAGGCTGTCTTAACTGCGCGCGGGGGGGCCACGGCTCATGCGGCAGTGGTCGCGCGCGGCATGGGCAAGCCCTGCGTGACGGGCGCGGGCGCGCTCGAAATTGATTACAACCAGCAACAGTTCAGCGCCGACGGCACGATGGTGACGAAGGGCGAGTGGATCACGCTCGACGGCTCGACGGGAAGAGTCTTCCGCGGCCAAGTGCCGCTCATCCAGCCGGAGCTGGGGGCGGAGTTTCACGAGCTGATGACGTGGGCCGACCAGCGACGCCGCCTGCGCGTGCGGGCCAACGCCGACACCCCGCACGACGCGCAGGTGGCCCGCGACTTCGGGGCCGAAGGCGTCGGCCTGTGCCGCACCGAGCACATGTTCTTCGGCGAGGAGCGGCTGGCGGCCATGCGCGAGATGATCCTCGCCGACGGCGTGGGCGCGCGCGAGAAGGCGCTGGCGAAGCTCCTGCCGCACCAGTGTCAGGACTTCGCCGGCATTTTCCGGGTGATGTCGGGGCTGCCGGTCACCATCCGCCTGCTCGACCCGCCGCTGCACGAGTTCCTGCCGAACAGGCAGGAGCTTGTCTCGGAGATTGCTGACCTCAAGTCGGCGCTGCGGCGCGCGCGCAGGGAGAGCAGGGAGGAGCAACTGCTCGACGCGATTTACGAGAAGCGGATGCTGCTGCGGCAGGTCGAGCGGCTGCACGAGTCCAACCCGATGCTCGGACACCGCGGCTGCCGTCTCGGACTCGTCTACCCGGAGGTGACGCGGATGCAGGTGCGGGCCGTCTTCGAGGCGGCGTGCACGGTGCAGGGCGAGGGCGTCGAGGTCAAACCGGAGATCATGGTGCCTCTGGTCTCGACCGAGGGTGAGCTGCGCCACCAAGCGGCGCTCATCCACGAGGTCGCCCGCCAAGTGACGGGGGAGCACGGAACGACAGTCGAGTACACCATCGGGACGATGATCGAGCTGCCGCGGGCGGCGCTGTCCGCCGGCAGGATTGCGGCGCACGCCGACTTCTTTTCCTTCGGCACGAACGACCTCACGCAGACCACCTTCGGGCTGTCGCGCGACGATTCGGGCCGCTTCCTCTCGCACTACGTGGAGCGGGGCATCATGCCCGACGACCCTTTTCAGGTGCTCGACCAAGAGTGTGTCGGGGAGCTGGTGCGGATCGGGGTGGAGCGCGGGCGGGCGGCCAAGCCCGGCCTCAAGGTCGGCATCTGCGGTGAACACGGCGGCGAGCCGCGCAGTATCGCCTTCTGCCACGAGACGGGGCTTGACTACGTGAGCTGTTCGCCCTTCCGGGTGCCGGTGGCGCGGCTGGCGGCGGCGCAGGCGGCGCTCGCCGGGTAGGCGTTCGGCGCCCGGCGGACGCCCGGAGGGGGAAATCATGCCCATGGTCATTGTACGTGTCCATCCTGTCCGACTACCAGTAGTGGGTCAGTTTAGAGTTCAAGCTTTAGCTTGCTTCTTGTCAGCAATTCTCGGTTTGGCCTGATGGCGTCGGAATCGCACCGACTGTGGCTGAAGCGCCCCGGCAGGTGGCCCATACTTTCAACAGTTTCAGGCCCGTCAAGGAGCTAATCCACGTCGTCCATTGCTCAGAGCGTGTCTAAAAAGCCATGCGCCGTAGCTCCGTGAGGAGCGAAATGTTTATAGCCCGTGCCGCCCCCTTTCTCTTTCAAGCCCCGGAGGGGCGACAGACATTTATATGCCGCTCCTCATGGAGCTTGGAGACTTCGGCGCACCCGACGAGCGACAAACATTTCGCCCCTCGCGGGGCTTTTTAGACATGCTCTAAACCGAGAATTGCTGGCTTCTTGTTTAGACAGCAAGCTAAAGCTTGAACTCTGAACTCTTATCTCCAAACTACCCGACTACCTGAAGCCGGGCGCGCGAATTGTGGAGAGTTGCGCCGCGAGAGAGCTTGGCGCCGGAGTTCGCTGGCGCGCCAAGAGTTCTCTCTGACTGAGGGCATCCTGAAACTTTGAAGAGGACGAGACATGATACCGAAGCTGGACATTCTCCGACGCATCACCGAGGCGGGCCTCGTTGCCGTCGTTCGCTCCGAAACGGCGGAGCAGGCGTTGCGCGTCGCCGAAGCCGTGCTCGCGGGCGGCTGCCCCGCGATTGAAGTCACCTTCACCGTGCCCGGCGCGCATCGCGTCATCGAGGCTCTGGCCGCACAGTACAAGCCTTCGGAGCTGATCCTCGGCGCGGGCACGGTGCTCGATCCCGAGACGGCGCGGATTGCTATTCTGTCCGGCGCGACCTACGTCGTCTCGCCCTCGCTGAACGTCGAGACGGTGCGGCTGTGTAACCGCTATCAAGTGCCGGTGATGCCGGGCGTGATGACCATCCGCGATGTCGTCGAGGCGATGGAGTGCGGGGCGGACATCATCAAGCTCTTTCCGGGCGAGGCGTTCGGCCCCTCGCTCATCAAGGCCATCAAGGGGCCGCTGCCGCAAGCGCCGCTAATGCCGACCGGCGGCGTGGATGTCAACAACGTCGGCGAGTGGATCAAGGCCGGGGCCGTGGCGGTCGGCGCGGGCAGCAGTCTGACAGGCGGGGCCAAGACCGGCGACTACGGGGCCATCACGCGCACCGCCCACGAGTTCATCAAGAAGATCAAAGAGGCGCGCGCCAAGTGAGCGCGTGCGGAGCGAAGAGGAGGGAGTGAATATGCGAGTGGTGACTTTTGGCGAGATCATGATGCGGCTGGCGACGCCGGGCCGTCTGCGGTTTTCTCAAGCGAAAGAATTGGAGTTGACTTACGGCGGGGGCGAAGCCAACGTCGCCGTCTCGTTGGCGAACTACGGCCTTGACGCACGCTTCGTCACGCGCCTGCCGAAGAACCCGTTCGGCGACGGGGCGGTAAACGTCTTGCGCGGCTTGGGCGTGGACACCTCGCACCTTGCGCGTGGCGGCGAGCGCATCGGCATCTACTTTTTGGAGACGGGCGCGAGCCAGCGTGCCTCGGTCGTCGTCTATGACCGCGCGGGGTCGGCCATCTCACAAGTCGGGCCGGGGGAGTTCGATTGGAAGAGCATCTTCGACGGCGCGTCGTGGTTCCACTTCACGGGCATCACGCCGGCTTTGGGGCCGCGCGTGGCCGAGGCGACCGCCGAAGCGTGTCGCGCCGCCAAAGAGGAGGGCCTCACCGTTTCGTGCGACCTCAACTACCGCAAAAAACTGTGGACGCCGGCGCAGGCGCAGGAGACGATGAGCAAGCTCATGGAGTGGGTGGATGTCGCCATCGGCAACGAGGAGGACGCCGAGAAGGTCTTCGGCATCAAGGCCGAGGGCGCAAACATCGAGGGCGGCGAGGTCGCATCCGCGGGTTATGAACAGGTGGCGCGGACGCTGGCCGAGCGGTTCAAGCTGCAAGCGGTGGCGATCACGTTGCGCGAGAGCCGTAGCGCCGACAACAACGGGTGGTCGGCGATGTTGTTGCACGAAGGCGAGGTTTTCCAATCGCGCAAGTACGATGTCTGGATCGTGGATCGCGTGGGCGGGGGCGACTCGTTCGCGGGCGGATTGATTTACGGGCTGGCGACGGGCAAGCCGGCTGGCGAGGCGTTGGAGTATGCGGTGGCCGCCTCATGTCTGAAGCACTCGATCAGCGGCGACTTCAATCTCGTCACGGTCGCGGAGGTCGAAGCGCTGGTCAAGGGCGACGCTTCGGGGCGCGTCCAGCGCTAAATCAAACCAGATGAGATTGGTAGGCGACAACGATTCGCCGTTATGCTCTGCATAGCATAATGAAGTTGCTGCCGCCTCGCCGCGACCGGGCATCTCAGATGGATTCACGATTGAGTTCGGCGCAAGTTTGGCTTTAACGCAGAGGTCGCGGAGGCGCGGAGGCCGCGGAGAAAAACCATTCGGATTTGAGATTTCAAATTTCAAACCGGCATCTCTGCTCCGCGGTCTCCGCGTCTTCTCTGCGCCCTCCGCGTTAAAAATCCTCTACGATTATCTCTCCCGCACGCTCCCTTACGGTCGCCCCTTCCGCCTCAAATCGCTGTACACTGAACGCCTCGTGGAACCGCTGCCGATTGATCCGCTCCTGCCGGAGATTGTCGCGTCGTTGCGCGCCGCGCCGAACCTCGTCATCGAGGCCCCGCCCGGCGCGGGCAAGACGACGCGCGTGCCGCCCGCTCTGCTCGACGCGGGGCTGTGCGGCGAGGGCGAGGTGTGGGTGCTTGAGCCGCGACGTTTGGCGGCGCGTCTCGCCGCGCGCCGTGTCGCTGAAGAACGGGGCGAAGCGCTCGGCGAGAGCGTCGGCTATCAGGTGCGTTTTGAAGAGGTCGCCTCCCCGCGCACGCGCGTCCGGTTTTTGACGGAGGGCGTGCTGACGCGCCGTCTGCTCTCGGATAAACAACTCTCGAACGTCGGCGTGGTCGTGCTCGACGAGTTCCATGAGCGACACCTGCAAGCTGACCTCGCGCTCGCGCTGCTGCGTCGTCTGCAACGAGGCGCGCGACCCGACCTGCGCGTCGTCGTGATGTCGGCGACGCTCGCGCCCGAACCGCTCGCGCGTTACCTCGGCGCGTGTCCCGTCCTGCGTTCGGAAGGCAAACGTTACGAAGTCGAGATCGAGCA
>JBGTBQ010000126.1:0-3413 GCA_041749275.1 Pyrinomonadaceae bacterium | reverse complement strand
GGCGCGGCGGGGTCGTGGCCGTCGTGTCGGCGATGAGCGGCGTGACAAACCGTCTGGTCGCGGCGGCGCACGCTTCGGCGGGCGGCGACGCGGGGACGGGCGCGGAATTGCGTGAGGCTCTAAGCGCGCAGCACGCGGCGGCTCTCACGGCGCTTATCTCGGACGAGGCGCGGCGCGGGGAGCTTGCGACGGAGATCGAGCGAATCATCGGCGAGGCGGCGATGCTCTGTCAGGAGACGGCGATGCTGCGCGAGTTGACGCCGCGCGCGCTCGACGCCATTTCGAGCGTGGGCGAGCGTCTGTCGGCGCGTCTCATGGCCGGCGCGCTTTGCGAGATGGGCGTGCGGTCCGTGCCCATCGAAGCGACGGAGTTGATTGTCACGGATGAAGAGCACGGGCGGGCCGAACCGCTGATGGACGAGACACGCGAGCGGGCGACGACGCGCCTGCTGCCGCTGCTCGACGAAGGGCTGGCGCCAATCGTGACGGGATTCATCGGAGCCACGCGGCGCGGCGTGTTGACGACGCTCGGGCGCGGCGGCTCGGACTATTCAACGACGATCCTCGGCGCGGCGCTCGACGCTTCGGAGATAGTTATTTGGACGGACGTGGACGGCGTGATGACCGCTGATCCGCGTCTCGTCGAGGACGCGCGCACCATCGGCGAAATCTCCTACGCCGAGGCGGCGGAGTTAGCCTACTTCGGCGCGAAGGTCTTACATCCGAAGACTCTGCGCCCCATTGCGGAGGCCGGTGTTCCCGTCTGGATTCGCAACAGCTTCGCGCCGAAGAAGCCCGGCACGAAGATCACGCCCGTCGGACATCCTTCGCGGAACGGCGTGCGTGCAATCACGGCCATCGCGGGAGTGAGCATGATTACCGTCGGCGGGCGCGGCATCGTGGACGTGCTCGGCATCGCGGCGCGCACCTTTACAGCGGCGGCCACGGCGCGCGCCAACGTGCTGATGATCTCGCAGGCGTCTTCGCAGAACGACATCTGCTTTATCGTCAACACGGATGAGGCCGCGCGCACGGTCGAGGCGCTCCGGCGCACTTTCGCCGCCGACCTCGCGCACCATCAGGTCGAGCACATCAACGTGGACGCGGAGATTGCGGTCGTCGCGGTGGTGGGCGAGAACATGCGCGGGACGCCGGGGATAGCCGGGCGCTTGTTCAGCGCGTTGGGGCGGCGCGGCGTCAACATCATCGCCATCGCGCAAGGCTCTTCCGAATATAACGTCTCGTTCGTCGTCGAGGCGCGCGCGATGCGCGACGCGATGGCGGCGGTGCATCACGAGTTCAACCTGCACCAACGCGAATCACGTTTCGACGAGGGCACGCGAGAACTGATCGGGGTATGAACTCACCAGTGCCAACGGGGGAGACTGCCGCCGCGCGCGCGTCGCAACGCTGCGCCGAGCCTGCGTGCGGCGCGCGTTACGGCATCAACGAACGACTCTACGTCTGTCCTCGATGCGGCGGCCTGCTGGATGTCGAAGACGACAGGGCAGGATTGAACGACGCGGAAAGTTTGCGCGCCGTGTGGCGTGCGCGGCGCGCCTCCGCGGACGCGCGCGACCGGAGCGGCGTGTGGCGCTTCCGCGAGCTGCTGCCGTTCGATGATGCGGCCCCCGTCGTCACGCTCGATGAAGGCAACACGCCGCTTTACGACGCGCCGCGCTCCGCCGCCTACTGCAAATTAGACGCGCTCAAGCTCAAGCATCAGGGCTGCAACCCGACCGGCTCTTTCAAAGACACGGGGATGACCGTCGCCGTCACGCAAGCCGTCGTCCTCGGCGCGCGCACGGTCGTCTGCGCGAGCACGGGCAACACGGCGGCGAGCCTCGCGGCTTATGCGGCGCGAGCCAATTTGACGTGCGCCATCTTCGTGCCGCACGGACAGGTCAGCCACGGCAAGCTGGCGCAGAGCCTCGACTATGGCGCGCGCGTGCTGGAACTCGACGGCAACTTCGACGATGCGATGCGCGCGGTGCGCGAGTTGGCCGAGGATGAGAGCATCTACCTCGTCAACTCGATCAACCCGTTCCGCATCGAGGGCCAGAAGACGGTTGCCGCCGAACTGCTCGAACAACTTGCGTGGACGGTGCCCGATCACGTCGTCGTGCCGGGCGGCAACCTCGGCAACAGCTCCGCGCTCGGCAAAGGGTTCAAGGAACTATTCGACCTCGGCGTGATTGACCGTCTGCCGCGTCTGAGCGTCGTGCAGGCCGAAGAGTCCGCGCCGTTCGCGCGCATGTTCTCAAGCAGCGCGAGCGCGCCGTTCGATGGGCAGCTCGCGCCGGAAGAGGTTTTCGAGGATTCGTTTCAACCAATCGGGCGCCCGCAAACGCTAGCGACGGCCATCAAGATCGGCGATCCCGTCTCGTGGAAGAAGGCGTTGCGCGCGGTGCGCTGGACGGGCGGGCGTGTGCTCTCCGTGAGCGAGCAGGAGATTGCGGACGCCAAAGCCGTCATCGGGCGCGACGGCGTGGGCTGCGAGCCTGCGTCGGCGACGACCGTGGCGGGCATCAGGCATCTGGTCAGCAGTGGATTTATCCGCGCCGGCGAGTCGGTCGTCGCCGTGCTGACGGGCCACGTGTTGAAAGACGCCGATTACGTAATCAACTACCACCGCGAGACTTTGCGCGCACACGACCGCGCAGGCGAAGGGACGAAGGACGAGCGGCGGCTCAAGAGCACTTACGCCAACGCGCCCGTTCGTGTGCAAGCGACGAAGGCGGCGATTCTCGAACAACTCGACCGCGCGGCGCGGGGCGAAGACAAAGCGGGAGGTCTCGACTGAGCGGATGGGATGTGAAGCCTTGATCGTCATCAATGAGCGCGAAGGCGACGCCGTTCCGCATCGTGGGCGACGCGTCGAGGTGCGCGTGCCCGCTTCAACGTCGAACCTCGGCGCGGGGTTCGACTGCTTCGGCCTCGCCCTGCGCTTATACCTGACCGTCCGCGCCTCCGTCGCGCACGATTCAGGCGAGCCGTGTCACGTCCGCAGTTCCGGCGAAGGCGCGGACGCGGCGCTGCCGCGCGCCGCCGAGAATCTGATCTTTCGTGCAATGCGCTTCGCCGCGGAGCGCGAGGGCTGGAGCCTGCCGCCGGTGCGTCTCGCCGTGCGAAACCAAATCCCTTTGGGGCGCGGCCTCGGCAGCAGCGCGGCGGCCATCGTCGCGGGCCTCGTGCTCGCCGCAATCGTCTGCGAACGCGAACTGCCGGACGAGACCGCGCTGCGCTATGCGTCGGAACTCGAAGGCCACGCCGATAACGTCGCGGCGTCTCTGCTCGGCGGATGGGTGACGACCTGCGTCAAGGATGACGGCGAAGTGCTGGCGGTCAAGCGTCGCTGGCCGCGCGACATCAAAATCGTCGTCGTCTCGCCGCACGTCCCGCTCGACACCGCG
>JBGTBQ010000125.1:0-20303 GCA_041749275.1 Pyrinomonadaceae bacterium | reverse complement strand
GCCGCGCTCTCCGAGATGCGCGCGGCGCGCGAGGCGGACGCGCAACTCGCCGCCCGCGCCGTGGCGGCGCTCAAGCAACTTGCCGGTCAGGTGAACGCTTATTCTTCGGATGAAAGACAAAACAAAACAGTCGAGATTATTATTGGGCGCGGGCTGATGTCAGGACACATATGCTAAACGTCCTTCCAAGTTGAGTTTCGTGCGTCCTGAGAGATGCCGATACAAACCGCGATCTTGCGCCAGCAGGCTGAGGATCGCGCTCACCACGCTCAACTCACACCGCCCGCGCCGTCGTGAACAGACGCGCCGCAATAACTCACGCGCCCGTTGCCCACCCGCCAACAACAACTTCGTGCCCGGTGCCGCCAGCACCAACAACGCGATGACAAACAGGGCACAGAACCGCGACCACGCCCTCGCTTCCACCATTGAGCACATGCGACTCATTGACGAAGTGATTGAAGCGCACGGCGGCTTTCCGCTCGTCGGAAGTCAGGCCACCGCGCCGCAACAGCCCGCCGCGGCGGGCGACCTCCCTTTCGCCTAGAAGCCGCGCCGGACGCAATCTCGTAAGTTTCGATTGAGGCCACAAAGACTTACTCGTGGCGGCACGCCGGCACTACCTCAGCCCCGCATTTCTTGCGGAAGCGGTGCGTAAGCTCGATGGCGTTTTCGGGGAATTACGTTTCCAAGACGTTGCCGCGCCTCAGCTTCTCAGCGCAGCCATAAACATTTGAAAGGAAAGTGGCGTCCCGTACGGGAGTCGAACCCGTGTCGCCGCCGTGAAAGGGCGGTGTCCTAGGCCACTAGACGAACGGGACTTAAGCGCCGGAAAACGGTGACGTTTAAGTTACCGTACCGTCTGTAGCGTGTCAAACCTCACGGCGCGGACGGGCCGCGTCGAACCAACCTTTGATGTCCGGGGCGACGGAAAAGTACGCGCGCCCGGTGGCTACCATGTTAGGAATAAAGGCCGGCGGGGGCGCATCGAGGCGGCGGATGCTCAACGACTGGTGACGAAAGGGATGCATCCGTCGAGGTCTGCTTGAAAAGAGGGTGGGCGTGCGTTGCTCTTTTTTACGTGATGGAAAGAAGGTGTGGCCCGCGTTCGACGACGCGCCCGATGATAGATGCGTCCGTGTATCTCTCGCGCAGACTTGCGAGGAGACTTTCGGCTCTCTCCGCCGCGATGGAGATGAGCAGCCCGCCCGCCGTCTGCGGGTCGAAGAGAAGACACCCCAACTCCTTGCTGACTCGGTCGTCGAGCATCACGTCGTCGCCGACATAAAGCCGGTTCGTTTTATCCCCGCTCGTCAATAAACCCTGTGCGGCGAGTTCGAGCGCGCCGGGGATGAGGGGCACCCGCGCCGCTTCGATTTCGAGTGTGACGTTGCTCGCCCGCGCCAACTCCCACGCATGGCCGAGCAGGGCGAAGCCGGTCACATCGGTCGCCGCGTGCGCTTCCGCCTCAGACATCGCGCGCGCGGCCTCGCGCCCGGCGAGCAGCATTGTGTCGAGCGACGCGCGCATCACATCCTCGCTCGCCTTCCCGAACTTGATTCCGGTCGAGATAACGCCCGTGCCGATTGGTTTCGTCAGAATCAATGCATCGCCCGCACGCGCGCCGCGATTGGTGATGACTTTGCGCGGATGAATCGTCCCCGTCACCGCGTAGCCGAACATGATCTGCGCGTTGTCCACGCTGTGGCCGCCCGCGAGCGCGACGCCGTTCTCCGTCAGAACGTGAAGGCCGCCGCGCATGATTTCGGCGAGGATGGCGAAGTCTACGCCCTTCTTCGGAAAGCAGGTGACGGCGAGCGCGGTGACGGGCGTGCCGCCCATCGCCCACACGTCGTTGATCGAGTTCAGCGCGGCGATGCGTCCATAGTCGAACGGGTCGTCCACAATCGGCGTGAAGAAGTCCACGGTCTGCACGAGCGCGAGATCGTCCGAAAGAAGGTAGACTCCGGCGTCGTCGGCGGTTTCGATGCCGACCAGTAGTCTCTCATTCTTCGGAATTTCCAGCCCGCCCAGCACCCGGGCGAGTTCGCTCGGCGCGAGTTTAGCCGCTCAACCGGCGCACGAAACCATCTCCGTGAGACGCATCGTCAACCTCCATGAAAAAGAAGTCGGAAGTCGGAAGTCGGAATAAAAACAGCCGAGGCTACTTATTCTGAATCCTGTGTTCCGCGATTTAATCGTACCACATCGTCCAGCACCCTCCCCGTCTTCGGCGCAGGGCGAACGAGCGCACGCACCCGGTAGCCGCGCTGTTTCAATTCTCGGCAGACGTACCGGCCTAATTGCCCGCTCGCCCCAGCAACCACCACGTTCTTCATTAAGCCGCCTTATTCGGACGAAGGTAGAGAGGGGACGAAAAGTACCTTCCCGCCGGTCATCTCGGCGGCGTAATCGCGCAGACCCTCCACGGCTTTTTCCAATGGGAGGCGCGCGCGAATCTCGGTCTTCAAATCGCTGTCGAGAAGTTTCTGCACCTTTCGCGCCGTCAAGACGCGGCGGGGCAAGGTGAGCGAGCGGAGCCAACGCGACAGCCAGAAGCCCTCGACCTGCTTCCCCTCGAAGATGAGCGAGCGTGGGTCAATCGCCCCGCCCTCCTGCGAGAGCGCGCCATAGACGACGACGCGAGAGTTATCCGGCATCGCGCGCAGCAAGCGGCCCGTCATCTCGCCCGCCACCGCGTCGAATGCTACGGTGACGCCAAGCTCCCGGCACAGGTCACGCAGGCGTGCGTCGAAGTCCGCGTCGCTGCTGTCGAGCACGTGGACGGCCCCCTCGCTTCGCAGCAGTTCCACCTGCTCCGCGCGGCGCACGATGTTGACGAGCGGGACGCGGCGGCGTGCCGCGAGACGGACGAGCATCCGACCCAGCGCGCTCGCGGCGGCGGTCTGCGCGACGGCGCGAGCGCCATGTTGCTTCGCGCCGTCCAAAAGCGCCCACGCGGTAAAGGGATTGACGATCAGCGAAGCCGCCTGCTCGATGTTGGTTGATTTGATGAGCGGAATCGAGACGCCGGCGGCGGTGACCATGTACTCGGCCCACGTCCCGTCGCCCTCCATCGGCGCTCCGCACGCGACGCGCTTGCCGAGCAGGTAGCGCGACAGGACGCTCCCACCCGCCGTGACGACTACGCCGCTGCACTCGAAGCCGGGGACGACCGGCAACTTCTTCCGGACGTACATGCCGCGCAGGAACATCAAATCGGAAGGGTTCACCGGCGACGCCGCGACACGCACCAGTACCTCATCTTTGCCGGGTCGCGGCACGGGCTTTTCGACCAGCGCGAGCGTGTCGTCGCCCCCATCGTAAGAACGCAATTCGAGCGCGCGCATCGTCGCCGGGATGGATTTTGAAAGATATGAGTTGGTCATAGCGTTTAGGGTATGTTTGGGAATACAACTTCCGGCGCAAACTGTGAACTCTCTTGCGCGTTCTTTATGGTCGGAGGGCGGAAGCGTGCGACGTACAAGCGATAGTCCGCCGCTTCCCGCGCCGCGCGGTCTGTATCCCAGCCGAGATATTTTTGCGCCACGCGCGCCGCCCCTTCAACCGCGTTCAGACCGAGATGTCTATTCAGCCCGACCATCGTGCGCCGCAGGAGGCAATCCTGCAACGTCTCGGCCATCTCCGCACGGAAGGCGAAGACGATCTCAGCGGCGGCGCAGCCGGTCTCTTCACACAGAACCTCGTCCAAGCCGGCGTCCTCCGACGCGAGCCGCGCCAACTCAGCCGCGCGCACGCCATAAACTTTCAGAAGCCTTGCACACGTTTTTTCAGGCAGCCCGCATGAAGCCTTGAACGATGCGGCGAATGAATTGAAATCCTCCGTCGTCGCACCGGGGAGCGGCTCCCGCGCGGTCGCGCAACGCGACGCCGTCCTGCCGAGCTTGCTAAATATCAGGTCAACCGTCTGCTCGGACAGATTCCGGTAGGTCGTCAGCTTGCCGCCCGTGAGCGAGACGAGACCGCGCACGCCCCCGGTGTCGTCGTGAATGAAATGCCTGCGCGTGATGCCCGCCTCGTCTCCGTCACCGGCGAACGGCAGCGGTCGCACGCCGGAGTAGGTGTAAAGCACGGAGCGAGGCGACAGCCGGGCGGAAGGTATCACGGTGTTCGTCTCGTCGAGAAGATAAGCGACCTCGTCCGCATCGGCCTCCACGCAATCGAGGTCGCCGCCGAAGCGCTGGTCGGTCGTCCCGATCAGATATTTCCCGTCCCACGGGAGGATAAAAAAAGGGCGCCCGTCCGCACGCGCCTCCGCGTACAAAGCCGCGCGCGGCGCCCCCGGAAATTCCGCGACGACGAGATGGCTGCCCTTCGTGCCACTGATGAGTTTTCCATGATGACCGTCATCGTGGTTGTTGACGCCTGCCAACACGTTGTCAACCCACGGCCCCGCCGCGTTTACGATGAGGCGCGAGCGAGCCGTGTGGCTGCCGCCGCCGAGTAAGTCTGTGAACTCGATGCCGCGCACGGCGCCATCTTCGATGACCAGACGTTCGACGCGCGCGTGGGTGATGATGATCGCGCCGTGCGCGCGCGCCGAAAGCGCGTTCTCGACGGCGAGCCGCTCGGCGAACTCGACCTGCGCGTCTTGATAGAGAGCCGCGCCGCGCAACCCTTCGGCCTTCAGCCCCGGCGCGAGTCGGAGCGCGGCGGCGGGTGAGAGCATACGATGCGCTGAAAGTGTTTTGTCGAACGAGAGCAGATCGTAGGCGATCATTCCAGCGCGGATGGTTAGCCGTCCGCGCCGCGCGCCTTGGTAAATCGGAACCAACAGCGGTAGCGGCTTGACCAGATGCGGCGCGACGCGCCGGAGAAGCACTTCGCGCTCGCGCAGAGATTCGCGCACGAGACGCAACTCGCCGTGTTCAAGGTAGCGCAGCCCGCCATGGATCAGGCGAGTTGACCACGAAGTTGTCCCCGCGCCTACGTCCGACTTTTCGAGCAGCAGCACGCTTAAACCGCGCATCGCCGCGTCGCGCGCGATGCCGGCGCCGTTGATGCCCGCGCCGATGATGGTCGCGTCGAACGTTTCGCCTGAGAGGTCTGTGTGGAGTTGTCGCCCCGCCATTTGGATTTCGCCGCCGGTCTGATATAAATTCTTACGCTTCGGAGACCTGCGGATTAAAACATTAACCTCAAGTCGAAGAACAGAAAAGAATTATTTGAGGAGTAAGAAAGACTATAGTTATGAGCGAATTCAATGACATTTTCGATGAACTGATTGACGACGAGGTAGAGGACGACACCCAATACTTCGAGGACGATGAGGAAGAGGCCGAAGACGAAGGGCCGGCGGAGATTCGCACCGCCGTCATGTCGAAGGGGAACATGATCGCCCTCATCACGCTGCGAATGACCGACTCCGGCGGGCAGATAGTGCGCTACGACCCGCGCGAGGCGCTGCCTTCGGCGCGTCGCTACGAAGACGGCGAAGAGGCCGCGCGCTGGTTCCGGCGGAGCCTCTCGACGAGCCTGAAGAATGGCTGGAACGTCGTCTATGAAGGCGAACCGCTGATCGGCTAATGGCCGGCGGCAAAACACAGGAGGCAGACGGCAGGGGCAGGAGGCAATAAAGAAATTCAGGATTCCAAGTGTGGAATTTGAAATCTCAAATCGCTTTAATTGTCCGCTCTCGTCGTCTGCCTCTGTCTCCTGTCCACTGACCGCGTTCTTCAAGCCGTGAAAGAAACGTGCGCCTGACCTCCCCGAATCAAACGAAAGTGAATGCCGCCATCCCGCTGGCAGCATTGCTTTTTCTCGGTGCGCTGGCGGCTTTGAGCGTCGCGCTCGTGCGCCCGCCGGAGGCCGTGCCGGAGACGGCCCCGCTCGACGCATTCTCTTCCGGGCGCGCGATGAAACACCTGCGCGAGATCGCGCGTGCGCCGCACCCGGCGGGAACGGAAGAGCATGAGCGAGTCCGTGAATACATCGTCCGCGAACTGAACGCGCTCGGCGTCAGCCCGGAAGTGCAGACCGCGACCGTCGTGCGAAAAAGCCGCGGGGCGGGCGGTCTCGCGGTCGCCGCGCGTGTGCACAACGTCGTCGCGCGCCTCGGCGGGAGTCGGAACAGCAAGGCTCTCATGCTCGCCGTGCACTACGACTCGGTTCCGACCGCGCCCGGCGCGACGGACGACGGCGCGGGCGTCTCGGCCCTGCTCGAAACTCTCCGCGTGCTGAAGAGCAGCAGCGCGCTAAAGAACGACATCATCTTCCTTTTCACGGACGCCGAGGAGTTGGGCCTGCTGGGGGCGCGCGCTTTCGCGGACGAGCATCCGTGGATGCGCGACGTGGCGCTGGTGCTCAACTTCGAGGGACGCGGCAACAGCGGCCCCTCCATGATGTTCGAGACGAGCACGGGGAACGGTCTGCTCATCCGCGAACTCGCGCAGGCCGCGCCGCATACGGTCGCCAACTCGCTCATGTACGCCGTCTATGAGCGAATGCCGAACGACACGGACATGACCGTGTTCAAACAGGCAGGGGCGGCGGGTCTCAACTTCGCCTACGCCGCCGAGGTCACCCACTACCACACGATGCTCGACAGCCCCGAGGAGATTGACGAACGGAGCCTTCAGCACCACGGCTCTTACGCACTCTCGCTCGCGCGCCACTTCGGCAACCTCGACCTCGGAGAAACACGCGCGCGCGACGCCGTCTACTTCAACGCGCTCGGCACGCTCTTCGTACACTACTCAGAGGCGTGGGTCTGGCCGTTGACGATTTTGGTCGCCGCCTCGCTCATCCTCGTCCTCCGCGCGGGGCGGAAGAGGAATTTACTCAACGCGGCGGGCGTCGCATGGGGATTCGTGGCGCTGTTCGTGGCCGGCGTCCTGTCGTCCGTCGTGACGATTGGCGCATGGAGGGCGGCGCGGAGCCTGCACGCCGGCTCCGCCTCGCTGCCGGCGGGCGTGCCTTACAACGCATGGCTTTACGAGATCGGTTTCGTGCTCCTGTCGGTGGCGCTCGCGGCGGCGGTCTATGCGCTCTTCGCGCGCCGCGCGAGCGCGCAGAATTTGCTGGCCGGGGCGCTCGTGTGGTGGCTGCTGTTGCTGTTGCTCACTTCCGCGCTGCTTCCGCTCGGTTCTTACCTCTTCGCATGGCCGCTGTTGTTCTCGCTCGCGGGGCTGGCCTTCGTCCTCATCTGGGGCGGCGGGGATTACGCTGCGCCGAAGAACATCGCGGCGCTGACCCTCTGCTCGATTCCCGGCGTCATGCTGGTCGCGCCGCTCGTCTACATGTTTTTTATGATGCTCGGCGTGGGGCTGGCCGGATTCATCATCATCCTGACGGTTCTGCTCGTGGGCCTCGTCGCGCCGCTCTTGATTCTTCCGTCTTCGACGAAGCGATGGGCGTTGCCGTTATCGCTCGCAATAGCCGCCATCGTCTTCGTCGCGGCGGGCATTGCGACCGCCGGCTTCGACGCGCGGAGCCGAAAAACGGCAAGCCTTTTTTACTATCTCAACGCGGACGCGAACGAGGCTCGTTGGATGAGTACGGATAGCGCGCTCGACGAGTGGACGGCGCAATTCATTCCGCGCGGGGCGAACAGAGAGGCGCTCGCGTCCATCTTCCCGTGGTCGAGACAGCAGGCGTGGCGGAGCACGGCGCCCGCATTGGCGCTCGCGCCGCCGCGCGTCGAAATTGCCGAAGACAATATGCAGGGAGATGTCAGGCAAGTGCGTCTGCGTCTCGTTTCGCCGCGCCGCGCTTCGCTGCTGCTCATCTACTTCGACTCGGACACGGAAGTCCTGAGCGCCGCGCTCGACGGTAAATCGTTGGAAGGCGCAGGCGCTGGGACAAACGGCTCGTCGCTAAATCCGCTGCGAATCTCCTTTGCCGCGCCGCCCGCCGATGGCATCGAACTGAAACTCGAAGTGCGCGCCGCGCGTCCACTGAAACTGACGGTGCAGGATGTCTCCTACGGACTCCCCACGCTACCCGGCCAGACAAATGCGCCGCGCCCGCCCGACTCGATGCCTGCGCCTTCCAGCACCGCGAGCGACACGACAATCGTCGGCAAAACTTTCAACTTTGAGCGCCGTTGAGCCGCTGCTCGCCCCGCGCGTTGATAAAGAGTCGCTTGACAAACTCGCCTTTGTGCCTATACTTGTTACAAATGCCGGTGATGGAGATTCAGGGGGGAGGATGCCGACAAGCAGTCGTTTCGCGGTCGCGGTTCACGTGCTGACGCTTCTGGCGTGGGCGGGCGACGAACCGCTCAAGTCGGATTACATCGCCGGCAGCGTCAACACCAACCCGGTCGTCATCCGTCGCATCCTGTGCGCGTTGGCGCGAGCGGGGCTTGTCACCTCGCAGACGGGCGCCGCGGGCGGCACGCGTCTCGCCCGCACGGCCTCGGACATCACTTTGCGAGAAGTCTATCGCGCCGTCGAGCCGCGCGAAATCTTTGCCATGCACCGCAGTCCACCCGACCCGGAGTGCCCGGTGGGGATGATTATCGAAAAGGTTCTGCACCGACAGCTCACCGAGATTGATAACGCCATGGACGAGGTTTTGGGACGGACGACGATTGAGGGCGTGATGCGTTCGGTCAAACAGCCGTCTCGCGCGGCGAAGAGCAGGCGCACGACACGCGCCTAAAAATTTTTCGATATATTTGTAACAGCATTGGTCACAGAGACGCGGCGTCGGTTGGTTGGAAGGGAATTCTTTGAGACGGGAGACGGCATAGATGAAGCAAGCGTTCCAACTTATCGTGGGGGAGAGTCAAACGGGGGCATGGGCGTGTCCGCGCCGGAGCGTGTGGCGGAGATGAATTGCTCGACGCATATTCGCAGGCGGTCATCGGCGTTGCGGAGACAGTCAGTCCATAACCCTGCTGAGGAGGAGAGAAAAAGTGAAGGCCATCAGAGTACATGAGTTCGGCGGGCCGGAGGTGTTGCGGCACGAAGAGGTGGACGCTCCACAACCGGGCACGGACGAGGTGCTGGTGCGCGTGCGTGCCGCTGGTGTGAACCCGGTTGACACTTACATCCGCTCCGGCGCACACGCCGTCAAGCCCGGACTGCCGTACACGCCCGGACTCGATGCGGCGGGCGTCGTCGAAGCCGTCGGCGAGGGCGTCACGCGCTTCTCAGCCGGCGAGCGGGTCTACACCGCCGGGGCTGTCAGCGGGACTTACGCGGAGCTGGCGCTGTGCAAGGAGTCACAGGTATACGCGCTGCCCGAAAGAACCTCTTTCTCGCAGGGCGCGGGGTTGTTCACGCCTTACGCGACGGCCTATCGCGCCCTTTTCAATCGTGGGCGCGGAGTGGCGGGCGAGTCGGTGCTGGTGCATGGCGCGAGCGGAGGCGTCGGCACGGCGGCGGTGCAGCTTGCGCGCGCGGCTGGCTTCAAGGTCATCGGGACGGGCGGAACGGAGGAAGGCCGGAGGCTCGTCGCTGAACAGGGCGCGCATCACGTGCTCGATCATCACGCGCCCGACTATCTCGCGCAGCTTACGTCTTTGACCGGCGGTAACGGCGTGGACATCATCCTCGAAATGCTTTCGAACGTGAATCTCGGCAAAGACCTCGACGTGTTGGCGAAGGGCGGGCGCGTTGTCGTCATCGGCTCGCGCGGCCCGGTCGAGATCAACCCGCGCGCACTGATGATGCGCGACGCGAGCATCCACGGCCTGACGCTCTTCAACGCCACGCCGCGCGAGCTGGAAGGCATTCACGCGGCCATCCGCGCCGGGCTTGAGGCAGGGACGCTGAACCCGGTCGTCGGGCGCGAACTGCCGCTCGCCGACGCCGCTCGCGCGCACGAGGCCGTGCTCGAAGCGGGAGCACATGGCAAAATCGTTCTCATCCCTTGAGAGGCGATTTTTAAAGAGAGGTGACAGTGAGCATGTCGAGGCCAATCCGTATCCTTTTGCAGACGACGATTCCGACGGTTGAAGACGACTGGAATGTCGCGCGTTTCTCGCTCCTGCGAGAGCATCTCGCGTCGCTCAAGGATGCGGATGGAGAGGCGCTGTGCGCGGTCACGGCGCGTGACCGCGAGCGTGACGCGGCGGGGAACGATCCGGTTCTGAGCAGGCTCGACGAATCCGATTTCGACGAGCTGTGGCTGTTCGCGGTGGACGCGGGCGACGGTTTGTCGGAGGCGGACTGTGCGGGCGTGACGCGCTTCCGCAAACGCGGCGGCGGTATACTCTCGACGCGCGACCATCAGGATTTAGGCTCCTGTCTGTGCACCATCGGTGGCGTCGGCGCGGCCCACTTCTTTCAGACGAAAAACCCGGAGCCGGACGAATCGCGCCGCTCGGTGGACGATACCTTCACGACGAACATCTCGTGGCCGAACTATCATTCGGGCAGTAACGGCGACTACCACGAGATCGCTCCGGTCGAACCGGTGCATGAACTGCTGCACAGCCCCGCGTCGCCCGGCGGCGTCATCCGTCTGTTTCCGGCGCACCCGCATGAGGGCGCGGTCGGCGTCCCCGACGGCGAAGCGAACGCGCGCGTTATCGCCACCGGAACGAGCAAAGTCACGGGCCGCTCTTTCAATCTCGCGGTCGCCTTCGAGCGAACGAAAAACGGCGATGGCGACACAGTGGGCCGCGCCATCGCCGAATCGAGCTTTCACCACTTCGCCGATTACAACTTCGACCCGCGCCGAGGCTGTCCGAGCTTCGTTGCGGAAGCGCCCGGCGACGGCTACGAAAAAGACCCGCGCTCGCTCGCAGACATCAAAGCTTACATCCGCAATCTCGCCATCTGGCTCGCGCCGCCACGGAGCGACTAACCGCGCTCGCAACCGGCTTTGCCTCAAAACTCGTTCCAACGCCTAGCTTTTGAGGCAGGCGGAAAAGTTTTGAGGCAGGCCGGAAAGGATTTTACGATGGACGCACAAGCGATGGAAGAAGAAAGAGCGTTGTGGCAAGTCAAGATGGAAATGGTTGGCGCGGCGGTAAGCGCCATTCATCAACGCGCGGCGGCGGCGATGTGTCATACGAGCTATATGTCCCTCAGAGGGCAGATTAGCGCACTGGCACATGAGATAACAGAAAAGGTGCTCGCGTTAGATATTGACGCAGTACCGCAAGACGGAGATTCACGGGACGGTGCTGATGCGCTCGGCTAGTTTAGAAAGATATTGCCACAATCCCTTCGCTGCTCCGCGATTGAATGTGACGCGGTTTGTGGAGTTCTGAACATCGCCTACGCTAGTTAAGCCGTTGCCGTCGTCAATGAAATAGAGGGCGAGTGTCCGCGCCCTCTCGTCGTACTCGGCTCGGATAAGGTGGTCGGTGTTGATGATGCGATTTTCTATCAACAGTAAAGGCATGGTGAGCACTCCACAGAGGGTAAAGATGCAAAAGCGGGGCGCAGCATATCACTGCGCCCCGCGTAGGGGTAGCCTTTTTTCAGGCCGCAACCTCTTGCCAGAAAGTCGGGTTAATCTGCAACTCGAAAATCGCGGATACAAGACAGCAGAGGTTGTGGGCGAGTATCTTGCACAGCCCTTCGTTGATCTGCGCCCTCCGCGTCTTGCTCCGCACCGAATCGCCGAACTTCGCCTTAATCATCATCACTGTGGATTCCACGTTGCTGCGCTTGTGATAGTTCGCCAGAAACGCCTCTTGGTTGTACATGAAGAAATGGTACATCCGCTTAAAGAGCGAAGTGGCGTTCGGCGATTCGGCGGTGGAGTTCGACTTGAACGGAATGTAAGGCGTGGCGTGATTGTCAGCAACCACTTGCAGGTTGTCATTCGAGAGATACGCCTTGTCGCCCGACACCTGCCGAAGCGTGAAGTTCTGCGCGGTCGTTTCAACGAGCGGTGCGAACTGCGGGCTGTCTCCGGCGTAACAGTCCGTCACTTCGGCGGCTGTGACGACGTTGGTTTTGACGCCCGTGCAGATGTGAAACTTAATCCAGTCCTTGCGGCTGACTTGATTAGGTTGCTTCTCCCCGTTCTCCGTCCGCGCATTGCCCCACTTCGCATCCGACCATCTTTGATAAACGCCAGTCGAGAGGCCAGAGCTATCAACGGCGAAGTCATCTTCGATAGCTTGAAGCGGCAGGCTGCTTTCCTCAATCAACATTTTCAGATAAGGCGTCAACACGTCGGACTCGAAGTAGCGGAACATCGTGTTGTAGCTCGGCAGTTCCGAGAGGTAGCCTTTCGCGTGTGCCTCGCGCAAGTCCGTCATAAAGCGGCGTCCGCTCATTGTCGAATAGACCTTGAAGGCCATCGCAAAAATCATATCTTCCAGAGCATAACGCGGACGCCCGTTGTGTTGCGCGGGGATGCCGACGCCTTTGCACAGTTCGTGCAGAAGCTTCTGGAAAAGCTCTTTCTCTTTGGTCTGCGCTTCGTTGTAAGCAGGCCAGTCTTGCGGATAAGTCTTGCGCGTGACTTTGACCGTCTCGGTCGTGGTCGTGGTCGTGTTGCCTTCGGTGTCCGTCGTGGTCGTTGTAGTGCGCTCGCGCTCTATCGTAAACTCGACGGCGAATTGATGCTTGCACTTCGATTGTGTGAACTCGTAATCGGGGCAGGTGCAGCGTCCGGCGTCGGGGTCAACTTTGTATCTGCCTTTGCCGGATTGAGACGGGACTATCCAAGTACCGTTGTAGTTAGTGATGCGGTAGCGGGCGGCGATTTCCAGACCTTTAATCTCGCGCGGGTTGTCAGTCATAGCGTGTGTTCCTCTTTTGATGAACACACAACCGTAAGCTATAATGTAGGTTGCTTAGGCCGTACAGCTTCGGCTGTGTGGTTGAATGTCAAGGGGGAAGCTCCAACTTCCCCTTTGACTGCATTGTTGGCGGAGGCGGCGGGATTCGAACCCGCGAAGCCTTACGGCTCGTCGGTTTTTAAGACCGTTCCATTCGACCGCTCTGGCACGCCTCCGCTAACATCCTCATTCATCTTTCTTTTTCCTCTGATACAAAGGCGCTCCGCCCTCCGGCCCTTGCTCCGGCAGAGGCGTCCCGTCAAGACCTTTCCATCTGTAAACTATCTTTTCATCTCTAATACCAGTCTCAGCTTCTTCACTTGCGACCAAACGCTTCAGTACCGTGTGGATGGATGCAAGGATGTTTTTGTGTTTCGTTACATCGAAGCCCATGCGGGCAAGCCTGTCTTTCACTTCAACCGGAGAGACAAAGTTACGCTTGGATGCCATCGCCTTTCGCACGGCATCGGTGAGTCCGACATCAGGGCTGATAAGGTCGGGGAACAATTCAGGATAACGTTTGGCGAGTTGGTTGGTGTCTGTTCCGCAGAGAATAGCCAAGCCGAAAAGCCCTTCTCGCAGTTGGAAGATGTTTCTATCCAACTCATCACGCTTCGTGTCCAACTCCTCGCGCTGGCTCATCAACGCAGAGAGGTCTCGTATCGCGGCACGAAGGGCTTCTCGGTAGGTTTCCTGCGTCATCGTGAAGGGATTATAAGCGATGTCTAAAAACAATGTCAAGGTACGCGGTAAAAAAAGTGTGAAGTTTAGCGATAAAGATGTAAGCCTTTGGGATAAAGCAATTGCAGACGCTAAGAAAATGGAGCTAGAAGCAAAAATGCGACTTGTAAATCTTAGGCAGGCGATAAAGGCATTTACTGGTTTACGCGACAACGGCGTTCCATTCCCCGGCAAGTCCGAGATGTCGGGCGAAGCCGCGCAATGATTTGTTTGACAAGCTGTGAGATAAGATAGAAGCAGGGCTGCCGCGCAGGGCAAGAGCAGCAGCGCGGCAGCCCCTCCGCACAGCCCGCTTCCCTTAAGAGCGGGCGTGCAGCCGGGAGCGCGTTCCCGCCCGTGGCCGCGCTCCCGAAAATCAGGTTAGAACTTGAGTGAGAACATGGACGCGCCTTTCTGCTATCATGCGCGCGGTCTAGTCTTTGAAAACTAATGGCAACGGTCGAATGCGTAGCTCACCATCAGCCTCAGAAAGCGAGTGATGGGCGTCGCCGTTGAGAAGAAAAGGATTCTCACGGCGGACAGGTTGAGCGGGCGCATTGTAGGGACATTTAGCCTTGAAAGCAAGCTGTGGGCGGGCGTCTCGTTAGGAGGTTATTCCTAATGGGACGAGCGACACGCGAGAAGCCCGCGCGACTTGCCGAAAAGCTAGTCCAAATACGCAACGCCTTCGGACTGTCGCAGGCCGAACTTCTGAACCGCTTGGGGCTGACAGAGAAGTTGAATAGAGACGACATCTCGAAGTATGAGCGCGGGGTGCGTGAGCCGTCTTTGATTGTGTTGCTCAAATACGCGAGACTGGCGGGCGTGATAATGGATGTACTGGTGGATGACGAGATGGATTTGCCCGCGAAGTTGAAGCGCACCCGCTAGGGACTTTTGAGGCAAGCCCCTTGACTTATGAGGCAAACGGGGGGTTATGAGGCAAAGCCCTCGCAACCAGTGACATAACGCGGAAAGGGCGTGAAGCCCAACTGTCAGCGCGGGCGCCTCGGCTGCAACGCAGGCGCCTTCACACACAGTCGGGCTTCACGCCCTTCAACTTACCTCCCCTGCGCGTCAAGCTTTATGCTTCTCGCCTATCGCGCGAAGCTCGAAACAGAAAAAGTCTCCGCCGGGCGAAAACGAGGCGTTGAGTTCATAACCGGCGACGGTGACGAGCCGCTTGCCGCGCAGGATCACGCGCGACGCCTCCCGCGCGTCCTTCGCGGCGTAACCATGCGGGGCCAACTCTCGCACGCTCGCCGCCGCGCGGTATGCGAACACGCCCGCGCACAGCAGCAGACAGGCCGCGCACATCAATCTCAACAGTTTCCGTCTCTTCATCGCCCTCACGCTCCTCGTCTACTTCATCGGTGTCCCTGATTCTCGAATGTCACGGCTCCGAATTTAATGGGAGGCGCTGTAAATGTCATCACAGGCCGGTAAATAGTGGTAAAACTTGTCAATAACCTGTAAAAAGCCCGCGTGGACTAGAGACGACGGACGCCGTTCCGTTGTATGTTATGCGCCGGCAGGGTGCGGTTTAGAACTCGATGCGGAAGTTAAGCACATTCTTCAAGCAACACATCCTCTGGGTGGGGCTGGCCGTGGTGGTCGTCCCACTCCTTTCCATCATCGCGCTTCAGTACTGGTCGCTGCTGAAGCTTGAGCAGACCTCTATCGTGGCGGGCAAGGTCGGGATGAAGAACTATCTCGGCGACGTTTCGAAAGAGGTCAAGATGTTCTACAAGACCAACGCCGAGCAGGCGCTAAACGTCTCCGCCACAGCGATTCACGGCGACGACCTGCGCGAGACGAAGTACCATTTCTCGAAGTGTCAGGTTGAGGGCGCGAAGCGTCTCTTTATCGCCAAGTTCGGGCCGTCGGGCGAGTCACAGACGATCTTCTACAGCCCCTACGATCAGCAGCGGCTACAGGATGTGCCCGCGGGCGAGGCGCGCGCCGCGCAGGTCGCCACGGCGCCGATGCGGCTCCTCAGTCAGGAGGGCACGACCGTGCAGGCGCCGATGCTCTACGTCGAAGACCGCGACCCGGAAAACCGCATCCTCTTCAAGCCGATTGTAGACGAATGGGGCAAGGTCGTCGGCGCGACGGGCATGATCCTCGACTCGGATTATTTCAAGGCGCAACTCCTGCCGCGCCTCGTCCGCGAGACGCTGCCGAAGTTCTTCCCCGACGGCGCGGACGAGAACGTCATCGTGACCGTCTATGACAACCGCGGCAATCAAGTCTTCGCCTCGCAAGATGTCAAGGGGCAGGACGACGTGACGTGGATCAACCCCTATTACTTCTATGACTACAAGCTCGGCATCCGCAGCCGCAACATGACGCCGGAGCAGTGGGCGCACTGGAATTTCAACTTCAGCCTGTCGCTCTCTTTGCTGATGACGGGCGTGCTGATCAGCGGCATCGTGCTCGCGCTCCGCACGGCTTCGCGCGAGATGCGTCTGTCGCAGATGAAGACGGACTTCGTCTCGAACGTCTCGCACGAACTACGCACCCCGCTCTCTTCGATCCGCGTCTTCGGCGAGTTCATGAAGCTGGGGCGCGTGCGCGAGTCCGAGAAGATACGCGAATACGGCGAGCACATCGAAACCGAGAGCCGGCGTCTGACGCAACTCATCAACAATATCCTCGACTTCTCGAAGATCGAGTCGGGCCGCAAGACCTATCAGTTCGAGCGCGTCTCCATCGAGGACGTGGTAGCCGAGACGTTGAAGACCTGCGAAGTGCGACTTAAACAAAGCGACTTCACCATCGTCTTCGAGTGCTCGCCGGTCAGCCTGCCGCCCGTCGTCATTGACCGCGACGCGGTCGCGCAAGCGTTGATGAATCTGATGGACAATGCCGTCAAGTATTCCGAGCAGGCCGAGAAGAAAGAGGTCGTCGTCGCCGTCGGGAAGAGAGACGGCTTCGTCATCGTCTCCGTGACCGACCACGGTGTCGGCATCGAGCGCGAGGAGCAGAAGAAGATTTTCGAGAAGTTCTACCGCGTCTCGACGGGCCTCGTCCACGACGTGAAGGGCAGCGGTCTTGGCCTCTCGCTCGTCAAGCATATTGTCGAAGCGCATCGCGGTCGCATCACGGTCGAGAGCGAGCCGGGACGCGGCAGCACCTTCACGATCCATCTGCCCGCTGAACAATCAACCGATAGGTCGGAGGCCGGCGACACGCGACGCAAAGGTGAGCGGCGCGCAAAACCACTCGCCGAACCGGGCACCTCGTTCGGGTTCGGCATCAAGAATTAGGGATGAGAGATGAGGGATGAAGCAAAACAACGGAGCTTCATTGCCCAGCATTCATCTCTCATCAATTAGCCCATTTTTATTATGCGTAAAGTTCTCATTGTTGAAGACGATCAGGCGATGGCCGTCGCGTTGCGTGACGGGTTCACCTACGAGGGTTATGCGGTGCAGGTCGCGCGGGACGGGTCGGCGGGTCTCAGGCTGGCGCAGGAGAAGGGTCTCGACCTTGTCATCCTCGACGTGATGCTGCCCCGCTTGAGCGGCCTCGACGTGTGCCGGCAGCTTCGCGGCGCGGGCAATCAGACGCCGATCATTATGCTCACGGCGCGCGGACAGGAAATTGACAAAGTGTTGGGCTTGAAGACCGGCGCAGACGATTACGTAACGAAGCCGTTCAGTTTTCTGGAGTTGATGGCGCGCGTCGAGGCCGTCTTACGCCGGGCCGCACGACCCTCGGAGCAGATCGAGACCGTCGAGTTCGGCGACGTGGAGATCAACTTCAAGACCTTCGAGGCGGCGAAGAACGGGCAGTCGGTCGAACTCAGCCCGCGCGAATTCAAGATGATGAAATACTTCGTCGAGCATCGCGGCGAAGTCGTCAGCCGCGACCAACTTCTCGACCACGTCTGGGGCTACGACGGGCTGCCGCTCACGCGCACCGTGGACATGCACATCGCCAAGCTGCGCCAGAAGATCGAAGACACGCCGAGCGACCCTCGCCACATCATCACGGTGCATCGGGTCGGCTATAAATTCACAGGCTAACGCCCGGCATTGGAGGTTGACTCACCCGCCGCGCACGCATCGAAACAAGCACTCAAGACTTGCGGATGAAGGCCACGCGATTCGCGGTTGGGTGCTTGCCGTCGTTAGCCGGCGCCGCCCAATGAGGAAACCGCGCCGCGCCATTGCTCAGTGCCGCCGCCAAGAATAGCGGAGGCCAAGATGAATCCGCCGAAAATGAATGAAGCAACAGCGACCAGCCGCAAGTTGCGAGTTGCATAAGGAACTGTCCGCTGTGCAAAGCGATGATGCCACTGCCACGGAACTGCGAAAAGACCAACGGCGGTCACCACGAGAACCCAGCCAAAAATGACAAAAAAGCCAGAAAACAGCATCTGCGAGGCGGATAACAAGATTGCCCCACCTGCGATGAGACGGAGCACAAGCTCCAAGTAATGGGTAAAAGCAGAGCTGGCAAAGCCGCTTAAAAACAGTGTCGCTCGCGCCGGTGACCACACCATCACCACGGCAAGGCTAATGAGATAAAGCCCCGTAAGAAAAACCAGTGTTGAAGCGAGCAGGTTTATCATCGACGCATATCATCCACCGGAGAGGAACTTTGAAGCCGTCTGACGCTTGAGATGACGCGGGGCGAAACCGAATACACGCAAGCTAAAGTTTAACGGACAACGCGAGAAGAACGTCGCTGTTTCGCCCTCACGTCCATTGAATTGTCAGGCGGCTTGTTGAGCATTTTGCGATTGGATGTGATGCGTAATCTCATCTAAACTCGGCGAGTAATCGTTCTCCGTCGAAACGTGAAGCGTAGGCACATCGAAATTCGGAGGCTCATATAGACGCGGCATCCCTATCTCGCCCGTCGCCCGATAGAGCGAAACGCGCTTATCATCGTGATAGAACTCCCGACGCGGGTTAGCCAAACCCCTTTGCAAGTGCCGCTGCGCCGCTATCTCTACATCAATAGAGCACAAAATAATATACGGATAACTTAGCTCAAGAATCTGTGGCATTCTCGATTCCCAAACCGCGTGTTGGAATGCCGCTTCAATGATGACGGAGACTTTGTTAGTGAGATAATGGCATACGATTTCAAAAAAGAAGTTATACACAAAGCCATCGGTGTCAGGTGATAGTTGGTCGTGCTTTAAACCAAAAGTGTTGACATACCCTTCTTTGATTTCATCACGGCTAATGACCGGCATCCACAACTGCCGCCCCAGTTTCTTGGATAGCGTGGTCTTCCCAGCCCCTGCTCGTCCCGTAACAATTATACATTTTGGCTTACTGTTCATGGTCTTTGCCTACGCTCCATATATAACTCACAATTTTCGTAACACATCACGCAGCCGCCAAACGCCCGGCATCAGCGGCGCGCACGGGCGGTTGATAATAAAGAGGCCCACTGATTGCGCTTCTGTTGCATGCCTTTCCTGTTAGGCGGCCTTGCGCCTACGGATTAACTGACTCTCGAAGCTCAACAAACATTTTTCCAGTTCCCGTGACTTCCACATAGTGTGAGAGATTCTCACCTGATTCTGGAATAGCCTTGATTGAACTCACTTTAATGTACCCAATATCACGAAGATGATAAAGCTCTCGCTCCAAACCTTTAGATATCTCATACGAGCCAAAATTACCTGATGCAAGTTTCTTAAGATTTACATACATTAGCGGCGCCATCGTTGTTAAAAACAACTTGGTGATCTTCTCATTGACTTCACTCAACTCTTTGCGTACAGAACTCAATTGCGCTTCTAGTTTTCCGATTTTAATCGGGCCAAGCTCAACTTCACTTCCTCCCTCAAGTCGGCTCGCCAAAACCTTACGCAGCAGGCCAATCTCAGGGCGAAATATCAGAATCAATATGAGAGCAAAACCAATCCAAAGGAGTGTCTGAAAAAGCGGCACGAAGTCTTTCATTACACTTTCCTTTTTTTCAATTATGTGTGAGAGAACGAGACGCCTAACGCCCGGCATCACCTGCCGCGCACACAACCTGATTACGGCCAAGTCTTGCGGATGAAATCAATGCTATTCGTGGTCGGGTGCATGACATTGTTAGGCTTTTGCGGGAACTCATATCCCACGCCATACGCTCTGCACGGCATCTCTCATTACCACCACAAGGCCAGCCCATTCATCTTCCCTAAATTGCACCATCGCTCTCATTACTCGTTCGTGAATTTTCTGTTCGTTCGGCTGTCGTAAACGAACAATGAGGATTCCATAATGCGATTCATTCCGATGCTGCACAAACCCTTTATCGGTGCTAATCAACAAGCGGCTTTCCTTTTGCGCCAACTCCCATAGCAGATCATCTGGAATGCCTTGATTAGCTGTGCCACGAATATCTAAAACATCATGTCCGAGATTACCCAACTCCGCGACCGTGATGAGAGGAATATTTTCATCTACGCATATCTTCATACGCTGCTTGCAACTTCCTCAATGGGAGTAATCTGTTCTTCAGCAAGCCAAGCGGCGTATTCCAAGCAGGCAAGAATATCTTCACGGCCAACATGAGGATATGCTTGTAGCAAGCTTTCAATAGTATCTCCGTTTGCTAACATGCCAATGATTTGATGCACGGGTATCCGTGTACCTTTAATACAAGCCTGTCCATGACAAATGCTGGAATCAATTGAGATACGATCAAACATAATCAACCTCCTACATGGAGCTAATAGTATCAGGCTATTCATCATTCAACCAAAAACCTAACGTATAGGATTCTATCCGCAGTCTCGCGCAGCGACACTCCAAAATACCAGTCCAACACCGCCTGCGCGAGCACTGCGGATAGAATCTGTTGAACTGAACCGCCACTCACCTATGGGGATTCAATGCGGGAGGCTGGC
>JBGTBQ010000124.1:0-8119 GCA_041749275.1 Pyrinomonadaceae bacterium | reverse complement strand
AGAGCGTGTCCAAAAAGCCATGTGCCGAAGCTCCGTGAGGAGCGGAATGTTTATAGCCCATCGCGTGACACGAGGTCGCTGAAGCTCCGTGAGGAGCGACATGTTAGGCGCTGCCGCCCCTCCGGGGCTTGAAAGAACAAGGGGAGAGCGACGCGGGCTACAAACATTTCGCCCCTCACGGGGCTTTTGAGACACGCTCTGAGGAGTTTTTTATCCCGCCGGGCTATAAATATTCCGCCCCTCTGGGGCTTTGAGCCGGAGCTTCGGCGACCGCCTCAACTCATGTTTTATTTGCCGGCAGCTAATCCCTGCATCTTGACCTTCGGTGCGTCGAGAAAACTACGCCGGCGCGCGCCGCACGGATGTCAGCGCTCACGACAAATTCATCGGCGACGGATTCTTCGGGTCAGTGGTGTAGTCGTAGAAGCCGCGCCCCGACTTACGCCCGTAGAGACCCGCGAGCACCATGCGCTTGAGGAGCGGCGGCGGCGCGAAGCGCTTCTCGCGGAACTCCGCGAACATGATCTCGGCGATGTAATAGGTCGTGTCGAGACCGACGAAATCCAAGAGCGTCAGCGGCCCCATCGGATGACCACAGCCGAGCTTCATCCCGTTGTCTATATCAACGATGGAGCCGACGCCCTCTTCGAGCGCGCGGATGGCGTCGAGCAGGTAGGGCACGAGCAGGCGGTTGACGATGAAGCCCGAACGGTCGCCCGCGCGCACCGGCGTCTTGCCGAGTTTTTTACTAAAACCGACCGCCTCTTCGTAGACCGCTTCGTCCGTCAGAATCGTGCGGACGACCTCGACCAACTTCATCAGCGGGACGGGGTTGAAGAAGTGCAGACCGACGAAGCGCTGCTGTCTTTCAGCGGAGGTGGCCGTCATCATCTCCGTGATCGAGAGCGAAGAGGTGTTCGAAGCGAAGATCGTTTCCGGCTTGCATAGCTCGTCGAGTCGCTGGTACGTCTCGCGTTTCGTGTCGAGGTTCTCGATGATGGCTTCGATGATGATGTCGCAGTCCGCGAGGTCTTCGAGCGCGGTCGTGCCGCGCAGACGCCCGCGCGTCTCCGCCTGCTGCTCCGCCGTGATCGTTCCCTTCTCAGCGAACTTCGCCAGCGACTTTTCGATGCCCGCGAAGCCGCGGTCGCATAGTTCCTCGGTGACCTCACGCACCACTACATCGAAGCCGGCGGTGGCCGCCGTCTGCGCGATGCCCGCGCCCATCAGTCCGCAGCCGAGCACACCCACTTTCTTAATGTCCATAACTTGTTCGCTTCTCCTGTTTTTATTATTGCGAGCGATTTGAGTCAGCGGATCAGACCATGATTACAGGCGGGTCTGTCCTGTTTTCTTAAGGCGCCGGCTTCACTTCGCCGGGCGTGTCCGCCGGCGCATCCTCTGCCGGAGCGATGCCGTAATCCTTACCTTCGGTTTTGATCCACTCCTGATAGCGATCTTGCCAGCCCTCGAACGCGAGATTCAGTTGCTCCTTCTGCTCCAGCGCCGACCCTTGCTTTCGCACTTCGGGCTTTCTGGAACCGAACCCCTGCGCGCTGACGAGCAGTGCCTTCAACTCGCCGCGCAGTTGCTTCTCGCGTTCGTCGAGCGGCGGCGCCGCGTCCAGCTTATTGATGACGCGCTCCGCCGGCTCCGCGTCTCCGTCGAGCGCGGCGTTGAAGGCCGGCCCGCTCTCGTTGATTGCGCCGAGGTACGCGGCCAGCGCGGACGGCCCGAACAGGTTACGCAGGCTGAAACGGCTCACGTCCGGCCCCGGCCCGCCAAAGTTGCGCCACGCCATTGAGAAGCTCACCAAGACGAGCGCGAGGAACGCGACAAGCAGGACGCGCCACACGAGCGCGCCGCGTTGCCGCTCTCCCGGTCGCTTGTAGCCGATGAAGAGCGCGAGCAGCGCGCCGGAGAGGAGGCCGCCGAGGTGCGCCGCGTTGTCAATGACCCCTTGCGCGACATAGCCGATAAAGAGGTTGAGCAGAATCATCGGCAACATGCCGAAGCCAAAGGCGCGCTTGAAATTTTCGGGCAACTCGCGCCGGTACTTGATGCCGAAGACGAAGAGCACGCCGACCAGTCCGAACAGCGCGCCGGAGGCGCCCGCCGCCGCGGCGTCCTGCGCTTTGAAGAGATAGGCCCACGCGCCCGTCGCCAGTTCGGGCCGCACGGTCAGATAGCTTGCCGCCACGCCCCCCACACCCGTCAAAACCCAGAAGACGACGAACTTCGCCGATCCGTAAAGTTTCTCGACGTAGGGGCCGAGCATGAACAGCCCGTACATGTTGGCGAGGAGATGCAGGGGGCCGAGTCCGGGCACCGTGACGTGCAGGAAGATCGGCGTGACGAAGCGCCACCACTGGCCCGCGTCAATCAGGCTGTTCTTCTTCGCGCCGTACTCGACGAGCACCGCGCCGAACGCGCCGCCCGAAAATTCCATCAACAGGTAGAGGAAGACGCAGGCCGTGAGAAAGACGAAGGTAAAGGTGGCCGGGCGCGAGACGATGGCGCGCACGAAACGCATCGTCTCGCCGTCGGCGAGCGCGGTGCGCGCCTCTCGTCTCTCGTCCACGGGGTCGCGCACGGGCGCGCCGCACATCATGCAGTCGCGCTCGCCCGACCCGACGAGTGCGCCACAACGCCGGCACACGCTCGGTCGCCCAGCATAACTTCCCGCGTCTTTCGTTCGTCCTTCAGGCAAAATTATAACGACAAAAAATCTTTCTCTTGCTCGTGATTCTACAACGCCGCCTCGCGCACAGGAAAGCAAGCAGCAGGCAGCAGGCAGTAAGCCGCCGGGAACTTTTATTACTGCCTGACTCACATAACCGCGTTCGTTCTATTTGACGGAAATCCGGTCATGCCTTTTCGGTCAAAGCGACTTGGTGCGCGCGTGCCTGCTTGCTTGCGATGTGTCCAGCCAATGTTTTAGCCGCGTGCGTGGCCTCGGCATATTTTTTGATGTGTCTTCGGTGTCAGTTTGGACGATGCGGCGTAGGGACGCCTGTCTTTCTCAAGTTCAGAGGTACGAGAAGCATTCCCATGCGTAAATCAATCTTTACTGTTCTGCTCTTGTCCGCGGCTCTCTTCACGCCCACGGCGGGCGCGCTCCAAGCCCCTGCCGTGAAGACGCGCGGAGAGGCCGCGCCCGACCGCTCCGCGGCCCGGAAGATGACGGACGATCTGTTGGCGCGCGTCCGCGAAGCACGGCCCGGCCAGAGCGAAAGCGCTCATGTCATCATCAACCTGCGCGCGGGAACGCCGCCCGCGCGCGCGCGTCTCGCGCTTGAACGCGCCGGCGCGGAGCGCGTCCAACGGTTCGACGGCCTCGATGTACTCGTCGCTGATGTGCCCATCGAGAGACTTGTGGAGGTCGCGTCGCGCGCGGAGGTCGCATGGGTTTCGCTCGATCAGCCCGTGGCCTCGCTCGCCGCGCCCGCTAACAACAACCGCAACGCGACCGACAACAAGAGCCACGCCGAAGTGACGACGGGCGCGAGCAAGGTGTTGCCCGTCGGCAAGGAGAAACTGGCGGATGGCGGCGGCGGCAACGGCGTCGGCATCGCCATCCTCGACAGCGGCATCAGCCCGCCGGACGCCGCCGAGTTCGCGGGCTATCGTTGGGAAAGAAGCGCGGGCCTGCTCGGACTCGGCACGGGCCTGCTCTCGCAGCCCGTGCTCGAATCTTACAACCGCATTGTCAAGCGCGTTGACTTCACCGGCGAGTCCACGCCGGAAGACGCTTACGGCCACGGCACGCACACGGCGGGCGTCGCCGCCGGCACGGGGCAGGCGAGCGAGGATACCGCCGCGCAAACCGCGGGCGAGCCGACCTACGGCGGCATCGCCACGGGCGCGCATCTCGTTGACGTGCGCGTGCTGAACTCCCACGGCATCGGCACGGTCTCCGGCGTCATCGCCGGCATCAACTGGGTCGTCAGCAACCGCGCGAAGTACAACATCCGCGTGATGAATCTCTCGCTCGGCGCCGCCCCGTCGCAGAGTTTTCGCACCGACCCGCTGTGCCAAGCGGTCGCGCGCGCGGCTGACGCCGGAATCGTCGTCGTCGTCGCGGCGGGCAACTGGGGCAAAGACGCCGCGGGCCGCACGATCTACGGCGGGATACTTTCGCCCGCCAACTCGCCGCGCGTCATCACCGTCGGCGCGACGAACACGCAGCAGACCAATCACCGCTCCGATGATGTCATCACGACCTACTCCTCGCGCGGCCCGACGCTCGTGGACGGACTCATCAAACCCGATCTGGTCGCGCCCGGCAATCGCATCGGCGCGGCGGAGACGGCCAGCTCGTCGCCCACGGCCAGTAACTCTTATTCGCGCACGGGCGGCGGCGGTCTCGTCGGCTCGCTCGTCACCGGCGACACCAGCACCAACACGCCGCACGCAACCGGCACTTATCAAATCCTGAGCGGCACCTCGTTCGCCGCGCCCGCCGTCTCCGGCACGGTCGCGCTCATGCTCGAAGCCAACCCTTCGCTCACGCCGGAGATCGTCAAGGCCGTGCTGATGCGTACCGCGCAACGCCTGCCCTTTTATGAAGCAAAGGTCATGCGCGGCGAGATGACGACCTTCGAGCGCGTCATCACCGAAGGCGCGGGCGAGTTGAATACGAGCGCCGCGTTGTCGGTGACGAAGGCGATTCGCAGGGACGCGCACCGCGCGAAGGCCGGCGAGAATCTCATCACTGACAAGAAACTGACCTACGACACGCTCGACACCACCGCGCCCATCGCGGGCGAGGCCGTGCCGCTCAACAACGGCGTCGTCTGGGTCGAGGGCGTCGCCTTCACCGACCGTCTGCGCCTGACGAACGGGTATCGTCTCGCCAACGGGCAGGTGCTCGAAAGCGGTTTCGTCGTCGCCGACGGCTACCTACTGTCCGACGGCAGATATGTCTTGCCCGACGGCTTCACCATCGGCAGCGGTTTTACCATCGGCAGCGGTTTCACCATCGGGAGCGGCTTTACCATCGGGAGCGGCTTTACCATCGGCAGCGGCTTTACCATCGGCAGCGAGTTCGCCTGCGCCGACGGCGCTTACGCTTCCGGCGCGAGCCACGACTGGACGCTCGACAATCAATCCTCTTGGGGGTCGAACATGATTGACCCATCCTCGGCCAGCACCAACGAGGAGGAGGTCATGGTGCAGGGCGAGCATTCGCTCCCCGACGGCGTCCGGCGGCTCTCCCCGCGGAGCCTACTTCTGCCCCGCCGCCGCTGACCTTATTTTTACCGCCGGGAGGGGCGCTCACATCTCTCCCGCGCCCACCTGAGAGGCGCGAGACATGGTCTATCAAGGAATGGACAAAAAGGGCCTCGCTTACGAGGCCCTCGTGATTGCGGCGGGACTTTCGCTGTGGCTCGCGGCTGCCGCCGGACTATTGCTCAACCACACGCTGCGGGATCAGTTGCTTCTGGTCGCGCTCGTGCCGGTGGCCGTCGTCGTTGGCATGTTCCCGCTGACCTTCCCCATTCCTTCAAGCCTGCGGCTCACCGCCGAGAAGGTCAACTTCTCGCTCTCCGATGCCCTCGTTCTGCTCGTCGCGTGCTGGCTCGGCGTGTTGCCGGCGGTCTTCGTCGCCGGTGTCGAGGGCTTCACCGCGTCGCGCCGCGCCGTGCGTCGTCTCTCCAGCAACGTCTTCTCATTCTGCATGATGTCGCTCGTCGCCGGGGCGAGCGGCAGCGTCCTCGGCGTCGTGCTGCGCCACGGCTTCGACGAGTCGGGCGCGGGGCCGCGACAGAGTTTCTCGGCGGTCGCCGTCGCGCTGCTCGCGGCGAGCATCGTCCATGTCGTCTGCAATACCGTCCTCTTCTCCACCTTCTTCGCGCTGCGCGAGCACGCGCCCGTCCTCAAGCGCTGGCGCGAGAGCTTTCTGTGGGCCGCGCCGATCTTCCTGCCCACCAGCGCCGTCGCCAGCCTGCTCTACGTCGCGCTGCAATACAACGCGCTCGTCACCCTCGTCATCGGCGTGCCGACGCTGCTCGCGCTCTACTTCGGGCACCGCCAGTACCGCGACAGCGTGCGCGAGCGCATCAACTTAATCGAGAAGTCGAGCCGCGAGCGCATCGAGGTGATGGACAAGGCGCACCGCCAGACCATCGAGGCTTTGGCCGTCGCCATCAACGCCAAAGACGAAGTGACGCACGAGCACGTCCTGCGCGTACAGATTTACGCCGCGGGCGTGGCGCGCATCTTAGGCTGCACCGACGCCGAGATCGAGGCGCTGCGCGCCGGGGCGCTCTTGCACGACATCGGCAAGATCGCCGTCCCCGACTACATCCTCAACAAGCCGGGCAAGCTCACCGCCGTCGAGTTCGACAAGATGAAGCTTCACACCGTCGCGGGCGCGCAGATTTTAAGTCGCGTCGAGTTTCCTTATCCGGTCGTGCCCGTCGTGCGGCATCATCACGAGCGCTGGGACGGCAAAGGCTATCCGGACGGACTGAAGGGCGAAGACATCCCGCTGACCGCGCGCATCCTCTCGGTGGTGGACTGTTTCGACGCCGTGCGTGAAGACCGCCAGTATCGCAAGGCGATGACGCGCGACGAAGCCATCAAGTACATCATGGAGGGCAGCGGCGCTTTCTACGACCCGCGCGTCGTCGGCGTCTTCATCACGCACCTGCCGGAGTTCGAGGCGGAGATACAGGCCCACCGCGACGACCCCGCGCCGAACTACGGCATCGAGCCGATGGAGCAACTCTCCGAGGCCGCGCTCAAGGTCGCGCCCGCCGCCGGGCTGGCGGAAGAGGGCAAAGCGGACGCTTCCGGCGCGGATAACCTCAGAGACGAAGAAGAGCACGCCCTTCATCAACTCTCGTCCGCGCTCCGCGCTTCATCCTCGACTGAGCACGCGCTCGCGGCCTTCGTCACGGAGCTTGGCGCGCTCGTGCCCTTCGACACGTGTGCCGTGACGCGCGTCGCGCCGGAGAGCGGCGAGAGCGCCGTCGTATACGCCGCGGGCCGCAACGCGCATCTTTTGGAGGGGCGCGTCGTCGAGGCCGGCGAGGGCGTCACGGGGTGGGTGCTCGCCAACCGCCAGCCCTTCTGCAACGCCGACCCCAAGCTTGACCTGCACCCGCACCTCGCCGAACGCTTCGCCGCTTATCGCACGCTCTCGGCACTACCCATCGCCTCCGGCGGCGAGTTGTACGGCGCGCTCACCGTCTATTCGGTCTCGCTCGCTGAGTACGACGCCAACCAACAGCGCCTGCTCCAGAAAGCCGCCGCTATTCTGGCAACCATTTTTGACAGCCCCGCCGCTTTGACGCGCACGGAGATCAAGCTCGGCGCGGTGCCGCCGCCGGCGACTGAGACGCCGCTCGAATCCAAACTCACGCATTAGGGCGGACGCGCTGCTCATCGTTGACGAGGTTGCTGAAATAACGTTATAAGCAGGGCGGGGCGCTGGGCGTTCCGCCTTTTTATTTTTCCGAGAGAGAGAGACCCCTGATGACGAAAAAATTTACCGCCGCGCTCCTGCTCCTGCTCCTTGCGACGACCGCCCTCGGCCTCCAGACGCCCGAATCGTGGGTGAAGTTCAAGCCGCCGACAGGTCGCTTCTCCGTCCTGCTCCCCGGCGTGCCGAAGGAAGAGAAGGAGACGAAGAACGACGGCGGCCCGCTCTCCCCTTTCACGAACTATCTCTACACCACGCAAACCGAGAACGCGTTCTACATCGTCGGCTATGTGGACTTACAAACCGGGCGTGCGGCTGAACGTGCAGGGCGAACTCGCCGCCAACCGCGATAACTTCATCAAAGGCGTCAAGGCCACGCTGGTCGCCGAAAAACCGATCAAACTCGGCGTGCACCCCGGCATCGAGTTCAGCGCGGAAAGTCCACAGGCCACTTTTCTAGCGCGGGTTTACGTTGTCGGCCCACGCCCGTACATGCTGGCGGCGGTCACGCTCAAGGGCAAGGACGACGGGCCGAACATTAACAAATTCTTCTCCTCTTTCACGCTCACGCCGCGCCGTTAACTTCGTTCAGCGTCAAGGACGGGGTTGAGCGTGAGGCAAGTTCATTTCAACGCGGAGAGGCGCGGAGGACGCGGAGAAGATGAACTATTTTCTCCGCGTCCTCCGCGC
>JBGTBQ010000123.1:0-17886 GCA_041749275.1 Pyrinomonadaceae bacterium | reverse complement strand
GGTACGTGAGCTGGGTTTAGAACGTCGCGAGACAGTTCGGTCCCTATCTGGCGTGGGCGGAGCAGGTTTGAGGGAATCTGTCCTTAGTACGAGAGGACCGGGATGGATCCACCTCTAGTGTACGAGTTATCCCGCCAGGGGTAGCGCTCGGTAGCTAAGTGGAGCACGGATAAACGCTGAATGCATCTAAGCGTGAAGCCGGACCTAAGATGAGACCTGCCAGTGAGACACCTTGTAGACCACGAGGTTGATAGGCTGGGTGTGAAAGCGTGGTAACACGTTTAGCTGACCAGTACTAATCAGTCCCTAGGCTTGACCGCAAAATTTACTGACGAGTCAACAACTCTTCAGGGCTTGCATCAAGCTATGGGCCAATAACATTCACTATTCGATTCTCAAAGCTCTCTTTACAGTGAGAGTTGACAATTTTTCCGGTGGTTCTATCGAGAGGGTCACACCCGTTCCCATCCCGAACACGGAAGTTAAGCCTCTTGGAGCCGATGGTACTGCACGGGAAACTGTGTGGGAGAGTAGGAAGCCGCCGGATTAAATTTAAGATGAAAGCCCGCTCAGTTGAAACGAACTGAGCGGGCTTTCTCTTTTGCCTGATCTATATCGCGCCGGCGACTATGCAACGCTCGATGGCTTATGACGAATCTATGACGCATAATCCTCGTTGTTTTATGACTCGTTTAAGTTGAATCTGACATGACAAGAGCGAAGCCGGAAAAATGTATGACGACGATATTTGCACTTGCCCTGTTGTTCGTCAGTATCGGTTGCCAAGCGGAGCAGGCCGCGCGAAACTTAGCCTCTGCTTCGGTGACGCCCGCGCCCAGCACCAGCGCGGACGCGCCGCCGATTTACACTTTTGAGGTCGTTAACACTTGGCCGCATGACCGCACGGCCTTCACCCAAGGGTTGATCTTCCATGACGGCGATTTTTTAGAGAGCACGGGGCAATATGGGGAATCTACGCTGCGCCATGTTGAAATGAAAACAGGCAACGTAAGGAAAAAAGTTGAGGTCGGCAAGCAATATTTCGCCGAGGGCATTACGCTCTTTCAGGGAAAGGTTTACCAGTTGACGTGGCAGAATCACAAATGTTTTATGTACGACCCGGTGAGCTTCAAAGTGGAGAAAGAGTTTTACTATGACGGCGAAGGGTGGGGGCTAACCCATGACGGCGAAAGTCTGATTATGAGTGACGGCACCCATCAGCTTCGATTCATTGACCCACAAACTTTCAAAGTGAAGAGAACGATTAAAGTTTTAGATCGCGGGAAGCCGCTCAGGGAGCTGAATGAACTCGAATATGTGAAAGGCGAAATCTACGCGAACGTCTGGCACGACAACCGGATCGCGCGGATTGATCCGCGTGATGGGAAGATTCTCGGTTGGATTGATCTGAAGGGTTTGCTGTCCGCCGGGCAGGTCGCGGATGATGAAGCCGTGCTCAACGGCATCGCTTACGACGAGGCTGGCGACAGACTCTTCGTCACGGGCAAACTCTGGCCGAAACTTTTTGAAATACGAGTGAAAAAATAGTTCAAGCCTCCGGAGCCAGTCTGAGCTTGAACTGTCTCCGGGGCTTGAACTCCAGGATTGTGGTGAAATTCGACAAGTTTTTTCGGGCGTCGTCCTACGGCATGATTGCTTGCGGAGTGATGGCGCTCGCGGTGGCTGGCGGGACAGGAGCGTGGGCGCTGCTCTTTTTCGCGGCGGCGCTCGTGGCATCGTGGTGGCTCGAAGGGACGCGGTGGCAGCTCACGGAAAGAAAAGCGCTCGTCGTCATCCTGCTGGCGCTGCCGCTGTTTTATCTCGACTGGACTTTGCAGGCGGGTTTGCTTGACATATCCGCGGCAGGCCATCCGAGAGTCAGCGCGCTCGCGCACTTTACGCTCCTGCTCTCCGCCATCAAGCTCTTTCAGGTGAAGGGCGACCGCGACTGGATATTTCTCTACCTCATCTCTTTCTTTCAGGTGCTTCTCGCCGCGGGGTTAACGGTCAGCCCTGTGTTCCTGCTCCTGCTCGCGCTCTACATGTTCGCGGCGGTGACCACGGTCGTCTGCTTCGAGTTGAAAAAGGCCGCGCGGATCGCGCCCGCCAGCGAGAGTCGCCTGCTCGTCGCCAACGACACGAAATTCCACTGGCGTAAAGGCGGGAAGCGCCGGGGCGGCGGGGAGCGTGCGCTTCGGCGCCTGCCGGTTACAGCGCTCGGTTTGCTCTTCCTGATCTTCGCGCTCGCGTTGCCCATCTTCCTCATCTCGCCGCGCGCGGGCGACAGCGCGCTGGCGATGGCCGGAGGGACGGCGACCAACGGCTATATCGGTTTCTCCGAGAGCGTGACACTCGGCGACATAGGGCGGCTCCAAGAGAGCAACCATCTTGTGATGCGCGTCCGCCTCGAGGGCGCGGCGCCGCGCGGGCGGCACCTTCTCTGGCGCGGCGTCGCGCTCGACGACTTCGATGGGCACAAATGGCGGCGTGAGTCTGATGAGAGTCCCCGTCTGGTTCCGAGCGAACGGAATTTATTTCGCGTCGGGACGACGGAAGACTTGAGGCGACTGACGACGCAGACGTTTTTCGTCGAGCCGATTGACACGCCCGTGCTCTTCGCCGCGCCGCGCGCCGTCGCCGTGCAGGGCGCGTTGCCTTACGTCCGCCACGACGATGGCGACGGACTCTCCTCGCGCCCGCACCTCGAAGAGAGAATCTCCTACAAAGTTTATTCGGATACCATCGAGCCGGAAGAGGCGCTTCTCCGCACGGATCGCGGGCGGTTCTCGCTCGCCCCGACGGTCAATATGCGCCAGCCGGTCGAGAATTATCTCCGGCTCCCGGAGGAGTTGGACACGCGCGTCGCCAGCCTCGCCGCACTCGTCATCAAGGAGTCCGGCGCAAGCAATATCTATGACGCGGCGCGCGCCGTCGAGGCACACCTCGGTCGCAATCAGTACGGCGGGCAATACAGTTATTCGCTGTCACAACGCGGCTCCGGTTCCGACCCGCTGGCCGACTTCCTTTTTAACGTGCGCGCGGGGCACTGCGAATACTATTCGACGGCGATGGCCGTGATGCTCCGCACGCAAGGATTCCCGACACGCATCGTCAACGGTTTCCAGACTGGCGAATATAACGCCGCGGCGGACGCATATACCGTCCGGCAACGGGACGCGCATTCGTGGGTTGAGGTCTATTTCCCCGAAACGGATGTCTGGGTGACCTTCGACCCAACGCCGGTCGCGGGCCGTCCGAGCGGCGCGGATGAGAATGGTTTGCGGGCGCAACTCAGGAAATACTCCGAAGCGTTAGAGTTGCTTTGGATTCAATACGTCGTCGCATATGATAAGCAGGAACAGCGCACGCTGGCGCAATCTCTGCGCGAAAAGCTCGGCTCGTACCGCGTCGGCATCGAGAGTACGGCGGGTGCTTTGAAGTCTGCCCTCGCGTCGTGGTGGAGCGACGCAGCCGGGGAGGGAATGGGGCGGAGATTACTCGTTCTCACCACACCGACGTTCATCATAATCCTTGTGGCGCTTGGATTGATCGCCACTGCCGTGTGGTTTAAGCGGCGTTTTAACTTCGCGCGAGGTGACCGTGCGACCGTTGGCGGGCGCGCGAATGCTCCTGACGTTGCTTTCTATCAACGGATGTTAGCAGCGCTTGAAATGCGCGGGCTGAAGCGCGCATCGGACCAGACGCCGCTCGAATTCGCTTCAATCGTCGGCACGTCTGAGGCGGTCATCATCACGGAAGCGTATCATCGCGTGCGCTACGGCGCACAGAACATCTCCGCGAGCGAAGTCTTGGAAATCGAGAACTGCCTGCGGCGGTTGGAAGGAAAGAGTCGTGATGAGTGATGAGAAATAGAATGCGAATCTGTTGCTTGTCACTCTTGACTCAAAATTTATTTTGACTATGAAAAAAGTGGGTTTTATCAGTCTGGGATGTCCGAAGAACCTCGTTGACAGCGAGGTGATGATGGGGCAGCTCAAGGAAAAGGGCTATGAGATTACAAGCGACGCCGGCGAGGCCGAGACGCTCGTAGTGAATACGTGTGGGTTTATTGATGCTGCGAAGAAGGAATCCATTGACGCGATTCTGGAAGCGAGTCGGTTGAAGGCGGACGGCAGTTGCAAACGGGTGGTCGTCGCGGGCTGTTTGGTCGAGCGTTACCGTGATGAGTTGCGGGCGGCACTGCCGGAAGTTGACGCCTTCATCGGCACGAGCCAGATCAATGACATCACGACCGTTTGCGACGAGCGGGTGAACACGCGCTCGCTGCCCGTGCTCCCGCTGGGCAACCAGAGCGCGACCTACCTCTACGACGAATCCACGCCGCGCGTGCTCGCCACGCCCGGACACTTCGCCTACGTGAAGATTGCCGAAGGCTGTGACCGCCCGTGCGCCTTCTGCTTTATCCCGCAGATGCGCGGCCACTTTCGCAGTCGCCGCTTCGGTTCGGTCGTGGCCGAGGCCCGTGCGCTGGCCGGACGCGGCGTCAAAGAGATCATCCTCGTCGCGCAGGATTCCTCGCGCTACGGCGAAGACCTCGGCGAACCGGACGCCCTCGCGCACCTCATGCGCGAGCTGTGCCGGCTCGAAGGCATCGAGTGGGTGCGCGTCATGTACACCTACCCGACGCACATCAGCGACGCCTTTCTTGACGTGCTGGCGGAGGAGCCGAAGGCGGTCAAGTATCTCGACCTGCCGCTCCAGCACGCCTCGGCCAACGTCTTGAAGCTCATGCGTCGAGGGGGCACGCGCGCCTCTCTCGAACGCCTGATCGCGCGCGTGCGGAAGCGCGTGCCCGGCGTCACCGTCCGCACGACTTTCATCACCGGCTTTCCCGGCGAGACGGAGGAGGACTTCAACGAGCTGCTCGGCTTCGTCCGCGCCGTCGAATTCGACCGCGTGGGCGTGTTCACCTATTCGGACGAGGAAGGCACACCCGCTTTCGAACTCCCTGATAAAGTCGAGGCGAAGGTGGCGAACCGGCGGCGCACTCGCTTGATGAAAGAGCAGGCCCGCATCTCGCTCAAGAAGAATCGAGCGCGCGTCGGCGAGACCGTGCGTGTGTTGTTTGAAGGCCCATCGAAAGAGACTGACCTGCTCTGGCAAGGGAGGATGGAAACGCAGGCGCCTGACATTGACGGGTGCGTGCTCATCAACGACGCGCCCGAAGGCTGCTCGGTGGAGCATGGAGACTTCGTCAACATCCTGATTACAGAGGCGCAACAGTACGACCTCGTCGGACAGATTGTCTAAGCATTCCGCCGTCACCAATCGGGCTACTTCTCTGGCTGATAGCTGACCGCTTGTTTATGCCTGTCGTCAAAGAGTCCAGCGACGCACTCAATCCGCCCGTCGTCACGCACGCTTTTATCGAGCGCGCGCCGCGGAGGAGAAGAGCGCGGGACTATATCGCGCTCGCGGTCGCTACGTGCGGAGTTGGATTCATCCCAATCGCGCCGGGAACGTGGGGGTCGGCGGTCGGCGTCGGGATTTATGTATTCGTGCAGTGGGCGAGCATCGAGGTCTTTGCGGGCGCGACCGCGCGCGGGATGGCGCTGCCGCCGCTCGAAGCTTTCCGCATGACCTTCGAGTTGTTGATGATTATTGCGATTACGCTTGCGGGAACGTGGGCGGCTACGCGCTCCGAGGCGCTGCTGGGGAGGAAAGACCCCGGCGTTGTGGTCGTTGACGAAGTGGCGGGGCAGTTAATTACCTTTCTGTTCGTGCCGCGGGCGATGGGAGCGTGGGCGCTCCTCGCCGGATTCCTCGCTTTTCGCGTGTTCGATATCTGGAAGCCATACCCGATTCGCCGCCTTGAAGCGCTTGAATCGGGTTTAGGCATCATGGCCGACGATGTGCTGGCGGGCGTCTATGCGGCGACGGTGATGTCTCTGCTAACATCAATCTACTTGCTTCTGTAAGGAGGAACAAAATGGAAGAAAGAAAAGACGGCACGGTCTCGACCGAGGCGGGCGCCGAAACCGCGAGCGAAAGGACGCCGAAGCGCGATGCGGAGGCGACGAGCAGCGAGACACTGAGCGACGTGGAAGAGGGCGAAAAAGTATCAACGGGAAGCGGCGCAGGTTCTGGCAGCAGCCCGCTCGAAGGCTCCTCGCCGAAGCCGACAACCGAGGGGGGCGGTCGCGCCGATGGCAGCGACACGGGCGGCCCGATGTGAAAACAAGTAAGCAGGAGGCCGCGGGCAGTGAAGAGAACTGCTCGGTGGCTGACTGCCTACTGCCGATTATCATTATGACTGACATCAAAATATTTGTCGCCGACGATGTAAACGAAGGCGGTCTGGCGCCGCTCAGAGAAGCGGGCTTCACGGTCGAGAAGAAGACCGGTCTCAAGGGCGACGCGCTGTGTGAGGCGTTGCGCGACGCCGACGGCCTCGTCGTGCGGAGTGAGACGAAGGTGACCGCGCAGGTGATGGAGGCTGCCGGCAACCTTCGTGCGATAGGGCGCGCGGGCGTCGGCGTGGACAACATTGAGGTGTCGGCGGCGACTACGCGCGGCATCGTCGTGATGAACGCGCCGGACGGCAACACGATGACGACCGCCGAGCACACTCTCGCGCTATTGCTGGCGCTCGCGCGGCGTGTGCCACAGGGCGACGCTAGTTTGAAGAGCGGGCAGTGGGAGCGCAAAAAGTTCGTCGGCGTCGAGCTACGCGGGAAGACGCTGGGCATTGTCGGGCTGGGCCGCATCGGGCGCGTCGTGGCGAGCCGCGCGCGTGGCTTTGATATGAAAGTCGTCGCCTTCGATCCGTTCGTTGCGCCAGAGCAGGCGCGCGATTCGGAGATTGAGCTGGCCTCGTTCGAAGATGTCTGCGCGCGCGCGGACTTCCTGACCGTGCACACGCCGCTCACGCCGGAGACGAAGGGGATCATCGGCGCGCGCGAATTCTCGCTGATGAAGCAGGGCGTGCGCGTCATCAACTGCGCGCGCGGAGGGCTAGTTGACGAGCACGCGCTATACACGGCGATTAGAGAAGGACGGGTTGCGGGCGCGGCGCTCGACGTGTTCGAGGCGGAGCCACCGCCCGCTGACCACCCGCTTCTCTCGCTCGAAGAGGTCATCGTCACGCCGCATCTCGGCGCTTCGACGCGCGAAGCTCAGGAGGGCGTTGCGCTAACGGTGGCGGAGCAGATGCGGGACTTCTTTTTGACAGGGGCGCTGCGAGGGGCGGTCAACGTCCCGTCGGTTGGCGCGCAGGAATTGTCCGCGCTCCAGCCTTACCTCGATCTGGCCGAGCGGCTGGGGTGTTTTCAGGCGCAACTCATTGACGAACCCGTGCGCGAAGTCGCCATCGAGTATGCGGGCGAAGTGGCGGGGATGAATGCCGCGCCTGTGACTCGTGCATTTCTGGCCGGGCTGTTGAAGAACATGAGCGCGCGTGTGAACGCCGTCAACGCGCTTCTCATCGCCGGCGAGCGCGGCATCGCGGTCACGGACACCTACAAGCGGGGCGGGGGGGCGGGCGATATGACGCCCGCCATCCGCACGCGCGTCTTGACGACTACGGGCGAGCGAACGGCGGCGGGGGCGCTCTTCGGACAGCGCGGCGACGGGCGCATCACGGAGCTGGATGGTTTCCGCGTCGAGGTCATCCCGGCGGGCAACATGCTCGTCACGCGGAGCAGCGACGTGCCGGGCGTCATCGGACGCCTCGGCTCCACGCTCGGCGAGCGGGGAGTCAACATCAGCAACTTCCACCTCGGTCGGCGCGCGCGCGGCGGCGAGGCCATCGCCGTCATCGAAACGGACGCGCCGCTCGACGAAGCCACGCTCGCTGAACTTCGCTCCTTCGAGCAGATCATCTCGGCCCGGCGGATCGAGCTTGAGCCTTAAGCACGGCGCGGTTTAAGTCGGTGAAGCGCCGCTCTCAGCCGAATGTAGGCGGCGGAGGCGGCGCATTGTAAACGACTGGCGAGAGGCTTTTGGCGATGATAAACGATAAGCCGGCGCCTACCCCGGCGCCGAGTAGGGCGAAGACGTAAATCAGAAACTCGCTGGAGCCGCTGACGCCCGCCACAATCGCGCCGATGACGGCGCCGATAACCTCTCCGCCAATCCAGAGCACGACGGTCAACACTTTATACCAGCCGCCTTTGCGTCCCTTCTCCTCGACAATCTCGCCGATTCGCCGGGTGAGGAAAATAAGCAGAATAATCTCAAGCATATCCTTCTCCTGAAGCGGGCTGAAATAATGGAGCGCTTGAAACCGGTCGCGTTGGTGAACAAGCGACAGTCTCAGTCCAAGACCGGGAAGAAAGATAACGCCTCTGGTTTCTGAAGTGAAGCCGTCAACCGTCTCTCATTCAACAACAAATTTGACGCGGCGGTTGGCGGTTGCCTTTCTGATGCGGTCGAGGGCCGTGATTTGCAGCACGTAGCGGCCCGGCGGGAAGGTTGTGAGGGGAAGCTCCGCGGCGTAAGGGATGCGCGAAAGATCGGCGACCCCAGCCGTTTTGAGCTTGTTGAGCGGAGCGGTGAACACTGGCTGGTCATCGCGGAACATTTGCACCTGCAACGCCACGTCGGGCGGAGAGTTCGAGCCGCCGGTCGCATTGTAGATGAAAGTCAGGAAGCGCAAGAAGGAGTTTTTATTGAAGCGCCGGTCAACGCTAATCAGCACGCTCTCGCCCGCGAGCGAGTCCATGGAAGGCACGACCGTGGTCGGGGTGCGCTCGCCGACGAAAAGACTGCTCATCGAGAATTCCCCCTTGCCGAGTGAAGGGATTTCGATCCATTCCGACGCGCTTCCGGTGCGTCTGGTCTTTAGTTCGAGCGCCGCCACGCGCACCTGATAGAGTCCCGGAGTAAGGCGTAGCGTGTGGTTATAGAGAATGCTGTGACGATTGCTCTGCGCCGGCGAAGGACTAACGCTCAATTCCTGCCTGAACACGGAGAGGGTATCGCCCTTGTCGTTGTAAACTGCTCCGGCGATATCAACGCGCGCTTCGCCTTTCGAGCTGACCGCAAGCTGTTCGAGCAGCTCACGTTCAACGCCCAGTGAAACAGTCAGGACGGTGCCCTGACCGGAAGTGCTAATGTAGCCGAGCGTCAGCGAAGTCGGGAGGGATACGCGCGGGTGGCGCGAAGTGAGTGCGCCAAAGAGTTCTTTCTCCGCCATCGGGATGGGGCGTGGCGCGGGGGCTGACTCTTTTTTATTGTTCTTTTTCGGTGGCGCGGCGGGCCGTTCCGGTAGGGGCGAGTCGAAGAAACCGCGTCGCACGATAACGCGCAAATCGGGCTTCCCTTTGACGCTGGCTTCGATGCGGCGAAACTTCGGGGCGTTCGTCGCGGCGCCTTCGGGCTTCCACGCGAGCAGATAATAGACGGAGGTCTCTTCAAGCGCTTTCCCCACCGCCGCTTCGAACGCATTCGTGTTGAGCAGCGCCCGTCCGCCCGTGTCCGCGGCGAGCACGGAGAGTGGCTCCTGCGAGTTGCGTAGTTCCGATAAGTCGGTTGATGTCAGTCGCCCCGAAGGGTCAAAGTTTCCCTGCGTGGTGGCGTCAAGCGTTCCGCTCGTCAACCCCTGAGCGCCGACCGAATAAATCACGACCCCGGAGCGGGCCGCCGCGTCGGTGATGCGCTGAAGGCGGTCTTTGGCGTTGCCGTTGCGCTCGTCTAACTGGAAGCCATCCGAGATGAAGAAGACGAGTTTGCGACCGGGGAGCGGCGCGCAACCACGCACGACGTTTTCGAGCGAGATAAGAGTGCCGTCGGCGAAATAGTTTGTCTGCGCGAGAATGCTACGGGCGCGCTGCATGACGGCCTGCTCGGCGCTCGCACGCGTAAGCTGTGGCGTCTCACGCTGCAACGCCTCGATGAAAAAGTCGAGGACGGAGTTGTCAAGACGTTCGATAGCGAGCGCATGCGCCGAGGTCATTGGCGGCGACTGTAGATCGCGGACTGCGAAAGACCGGGGCATGAGGCGGGCGACCGCCGCGCGAAGTACGATTTTCTCGCCAGTCAGTTGTTGGAGAAAACCGGGCTGGCCCGTCGCCGAGATGATCGCTGCCTCGTCGTTCTGCCCCATCTCGTTCTCAATAAATACGAGCAGCGTCTTCCGCACGCGCGCCAGACTGTCGGGAGAGAGATGTATGTCGTCAACGAAGAAGAAGACCGTGCGCCCCCGGTCGAGCGGGAGCGCGGCGCCCATCTTGTCGCCTTCGCGCCGCATCGCCCCGCCCCGCGCCGCCGCGAGTTGCGCGTCCTCGTCCACGGCTCCCGCTTTGATGCGCTCGAAGAAGGTGATCGCCTGCGGCTTCCCATCAACGCGAAGGTCGAACTGGTCGGCCTTCAACCCATCAACGAACTTGCCTTGCTTGTCAAAGACCATTACGTCCGTCTGCACCAGTTCGGTAGTGATGCGAATGACTTCTTCCGATTCAGTGGATGCGGGGGTAGGCGTCGCTTCCTGTGCGACGACGGCGATAACGGACAGGCAGCAACACGCGAGCAACGCGGGGAGCTTTCCAAACTGGGGAACGACGGACAGCATAGAATGAACTCGCAAAAGAGGACGGACGAGGGAATCTTAGCACGCGCGGATCGCAATCCGAGAGCTTTACGGCGCGATCTCACGACCGCATGATGGGCGCGCGGGCGAAGAACTTTCGCAAGTCACGCCCCGTATTACTCTCGCTTTGACGAATTGAATTCCGACCCTTGAGATGCGCGCCGCGCGGCGAGAGGGTTGCCCGCCGGAGGCCGATAATTCAACCCACAGACGAAAACGGCGTCACGCTCCAACTCGAGAACGTCACGAAAAGATTCGACGATTTCACCGCCGTCAGCAACCTTAGCTTGCGCGTCCGCGCCGGCAGAATTTTCGGCCTGCTCGGGCCGAACGGGGCGGGGAAGACGACGACCATCCGCATGATCGTCGGCATCATCGCCCCCGACGAGGGGACGGTCAGCCTGTTCGGTCAACCCGTCGGCGAGATGACGCGTGAACGCACCGGCTATCTCCCGGAGGAGCGCGGGCTTTACAAGAAGATGAAGGTGGGCGAACAGCTCCGCTTTTTTGGCGAACTGAAGAACCTCCATCCGCGCCGGGCGGACGAGGTGATTGACCGCTGGCTCGACAAGGTAAAACTTTCCGATTGGAAGAACAAGAGGGCCGGGGAGATGTCGAAGGGGATGCAGCAGAAAATCCAATTCATCGTCGCCGTGCTGCACGACCCCGACCTTATCATCCTCGACGAACCATTCTCCGGCCTCGACCCGGTTAGCACGGAACTCCTGAAGGGCATCGTGCTCGAACTCAAGGCCGCCGGCAAGACCATCATCTTCTCGACGCATCAGATGGGCGTCGCCGAAGACATCTGCGACGACATCTGCCTGATAAACCGCTCGCGGAAACTTCTTGAGGGAAGCCTGCGCGAGGTCAAGCAGAGTTTTGGGCGCAACGCCGTTGCGCTGCGCGCCGAGGACGCCGGGGAAGTGCTCGAAGACCGGCGGCTGGTAGCGCGCGTCGTGCCTCGCGGCGACTTTGAAGAGGTGCTGCTCGCCGACGGCGCCGACTCACAAGAGTTACTCCGGCGGCTGGTCGAGCACGGCGTGAACGTCTCGAAATTCGAGCGCGTGGAGCCGAGCCTGCATGACATCTTTATCGCTAAGGTCGGGGAGGACGGATGAGGAAGACGCTGGCGGTCATCAAGCGCGAGTATGTCGAGGGCGTGCGCGGCAAGGCGTTCATCATCTCCACCCTGCTCGCGCCTGTTTTCATGGCCGTCTTATTAGTCGTGCCGGGTCTCCTCTTCACGCTGAAGACGGGCGGGGCGACACGCATCGCCGTCGTTGACCAGACGGGGCGACTGTACGCACACGTCCGCGAGTCTCTCATGCAGGGCGGAGACAAAGACGCACGCGCCACGGAGAGCGCGCCCGTTGCCGGCAGAATGGAAACGAGCCAGCAGCAACAGATGGAAGCCGCCGCCGCGCTACAAACACATTTCGAGATAGAGCAGGCGCCGGTCGGCGGGTCGCTCGCCGAGATCAAGAAGAGCCTGAACGAGCGCGTGTTGCGAGAGGAGTTGGACGCCTATCTGATCTTGCCCGCGGACATCCTCGAACGTGGCGAGGCGGAATTCTACGCGCGCAACACAGGCGATGTGTTCACCAGCGGGATGCTTGAAAGCAGGATTAGTCGCGCCGTCATCGAGCAGCGGATGCGCGACGAGAACATTGACCAGCGCCGCGTGGCCGAGCTTTCACGCCAAGTCAGGATGGAGACGGCGCGCGTCACCAAAGGCGGCGAAGAGCGCGACTCAGGGGGCAGCGGATTCTTTCTCGCCGTAGGCGTCGGCTCGTTCATCCTCATCGCAATTTTGATGTACGGGCAGGTGATCCTCTCAGCGGTCGTCGAAGAGAAGACGACGCGCATCGTCGAAGTGCTCTTCTCGTCGGTGCGCGCCTTTCCGCTCATGGTCGGAAAACTCGTCGGCGTCTCGCTCGTCGCGCTCACGCAGTTCGCCGTCTGGGCGCTCATGCTTCTGGCGGTCACGCTCTACGGCGCGGGCGCGGCGGCGATGTGGGGCAGCGAAATCTCGCTCCCGACGATACCGCTGCTAAACTTCGTCTATGCGATTCTCTTCTTCATGCTCGGCTTCTACGTCTATGCGACGATCTACGCCGTCATCGGCGCCATCGTGACCACCGAGAAAGAGGCGAGCCAGATCATCGTGACCGTGAGCTTTCTGCCCGTCATCGGTATCTATCTGGCGTTTCCCGTCATCCGCAGCCCCAACTCTGATTTCTCCTTCTGGGTCTCGATGATCCCGCTCTTTTCGCCAATCACGATGCTCGTCCGCATCGTCACCGAAACGCCCCCGTTCTGGCAGATCGCCCTCTCGCTCGCCATCGGCTTCGCCACGGTCGTTCTGATGGTCTGGATCGCCGCGCGCATCTACCGCGTCGGCATGCTCATGTACGGCAAGCGCGCGACCATCCCGGAAATCTGGCGCTGGGTGCGGCAGGCGTAATAGCTCTCAGCCTTCAGCGATCAGCATTCAGCTTCAAAAGCAGACTCATCTTGAGTGGCATCCTTTCAACGTTTGTTCTATAACATCACCCCAAAGATTTTAGCTGACTGCTGAGAGCTGACCGCTGACCGCTTCTTTATGGGCGTTGAAATTGAGAAGAAATACCGTCTGGCGCAGGGCCAGCATGAGAGCCTGCGGCGGCGACTGTCGGAAATCGGCGCGGTTGAGAGGGGGGCGGTCGTGTTCGAGGAGAACACGATCTACGACGGCCCCGGCCTCGATCCGCGACGGCGTGTGCTCCGCCTGCGGCGCGTGGGCGAACGCGCCATCCTTACGTTTAAGGAGCGCACCCTGTCCGATTCGCCGATTAAACATCAGCGTGAGGATGAGACCGAGGTGAGCGACGCGGAAGCGCTCGCGGCGATCCTCGAAGCGCTCGGCTACCGGCGCGCGCTCGTCTACGAGAAGCGGCGGGGGACATGGCACGTCGGTGGGGCGGAGGTCGTCCTTGACGAACTGCCGTTCGGCCTCTTTGTCGAAATCGAAGGCGAAGAAGAGGCCATCAACGAGGCGGAAAAGTTACTCAACCTCGGAGACGCGGAGGCCGAGCACGCCCCTTACCCGCAGCTCACGGCGCGACACGGCACGAACAAAGACGGCGTCATCGAAGCGCGTTTCTGAGACAGGCGAATAAAATCTGAAAAGAAAAGCGGGGGCGCTCGATGCCGAGCGCCCCCGCTTTGTCTTTCAGGCCGCGGGCGTCTTACATGCCCATGCCGCCGCCCATGCCGCCGGGCATCGCGGGGGTCTTGTCGTCTTCGGGAATCTCCGAGACGAGTGCTTCGGTCGTCAGCATCAGGCCGGCGATGGAAGCCGCGTTCTGGAGCGCCGTCCGCGTGACCTTCGCCGGGTCAATGACGCCGGACTCAACGAGGTCTTCGAACTGCTCGGTCGCCGCGTTGTAGCCGTAAGACTCCTTCTTGTTCTCACGAATCTTCTCGACGATGACCGCGCCCTCTTTGCCCGCGTTCTGCACGATCTGGCGGAGCGGCTCCTCCATCGCGCGGGACAGGATGCGGATGCCGACGTTCTGGTCCTCGTTGATGCCCGTGAGCTTGTCGAGTGCCTTCTGGGCACGGACCAGCGCAACGCCACCACCCGGAACCACGCCCTCCTCGACCGCCGCGCGCGTGGCGTGCAGCGCGTCCTCGAGGCGGGCCTTCTTTTCCTTCATCTCGATCTCGGTGGCCGCACCGACCTTGATGACGGCGACGCCGCCGGAGAGCTTCGCGACGCGCTCCTGCAACTTCTCCTTGTCGTAATCGGACGTGGCGTCCTCGATCTGCTGGCGGATGTTGTCGACCCGCGCCTTGATGTCGCCGGACTTGCCCGCGCCGTCGATGATCGTCGTGTTTTCCTTCTCGGCGACGATCTTCTTGGCCTTGCCGAGGTCGTTGAGCGTCGCCTTCTCGAGCGACAGGCCCACTTCCTCCGCGATCACGGTGCCACCCGTGAGGATCGCGATGTCCTTCAGCATTTCCTTGCGGCGGTCGCCGAAGCCCGGCGCCTTGACCGCGCAGACCTTCACGATGCCACGGATGGTGTTCACCACCAGCGTTGCCAGTGCCTCGCCCTCGACGTCCTCGGCGATCACGAGCAGCGGCTTGCCCGCCTTCGCGATTCCCTCGAGCAGCGGCAGCATCTCGCGGATGTTCGAGATCTTCTTGTCGTACAGCAGGACGTACGGGCTCTCGAGCTCGCTGGTCTGGTTCTGTGCGTTGTTGATGAAGTACGGCGACAGGTAGCCGCGGTCGAACTGCATGCCCTCGACGACCTCGAGCTCGTTCTCGAGGCCCGAGCCCTCTTCGACGGTGATCACGCCTTCCTTGCCGACCTTCTCCATCGCATCGGCGATCTTCTTGCCGATCGCCTCGTCGCTGTTCGCCGAGATCGTGCCGACCTGGGCGATGGCCTTCGAGTCCTTGCAGGGCTTGGAGATCTTCTTGAGCTCCTCGACGGCCGCAATGACGGCGAGATCCACGCCGCGCTTGACGTCCATCGGGTTGATGCCCGAAGCGACGGCCTTCATGCCCTCGCGGATGATCGCCTGGGCGAGCACGGTCGCGGTCGTCGTGCCGTCACCGGCCTCGTCCGACGTGGCGGACGCGACTTCCTTCACCATCTGCGCGCCCATGTTCTCGAACTTGTCCTTCAGCTCGATTTCCTTCGCGACCGACACACCGTCCTTCGTGATGGTCGGGGCGCCGAAGCTCTTCTCGAGCACGGCGTTGCGGCCCTTGGGGCCGAGCGTCGCCTTGACGGCGTTCGCGAGCAGGTTGACGCCGCGCACCATACGGGTCCGCGCGTCGTCCGAAAATCTGACTTCCTTGGCTGCCATGATTCGTGGTCCTCTGGATTACTTTTCGATGACGGCCATGATGTCTTCCTCGCGCAACACGAGGAGCTCTTCGCCGTCGACCTTGACTTCGTTTCCGCCGTACTTGCCGAACAGGATCTTGTCGCCGACCTTCACGTCGAGCGGACGGACCTTGCCGTCTTCCAGGACCTTGCCCTTGCCGACGGCGACGACTTTGCCTCGGATCGGCTTTTCCGCGGCGGTATCCGGGATTACGATGCCGCCAGGGGACTTGCGCTCTTCTTCTTCGCGCTTGACGATCACTCGATCATGAAGCGGACGGATCTTCATGGATAAACACTCCTTGGGAATTCGTTAGCACTCGGGCCTGACGGGTGCTAATGATAGGGATCATTGCTGCAAATTCAAGCACTCTCGGTGGTCGAGTGATAAGACCGCACAACTTGATGAATATAAACATATATTTTGCAGTGTCTCCGGGGCCCGACGGCATGGAGATGCGGAAAACGGGCAGGCCGTCGCGACAAGTGACCATCGGGCCGCTAACCTCTCGGCCGCAATGAAGAAATTCAGGCTGCTGATCTGCCTCTTCGGCCTCGCGATTTCGGGTGCCGTCTCCGCCCAGGGCCTCCTTGGCCCGGTTTCCAACGAAGACCAGTTCCTGCCCGTCGACCAGGCTTTTGTCTTGACGGCAATGCCCGACGGCGGCGACCGCGTGCTGCTCGACTGGCAGGTTGCGCCCGGCTACTACCTCTATCGGCACCGCGTTTCGGTGAAAACGGCGACGCCGGGCATTGTGCTCGGCGAGATCGCGATGCCGAACGGCAAGAAGAAGACCGACGAGTTCTTCGGCGACGTCGAGGTCTATTACGACCTATTGACCGCAACGGTGCCGGTCACGCGGCCGGAGGGCGCCTCGAGTTTCGAGCTCGAGGTGAGCTACCAGGGCTGTGCGGACGCTGGCCTGTGCTACCCACCCGTCACCCGGACGGTGACGATCACGATGCCGCCGCCCGGCACGGCCTCGCCGCGCGAAGCGACGCCCATGGTCTCCGAGCAGGACCGCCTGTCTGGATTGATCGCTGACGGCAGCCTGCTCGTGGTCATGGCGAGCTTTTTCGGATTCGGCCTCCTGCTCGCATTCACGCCTTGCGTACTGCCGATGATCCCGATCCTGTCGGGCATCATCGCCGGCCAGGGTGCGGCCGCGACGCCGCGGCGCTCGTTCCTGCTGTCGGTGGTCTACGTGCTGGGCATGGCCCTGACCTATACGGCGGCCGGTGCCGCATTTGCTGCCGCGGGCCAGCAGGCCCAGGCCTTCTTCCAGCAACCCTGGATCATCATTACCTTCGCCGCGCTGTTCGTGGTCCTCGCGCTCGCGATGTTTGGACTCTTCGACCTCAAGATTCCGGCAGCCCTCGAGACTCGCCTCGCCGGCGTGTCGGGCCGACAGAAGTCAGGCAGCCTCGTCGGCACCGCGATCATGGGAGCGCTGTCGGCCCTGGTCGTGACGGCCTGCGTCGCGCCGCCCATGGTCGCTGCCCTGGCCGTGATCGGCCAGACCGGCGATGTCCTGCGCGGTTCACTCGCGCTGTTTGCCATGGGCATCGGCATGGGCGCCCCGCTCCTACTGGTGGGAGTCGCGGGCGGCCGTTTCCTGCCGCATGCCGGAGCCTGGATGACGACGGTCAAGGCCTTGTTCGGCGTGCTTTTCCTTGCGGTCGCAGTCTGGATGCTCGAGCGCGTGCTGCCGGGCTCGCTGACACTGGCGCTCTGGGCGCTGCTCGTGATCGTCGCCGGCTACTACTTCGGCGGCTTTGGCCGCACGGCTGCCGGCTCGGATGCGTCCCGCCTGGTGTCTAAGGGCTTTGGCCTCGCGGCCATTGTCTGGGGCGTCATCATGATGTTCGGCGCAGCGGCCGGCGGTCATGACCCCCTGCAGCCGCTGCGCGGCGTGGCGTTGCCCGGCCTCGGCGGTGCGACGTCTTCAGCGGACGTGGAATCGCTGCCGTTCCGCATGGTCGCTTCCATCGAGGACCTCGACCGCGAACTCGCGGCGGCCAAGGCCGCAAACCAGCCCGCGATGCTCGACTTTTATGCGGACTGGTGCGTCTCCTGCAAGGAGATGGAGAAATACACCTTCTCGGTGCCTGCAGTGCGATCGGACCTCTCCGGCTTCGTCCTGCTCAAGGCGGATGTGACCGCAAACAACGAAGCTGACCAGGCGTTGTTCCGGCGCTTCGGCGTCTACGGCCCACCGACCACCGCCTTCTTCAATGCCGAGGGCCGTGAGTGCCGGCCGTTCCGCCTGGTCGGATTCGTGAACGCGGAAGACTTCCGCTCTCATCTCGCGCGCCTGGCGCGCGATTGCTGAAGATGGCGGGCCCGCGCCGCTGGATCCTCGTCGTCCTGCTCGCGCTCGTCGCTGGCGCCGCTGCCTATTTCGCGAGCCGCACCTGGCTGGCGCCTGAGGTCCCCGCCCCGACTGCGGCC
>JBGTBQ010000122.1:0-10553 GCA_041749275.1 Pyrinomonadaceae bacterium | reverse complement strand
ATGGAGCCGGAGGTGGAGGGGCTGAACCTAGTGGCGTGGGCGCGCGAGGGGCGGGCGATGATCGAGGGGCAACTGCTCAGGCACGGTGCGATCCTGTTCCGCGGGTTCAACCTCGACACCGTCTCCGGCTTCGAACAGTTTGTCCGATCAGTCTCGCAGACGTTGTTGCCATACGGCGAACGTTCGTCTCCGCGCACAGAGGTAAAGAGAGGGGTCTTTACCTCGACCGAGCATCCCGCAGACCAGTTCATCCATTTTCATAACGAGCAGTCGTATACGCGCAGCTGGCCGATGAAACTCTGGTTCTTTTGTATGTTACCGCCGGACAAAATGGGGGCGACGCCGATTGCCGACTGCCGCAAAGTGTTAGGGCTGCTCGCGCCGGAAATAAGGGAGCGCTTTATCGAGAAGCGGGTCATGTACGTTCGTAATTACGGACACGGCCTAGGGCTTCCCTGGCAGACCGCCTTCCAGACCACGAACCCGGAAGAGGTCGAGGAGTATTGTCGTAAGGCGTCGATCATCTGCGAGTGGAAGGGAGAGAACCAGCTGCGGACGCGGCAGGTTTTCGACCCCATCGTCGCCCACCCGAAAACCGGGGAGTCGGTGTGGTTCGAGCACACGGCGTTTTTCCACATCACGAGTGTCGAGCCTGTCTTGCGCGAGAGCCTGCTGTCCGAGTTCGGCGAAGCAGAACTCCCGTTTAATACGTACTACGGAGATGGCTCGCCGATTGAAGATTCAGTCTTGGACTCGATACGCGGGGCCTACGCGCGGGTCGGCGTCCGTTTCCCATGGCAGAAGGGAGACGTGTTGCTGATCGATAACATGCTCGTCTCGCACAGCCGCGAGTCGTACGAGGGGCCGAGGAAGATTCTCGTCGCCATGACCGAGCTTTTCACGCCGCTCGAATCTTAAGCAGCGGTCTTAAGATTCGGCGAAGCCGAAGGTCGCCGACCTCTCGGTTCCGCGTGATGTTGCAGAACCTCTGGACTCCCACGGAAAACACATGAAGATTCTGAGATTTATTATTCGCAACTCGACCGGCGCGATGGTGTTCATCGCACTGTCAGGCATCGTGGGCGGCTTGTCCAACGCCGGCGTCATCGCCCTCATTCACGCCTCCATAAGTTCGGGAGGCGTCGGGCGCCCGGACTTGCTCTACGCGTATGGGGGGCTGTGCCTGCTCGTGCTGGCGAGCAACATCCTCTCGCAGATGTTATTGATCCGGGTCTCGCAGAGGGTCATCGTCAACATGCGTATGACCCTGAGCAGGCAGATCCTGAAGACCCCGCTGCGGAAGGTCGAGGAGGCGGGCACGCCCCGCGTCCTGCAATGCCTGACGGGTGACGCGCAGTCAATCTCCACCGCCATCATCAGCCTCCCGCTAATCTGCATAAACATCGCGACCGTGATGGCGTGCCTGGCGTACGCCTGGTGGCTGTCGGGCTGGCTGCTGCTGGGTCTGTTCGTGTTAATCGGGGCGGGCGTCACCAGCTACCGCCTAGCGGTCGGAAGGGGCATGACTTATCAGCGCCTCGGACGCAAAGAGGCCGACGCCCTGATGTCGAACTTCCGCGCGCTCGCCGACGGCAACAAGGAGCTGAAGCTCAACCGCACGCGCGGCGAAGTCTTCTTCTATCAGGACCTAGAAGCGTCCTCCCAGAGGATGAGCGGCTACGTCGTCAGCGCCTCCAGCATTTTCGCTGTCGCGGACGTGTGGGGGCGCATGCTCTACTTCGCATTCATCGGCATCATGCTCTTCATCCTGCCGCTCTACATGCACGTCAGCCCCGCGTCGATGACCGGCTACCTGCTGATCATCCTGTACATCATGGGTCCCATCGGCATGCTCTTGGGAACCATGCCCGCGTTCAGTCAGGCGAAGGTGTCGTTCCAAAGGATCGAGGAGTTGGGCCTCTCGCTCGAATCCGACACCAAAGAGAGGGACGCGAGCGCGCCTCAGAAGCCCGGCTGGCGGCGCCTGGAGTTCGACGGCGTCACGCACTCGTACCGCAGCGAAAAGGACGACACGACCTTCACGCTCGGGCCGCTCAACCTCACCCTGTACGCGGGCGAGCTGGTCTTCGTGATCGGCGGCAACGGGTGCGGCAAGTCCACCTTCGCCAAGATTCTCACCGGCCTTTACCTCCCCGAAGGCGGCGAGATTCGCCTGGACGGGCAGCGCATCGACGACTCGAACCGCGCCGATTATCGGCAGCGCTTTTCGGCGGTCTTCTCCGACTACTACCTCTTCAAAAGGTTGCCGGGGGAGCACACCCCCAGTCTGGAGAAGAGGGCGCAGGAGTACCTGACGGAGTTTCACCTCGACAAGGCCGTCCGCGTCGAGTCCGGCATGTTCAACACGACCGCCGTCTCGCACGGGCAGCGTAAGCGGCTGGCGCTGCTGGGCGCCTACCTTGAGGATCGCCCCTTTTACGTCTTCGACGAGTGGGCAGCCGACCAAGACCCGCTCTTCAAATCCATCTTTTACACGCAGATGTTGCCCGAGCTGAAGAGTAAGGGCAAGACCGTGCTGGTAATAAGCCACGACGACCGCTACTACCACATCGCCGACCGAATCATCAAACTCGATAGCGGGCAGTGCGTGCGGGATCAGTATGCGGGCGCCGAGATGCAGGTGGGAACATAGGGCGCCGCCGGAAGGCGCGCCCGAACGTCACGGCTTCGTGTCGTAACGAGAAACGCGCCTCGCCCTAACCCTCACGTCGGCAGTGTGAATCCTCGCGTTGAGCGCCGGCGCACGTGCGTCGCGGTTCGAGACTCGCGCGAATTAACGTTGAGTTGATCTGAGTTAGGGGAGAGAAAAATGTCGGACACAAAATATTACCTCAAGCAAAACGTGCAGGTGGAGCCGCTGTTCAACCAATGGTATGCCTGGTCGCACCTGATCGCGCCCGCCACCGCGGCGATGAATATTGTCAACTCACACCTGAAGATCATGAAGTCATACGTCGCCGCGCCGCAGGTGCACGCGAACGCCGTCAAAAACCCGGCGATGCTGGGTGGCCCCTTCATCGATTACGAGGGCGGTCGCGTCAGCGAGATCAAGGCGCTGATCAACCGCACGGTGAAGGAGAACCCGCAGATGATCGCCTTCGCCGAGTCGGTCCAGGCGTGCGACGAGATGCTGCGCACCGAGGCGAAGGGCTATTCGCTGGAGCCGCTCTACGAGAAAGTCCCGGCCAACCTCAGGGGCTACTTGGAGTTGGTCTACGACCTGAACAACAACCCTTCGATGAGGTTCATCGAAGGGTTGTTGTACAAGAGCGAGTACTACAACCCCGCGGCGCAGAGCTTGCTGCTTTCGCTCATCGAGCAGGACCACCGCGCCTTCGCGTTGAGCACCCCGCGCCTGCCGGACAACAAGTCTTTGCAACTGCACCTGCCCCTGAATCACGCCGGGCTTGACGAGATGTTCAGGATGAAACACGAGCCGCAGCCGTTGGGCCAGCTGCGGGAGCTGCTCGACCTCGACGCGGCGGGCGAGGAGATCTTCCGCACGTTCCTCACGGAAGAGGAGCCGCCGAAGACCCTGCGCTACGCGGGCGATCACGTCCGCGTACGCTATTTCGGCCACGCCTGCGTGCTGCTGGAAACGAAGAACGTGAGTATCCTGATCGACCCCGTGATCAGTTATAAATACGAAAACGGGATCGACCGCTACACGTTCCTCGACCTGCCGGACGTGATTGACTACGTCCTCATCACGCACGGCCATCAGGACCACATCATGTTCGAGTCGCTGCTGCAACTGCGAAGCAAGATTCGCCACATGGTCGTCCCGCGCAGCGGCGGCGGCGCGCTCCAAGACCCGTCCATGAAGCTGGTGCTGCAACAAGTCGGCTTCAACAGCGTCCTCGAGATCGGCGAGATGGAGACGCTTGAGATCGAGGACGGGAGCATCACGGGCCTCCCGTTCATGGGCGAGCACACCGACCTCAACATCCTGACGAAGATGGCCCACCTCATCCGCCTCAAGGATCACACCTTCCTCTTCGCCGCCGACACCAACAACATCGAGCCCAAGCTGTACGAACACATCTTCCGGGCCGTCGGCGACATCGACGTGCTATATCTTGGCATGGAGTGCGACGGCGCGCCGCTGACGTGGCTTTACGGCCCGCTGCTGACGAAACAGATCGACAGAAAGATGGATCAGTCGCGGCGGCTCAACGGGTCGAACTTCGAGCGCGGGTACGGGCTCGTGAAGCAGTTCAACTGCAAGGAGGTGTACGTCTACGCGATGGGGCAGGAGCCGTGGCTGAACTACGTCATGAGTATCAAGTACACCGAAGATTCGAACCCCATCGTGGCCTCGAACAAGCTGATGGCGGCCTGCCGCGAACGCGGCATCACGTCCGAGAGGTTGTTCGGCAAGAAAGAGTTCATCTACGGCGCTGGCTGACGGCGGTTTCGTCCGCCGCGCGCCGCGGGGTCCGGCGGCCCGCCGCAAATATCGCTTTCGTTTCTATTCTCGGGGTGCGGACGCCGCCGCCTTCAGGGTTTTCGTGAACAGTCGTTCTTGAGTCTGGAAGTCTACATACCCCGACGGCATTTCTTCATTGGGAGACGATCATGGGAACATTAGCCCAAGACCTTAAATTCGGTTTCCGGCTCCTCAAACAGAGACCGCTGCTGACCATCGCCATCACGCTCTCGCTGGCGCTCGGCATCGGGGCCAACAGCGCCGTCTTCAGTCTCGTCAACGCCGTCCTCTTCCGGCCGTTGAACGTCGGGAATTCGACGCGGCTGGTCTCCCTCTACACGAGCGACTACTCGGGGTCGCAGTACAGCGCGTCTTCGTACACGGACTTCGTCGATTTCAGGGACAAGACCGATGTCTTCGAAACCCTGACGGCCTTCAGCGAAATCTCCACGACCGTCCGGTACGAGAATCAGACGGAGCGCGCTTTCGGTCTGCTGGTGAGCGGGAACTATTTCGACCTGCTCGGCGTCAAGGCCGCGCGCGGTCGCACCTTCCGGCCCGAGGAAGACCAGACGGCGGGCACGTACCCCGTCGTCGTCATCAGCCACGGCCTGTGGCAGAGGCGCTTCCACGGCGACCCCTCGCTGGTCGATAAGACCGTCTTCATAAACAACAACGGCTTCACGGTCATCGGCATCACCCCCGAAAGCTTCACCGGCACCGACCTCGGCCGCACGCCGGGCATCTTCGTCCCGCTGCAAATGTACGCGCAGGTCGGCTTCGAGCCGGCGCTGACCACCGAACGCAGCACGCGCCAGTTTTCAATCATGGGACGCCTCAAGCCCGGCGTGGACGAAGGCCGTGCACAGGCGTCGCTCAACGTTCTGGCGAGTCAGCTGACGCAGGCGTACCCCGACGACTGGAAAGAGCGCAAGGAGACGCCGCGCAGGATCAGCCTCGTCGGTGAGCAGTATTCGCGGGTCTCGCCGGAGGTGAGGAGTGTCCTGACAGGGCTGGCGGGACTGTTCTTGGTTTTGGTCGCGCTGGTTCTGTTGATAGCTTGCAGCAACGTGTCGAACATCCTGCTGGCGCGCGCCACCGCGCGGCAGAAAGAGATGGCCGTCCGCACCGCCCTCGGGGCGAGCCGAACGCGTCTGATCAGACAGCTGTTGATCGAGAGCATGCTGCTGGCCGTGCTCGGCAGCGTCATCGGCATTCTCATCGCCCCGGCGTGCATCAACCTACTGGCGGCGACTTTACTGCCGCCGTCAGACATCCCCATCCCGCTCGACATCGGCATCAACCAGCGCGTGATTCTCTTAACATTTCTCGTCGGGTTGATCACGAGCCTGCTGTTCGGGCTGGTGCCCGCGCTGCATGCCAGCCGGACCGACCTGATGCTGGCGATGAGGGACGAGTCGGCGGCTTCGCAGACTGGTTCGCGCCGGTTCGGGATCAGAAATATTCTCGTCATCACGCAGATCGCCGCCTCGCTGTTGTTGCTGATCGTCGCCGGCCTGTTCATCAGAAGTTTGCAGAGGGCGCAGCAGGTTGACCTCGGCTACGACATCAACAACGTCCTGACGGTCAGGCCCGACTCGGAGTTCCTCGACGGCCGGGAGACCGCGCGGCAGGTCTCGTTCTACACCCGCGTGCTTGAGCGCGTCAGGTCCCTGCCGGGCATCGAGTCGGCCAGCCTCGCCGACATGGTCCCTTCCGGCGGGGGCTTACGCCGCACCACCATCGGGGCCGAAAATTACACGCCCCGGCTCAACGAGAGCATGGACGTGCTGTTCGGCGTCGTCGCCAACGACTACTTCAAAACGATGGGCATGACCATGATCGGCGGGCGCGAATTCACCGAGCAGGACAGGGAGGGGGTGTCGCGCACGGCGATCATCAACGAGACGATGGCACACCGCTACTGGCCCGGCCAGAACGCGCTCGGGAAACGGATCACCATCTCAGGCTCGAAGAGGGGTCAGATCGAGGTGGTCGGCGTGGTCAAGGACGCGACCGTCTACATCTTTCAGGACGCGCCGTCACCCTTCTTTTATCTTCCGTACCTGCAAAACCCTTCGCCCGGAATGGCGCTTCACGTGCGCACGAAGGGCGACGCTGTGGCGATGTTCCCGACCCTGCGCAACGAGATCAACTCGTTGGAGGAGAACGTGATCCTGCGCGACGTGAAGACCCTGTCCGACTACATGGCCGAGTCGCTGCTCATGCTGCGCATAGCTTCGACCATTACGGGACTGTTCGGCCTGCTGGCGTTGTCGTTGGCGGTAGTGGGGGTTTTCTCCGTCATCAACTACTCGACGAGTCGGCGGACGCGCGAGATAGGCATCCGGCTCGCCCTCGGCGCGCAGCGGAGCGACATCCTGAAGTTGATCATGAAGGAAGGGATGTTAATCGTCGTCGTGGGTGTCGTCGTCGGGCTGCTCATCGCTTTCGCCTTCGGGCGGCTGCTCGCTTCGTTCATGTTCGGGAGCGCGGGGATCGACATCTGGGTCTTCATCGCACTCGCGCTTCTGCTGATTGCGATAGCGATGGTGGCCTGCTTTATCCCGGCTTACAAGGCGACGAAGGTTGACCCGAACAACGCGCTCAGATACGAGTAGGCGCACGGATTCCCGCACACCATGAAACATTACGCGCCTGAGCAGTCAGACTCCGGAGTGAGGAGCCATCTGGTCAGGTTCGTGTTGGCCGCCGGTTTCCTGTGCGGGGCGATTGCATTCACGCTCTACTTTATGAATCCGCCCGCGGCGATCGGCGAAGACGCGCCGACGACGGAGTTCGCATCGGCGCGCGCGCTCGAACACCTGCGGGTGATAGCTCAAAGACCTCACCCGGTCGGCTCGGTCGAACACCAGGCGGTGTTCGATTACCTCGTGCGGCAGGTGTCGCGGCTGCACGGCCCGCCGGATATTCAGACCGCGCCGGTCGGAAACGAAAGCGCGGAGGCGGGCGCCGCGCCGTCTCTGCAAAACATCGTGGTGCGATTGGAGGGGAGCGCCCCCGGCGGCAGGGCGCTGATGTTATCCGCGCATTACGACTCTGTGCCCGGCAGTCCCGGCGCCAGCGACGACGGGTCGGGCGTCGTGACTCTGCTGGAGACCCTGCGGGCTTTGAAGGCCGGGCCGCCGCTGAAAAACGACGTGATTTTTTTATTCACGGACGGCGAAGAGCTAGGACTTCTCGGGGCCAACGCCTTTGCCGGCGAACACGCCTGGGCGAAAGATGTCGGGCTGGCGCTGAACTTCGAGGCGCGAGGCAGCGGCGGGCCTGTGTTCATGTTCGAAACGAGCAGGTCGAACGGGAGGCTCGTCAAAGAATTTTCACGCGCCGCCCCGCACCCTTTTACAAATTCGCTGATGAGTGAGTTTTATAAATTACTCGGTAACGACACAGACCTCACGGTTTTTAAAAGGGCCGGGCTGGCCGGACTGAATTTCGCGCACGTCGGCGAGGCCGCGAATTACCATAGCCCGCAGGATGACATCTCCCGTCTCAACGAGCGCAGCGTCCAACATCACGGCACATACGCTCTGGCCCTGACGCGGCACTTCGGCAATCTGGATCTGAGAAATATCGAGGCCCCCGATGTCGTCTACTTCGACGTTCTGGGGCTCAAAGTTTTTTCCTACCCTCAGACCTGGAATCACCCCCTGACCGTCACTCTGCTTTTGCTGGCCGCGGGAGTTGCGGCCCTCGGTTTGAGAGCAGGTCGCCTGTCGCTTTCGGGTGTCGTGCGCGGGATGTGCCTGTTCATCCTCAGCATCGCGTGCGCGTTGATTGTGACCACGGTGTTATGGGAGCAGGTAATGACGCTGCCGCAAGTTTCCGCGGCGGGCCGAAATGTCGTCTACTTTTTATGGAGCTTGGCGGCGATAACCGTATCCCTCATATCGGCGACCTACATTCTTGCCGGTCGCCGCATGCGGGTAGACGAACGAAGCGCGGGGGCGTTGCTCGCACTGGTGCCGCTCGCCGCGGCGGTCAATCTCGCTTTACCGGGAGGCGGCTTTCTCCTGACTTGGCCTCTGATTTTTAGTTTGATCGCGTTGGGTGCTTCCTTCTTGCTCACAGAGCCTCGCGCCTCTTCGTTGTCCTATCTCGTTTTGCTGGCCGTGTGCGGCCTTCCAGGCGTCGTGCTCTTTACACAAATGCTGCACAACATTTCACAGGGCATAGGTCTGAGCGTCCCATACGTGCTGGTCGGATTGGAGGGGGTTTTACTGGGGCTGCTCATCCCCTTTATAAAATTCGCGTATGTTTCGCATAAGTGGGCGCCGCCCATTTTCTTCTTCGTTGTCGGGCTGATCTGTTTCGGGGGCGGCTTGTTCGCCTCGTAACGTCCGCGATGCGCGGGCATTTACATTGAAGGGGAGTCGCATTCGACTCGCGGCAACTAGTCATCATAAGAAGCCGGGCGGGAAGCCGGCTTGAACGTTATGGACGGCGAAATTTTATCTGCCATGAGTGCTCTATCAACTCGCATAGCCAACCTTACCTCCGAACAGCGACGGGTCTTGGAACAGCGTCTGAGGTCGGCCGTCGCCGCCGTGATGCGGCCGTTGCTCACCGGAAATGACACGAGCGTTTCGTATCCGGAGCACCGCTGTCTTCACGAAATGGTCGAGCGACAGGTCGGGCGGTCGCCCGACGCGGTCGCGGTGGTATTCGAGCGAGAGCGAATAACCTATCGTGAACTCAACAACCGTGCGAATCAGCTTGCTCACTTCTTGAGAGCATCAGGCGTCGGGCCGGAGGTCGTCGTCGGCATCTGTCTCGAACGCAGCATCGAGATGGTGGTCGGTCTGCTCGGCATCCTCAAAGCCGGCGGCGCATACCTGCCGATTGATCCTTCATACCCGCTCGAAAGAATTTCCTTCATGGCGCGGGACGGCGGCATACGTCTACTGCTGACTGAGGGAGAACTGGCCGACCGTTTCAATCTCAACGGAGAGATGCAGGGCCTCTACGTTTTCCCCATGGACGCCAGTTGGGAGCAGGTTGCCGCGTTTCCGACAACGAACTTGCCGAATAGAGTCAGCCCCGACAACCTCGCTTACGTCATCTACACCTCCGGCTCGACCGGGCGCCCGAAGGGGTCGATGCTTCATCACCGCGGCATCTGCAACCGCCTCGTCTGGATGCAGCACGCCTATCAACTCGGCGCTACGGACGCGGTCTTACAGAAGACCTCATTCAGTTTCGACGTGTCGGTGTGGGAGTTCTTCTGGCCGCTGATGACGGGCGCACGGTTGGTGATGGCGCTGCCGGGGGGGCACCGCGACGGCGCCTATCTGGTCGAGGTCATCAGGCGAGAGCGGATAACGGTGCTGCACTTCGTGCCGTCGATGTTGCAGGCGTGGCTGCCGGAGCGAGGTGTCGAGGAGTGCCGGAGCCTGCGGCTGGTGGTGTGCAGCGGCGAGGCGCTCGGGGCGGGATTGCGTCGGCGTGTTGAAGAGCGGATGGGTTGGGTCGAGTTGGAGAACCTATACGGGCCGACGGAAGCGTCGGTGGATGTCACGCGCTGGAGTTGCCGTCTCGGGGGCGAGGTCGAGGAGGTGCCGATCGGGCGACCGATCTGGAACACGCAGATGTACGTGCTGGGGCGAGAGCAGGAGTTGGTGCCGGTGGGTGTGGCGGGGGAGTTATACATCGGGGGGGTGCAGTTGGCACGAGGCTACGCGGGGCGCCCAGACCTGACGGCGGAGCGGTTCCTCCCGCACCCATACAGCAGGCAAGCCGGTGAGCGGATGTACCGGACGGGCGATGTGGGGCGGTACTTAGCGAGCGGGGAGGTGGAGTACTTGGGGCGGGCGGACGAGCAGGTCAAGATCAGGGGCTACCGGATCGAGTTGGGCGAGATCGAAGCCGTGTTGCGCGAGCACGGAGGGGTGCGCCAATGTGTGGTGTCGGTGCGTGAGGAGCGGTCCGGGCAGCAGCAGTTGGTCGGGTACGTGGTGGCGGCTGACGCGGCGGGTGCCGGTGGGGCGGGGGCGGCGCTGACGGGCGAGTTACGCGAGCACCTGCGGCGGAGCCTGCCCGAGTACATGGCGCCTTCGGCCTTCGTCCTGCTGGAGCGGATGCC
>JBGTBQ010000121.1:0-19960 GCA_041749275.1 Pyrinomonadaceae bacterium | reverse complement strand
CGCGCCGGTCTGTGCGCCCTGTTCGCGCGCGGCGGCTTCGGTCGCATTCGCTTCGGTGCGCGGGCGCACGGTGGGCGCGATTTCGACGCGCTGACCGTGTTCGACCCACTTGACCTCGCCCGTCTCGGTCGAGATCAACCCCATGCGCGAGCGCCCCTGCTGGTCGCCGACCTTCGTGCGGCTGTTGATGTCCTCAGTGTAAGCCGTGTCGCTGATGTAGTTCGGGACGATGGTCGCCTTCGCGCCGCCCGCCTGCTCGTTGACGGCGACGACGACGTGCGCGCCGTCCGGCGAGAGCGAGAGCGCGGCTACGGTCTGCCCCGTTGGTAAATTTAAAGGCCGCCGCCGCTCGCGCTCGCGGCGTTTCCGTTCCTGCTCTTCGCGGAACTCCGCGCGCTCGCGCACGGCTTCCAGCAGCTTGCGCTCTTCCCTCTTCAGCACTTCCTGATTCTCACCCGCCACGCCGCGCCCTCCGCCCTGCGCGCCGCCCGCGAGCGAACCAGCCGCGTTGACCGGCGGCGGCACGCGGATGTCCGTCAACTGTTCGAGCGAGCCGCCATCGAGCGACATCACGTACAGATTATTTTGGCGCGTGAAGTAGACACGCTTCTGTTCGCTCGTAAAGCGTGGGTTCGACTCGGCGTCTACGGTGCGCGTGATCTGCCGCCGCTCGCCCTTCGCGTGGTCGTAGAGAAAGATGTCGCCCTCTTCGGCAAAGACCGTCAGCGTCTTGTCCTTCGACAACTCGCCCGACGCGGGCGGCGGCCCCACGCGCCGCACCTCTTCCTCCGAGAGCTTCCGCAACTCCCTGCCGTCGCGGTTGACGACGTACCAGTCCGACACCTTCAGACGCGGCTCGCCCGCGCGCTTCCAGCGAAAGAAGACGCGCCGGCTGTCCTGCGACCACACGACGCCCGTCGGCGGGTAGCCCACGAGGTCCGGCCCGCGCATGATGCTGTCCACCGTCAACTCGAACTTCTTCGCGCGCGGCGGCGGCGGCGGCGACTGCCGCGCGCCGGCGATTGACTGGTTGAAGAGCAGCGCGAAGACGAGCGCGGACGCCCCGATGGCCGGGATTCTGTTTTTCGTCAGCATGATTTTCATGTGTGTTGTTGGCAAGGCGTGCGACGCGCGGGAGCGTGGGCGGCGCTATAATCAGACCGCCGAAAGCAGCGAGGTTTTTCGAGCGCGCGCACAGGCGACATGAAACGGAATGGAACGGAGAACGAGATGGGAGACCGACCCCGCGATGATACCAGAGAACCCGCGCCGGAACCGCGCCGCGAACGCGCGCCGGGCGGCTACTACTACGACGACCGGACCGGCTACGAAGTTTACAACCCGGCGGGTGATGAGAACGAAGAGGACGACCAAGGTGGCGGCGAAGAAGCGACCAGTAAAGACAGCTAAAGGCCCGCGCCACTTCAGCGCCGGCCCGGCTTACGCCTTCCCGCCACTCCTCCCGGCCTTCAGATTCTCCCCATGAGCAGCAGAATAATCACGATCAGGAGAATGATGCCAAGCGCCCCGCTCGGATAGTAGCCCCATCTCCGGCTGTAAGGCCACGCCGGCGCGGCGCCGAGCAGCAGCAAGATCAGAACGATGATGAGAACCGTGGTTGTGTTCATGGTGTGTCTCCCTTACTTCTTCCCGCTTTTCTTCTCTGCTTATTCACTCACTTCGACGGCCACTTGCCCCGCGCTGTGCGCTGCCCATTATCGCCTAACTCTCCTGAGATTCAGCCGGCGACGGTCGGAGAGCGTGTAGGTGTCGCGCTTGCTCTGTTCGCCGAGGTACTCGTTATCTTCGTAGCGTGGGCAGTCGCAGTGCTCGCCTTCGCGCGTGAACGAGCAGCCGCCCGCGATGGTGTGGTGTTCGTGGATGTGGCTACAGTTCCAACAGGTCTTGTCGTTCATGTCGCTCTGCCTCCGGGCGCTCCGGCCCACTCCCTGACGACCTCCTCGACAAAGGTGCGAGGATAGATTCAGTATCTCTCTGTTATTGACGACGAGCAAATTAACCGTGCGCCAAACACACCGCCTTTACAGCGCAAGCCGACGACTCGGATTATACATGGCCAGCAATTCTCGGTCAGCGCGTAAGCTCTTTACAGATGCGAGTTAAGCTTTCGAGTTTTTGCGCTTCTTTTGAACCATGATCCAATGTTTTCATAGACTTACGTTATTCCTGACCGAGAATTGCTGATACATGGCGAGGTTTCGATCTTGCTCAGGACTCTTTCTTCTTCGGTCGCTCGTTCGACTTGAGCACGCGCTTGCGGAGACGGATTGACTTGGGCGTGACCTCGACCAGTTCGTCGTCGGCGATAAACTCCAGCGACTGTTCGAGCGAGAGGTCTTTGACGGGGACGAGCCGCATCGCCTCGTCGGCGGTCGAGGCGCGCATGTTGGTGAGCTTCTTCTCCTTGATGATGTTCACGTCGAGGTCAACGGCGCGCGCATTCTCGCCGACGACCATGCCTTCATAGACTTTCGTCCCCGGTCGGAGGAACATCGTGCCGCGCTCTTGCAGGTTGAAGAGCGCGTAGGTCGTCGTCTCGCCCGCGCGGTCGGCGACGAGCGAGCCGGTCGAGCGCCCGCGCATCGCGCCCTGCCACTCGCCCCAGCGCAGGAACATCGTGTTCAAAAGGCCCGTCCCCTTCGTCTCGGTCAGGAACTCGCCGCGAAAACCGATAAGGCCGCGTGAAGGCACCTCGAACTCCATCCGCACGCGCCCCGTCCCGTGGTTGACCATCTTCGTCATTTGCCCCTTGCGGCGGCCCAGCGCCTCGGTCACGACGCCGATAAACTCGTCCGGACAGTCAATCACTACCTGCTCAATCGGCTCCAGTGTCGCGCCCCCTTCCCCGCGCGTGATGACCTGCGGCTTCGAGACCTGTAGCTCGTAGCTTTCGCGCCGCATCATCTCGATGAGGATGGCAAGCTGCAACTCGCCCCGGCCCGACACGCGGAACTGGTCGGGCGAGTCCGTCGCCTCGACGCGGATGGCGACGTTGCTGAGTAGCTCGCGGTCGAGCCGCTCCTTGAGCTGCCGCGACGTAACGAACTTTCCGTCCGTGCCGGCGAAGGGCGAGTTGTTGACGCTGAAGACCATCGAGATGGTCGGCTCGTCAACGGCGATGACGGGGAGCGGCGCGGGGTTGTCGGCGCTCGTCACCGTCTCGCCGATCTCAATCTCCTCCATCCCTGAGAGCGCCACGATTTCGCCGAAGCGCGCGCTCTGGATCGTTTGACGCTTCAACCCCTCGAAGGCGTACAGATCCTTGACGCGCGTCTTCACGATGGAGCGGTCACGTTTGACGATGGAGACCGTGTCGCCCGCCGCGACCTCGCCCGAAAAAATTCTCCCGATGGCGAGGCGGCCCACATACTCGCTGTAGTCGAGGTTGGCGACGAGAAGTTGCAGCGCGTCCGCGCGCAACTCACGCGGCGGCGGGATGGTCTCGACGATCTGATCGAAGAGCGGACGCAAAGATCGTGAGTCGTCCGTTAAATTTTTCTTCGCCACGCCCTCGCGCGAGATAGCGTAGAGAATCGGAAAATCAATTTGTGCATCGGTCGCGTCGAGATCAATGAAGAGATCGTAGATTTCGTTGACCACCTCTTCGGGCCGCGCGTCATGCCGGTCAATTTTGTTGACGACGGCGATGGCCGGGAGTCGCGCTTCGAGCGCCTTACGCAAGACGAAGCGCGTCTGTGGCAGGCAGCCCTCCGCCGCGTCCACCAACAGCATCACGCCGTCCACCATCTTCAGCACGCGCTCGACCTCGCCGCCGAAGTCGGCGTGGCCCGGCGTGTCGAGGATGTTGATCTTCACGTCGCCATAGCGCACCGAAGTGTTCTTCGCCATGATCGTGATGCCGCGCTCGCGCTCCAAATCCATCGAGTCCATCACGCGCTCGATGACGTGTTCGTTGTCGCGGTAAGTGCCTGATTGTTTCAGCATCGAGTCAACCAGCGTCGTCTTGCCGTGGTCAACGTGCGCGATGATGGCGATGTTGCGGATGTCTTCTCTGTTCATAAATGTCGTGGCAATTGATAAGTGATGAGCATCGAGCAAAAGCCCAGCTCGTCATGGTCATGTGATTGTTGTTTCGCGGGAGGCGTCGTTAAAGAGAGATTCTAACTTGCCGTTCGTCACTTGTCACACGTCGCCGAGTTTGAGCGCGCCCGTTTGGCGGAGCGCTTCGTACAACACGATAGCGACGGCGGTGGCGAGGTTGAGGCTCCGCACCTTCGGATTGAGCATCGGAATGGTCACACAGTTCGCCCAGTTAGCGCGCAGTAGTTCGTCCGGCAGACCGCGCGTTTCGCGCCCGAAAACGAGGCAGTCTGCGGGGCCGTAACTCCATGCGGTGTAAGAGGTTTCGGCCTTAGTCGTGAGATAGACGAAGCACGTTTCGGGCGGGAGCGCGGCGCGCAAAGTATCCATGTCGCGGTGGCGCGCGAGTTGAACTTCGGGCCAGTAGTCTAACCCGGCGCGGCGCACGGCGCGGTCATCGAGACGAAAGCCAATCGCGCCGACGATGTGCAGCGGCGTGCGCGTCGCCGCGCACAGGCGCGCGACGTTGCCCGTGTTGGGCGGAATCTCCGGTTCGACGAGCGCGACGGAAATCATAATAGAGCAGATGCCGGATGTGGGATGTCGGATGTTAGAGCGTGTCTAAAAAGCAAGGCGCCGTAGCTCCGTGAGGAGCGGAATGTTTATAGCCCGTGCCCGCCCCCTTTCTCTTTCAAGCCCCGCAGGGGCGACAGACATTTACATGCCGCTCCTCACGGAGCTTGGAGACTTCGGCTCACCCGACGAGCTATAAACATGTCGCCCCTCACGGGGCTTTTTAGACATGCTCTTAGAGGATGGTCTGTGACTGCCATCTAACATCCGACATCCCACATCCGTCTTTAAAGAATAAGGACGGCGCTCGCATCGTGATGCAATCGCCGTCCCGGTTAAGACCACTAGGGGTCGCAGAATGTTGTGTGCGCCGGTGAAGGTTGAAGTTACTACTACCCTTGACCGAGTTACCGCTTCTTGGCGCCCGACTTCTTGGCTGCGCCCTTTTTCGCTGCCGGCTTCTTAGCCGCCTTCTTCGCACCACCCTTAGCTGCTTTCTTAGTTGCCATAAGCTGTAGCTGCTCCTTTTCAGTTTTGAGTTGTGTCTGACCACAAGATACTGTGCTAGTTTTTTTCTTGTGGTCTAGAGTGAATGGCGCACAACATGTTGGATATATAAACACAATAAACACGGATGTCAACAACTTAATTAATTAATGTCAAAAAAAAATCGCGCGCGCTTGATGCGCCGCGCGATGCATAGTGTGCGTCTCTAGTCTCGACGCGCGCGTGAAGGTGGTTCACGCGCGCGTGAGTAGTTGATGACGGTTAACGATAGAAGGGAGTGAAGACCCACTTGTCGTGCCGCCCGATGCCGTAGTAGTTGATGACGGAGGCACAACGACTGCGACTGGCGACACCAATGAACGGGCCACTGCTGGATTCGGAACCATCCTCGTCGCACGGCGCGTCTTCTTCGTCATCGAGATCAACGAGGCCGCGAATCTCTCGCGGAACCGGGATGGCTGACATCTGCGGGTGACGGTCGTTTGTCGGCGGCGTCCGCCCGCCCGCGTATTTCGTAATCGCGACGACGAAGTCTCTCAGTTCTTCGTCGTTGGCTTTGATGAGACGCCACGTGCCATCTTTCGTGAGAGGGTCTCGCGCGGCACTGGCACGCAACACCTGAATCTTCTTGGTTCGCCCCGGCGGGTTCACCCCTTCGAGCAGATCATCCATCGAGGTCGGGGGCGTCCCCTTGAGATGAATCCACGTGCGGATGGCTTCGGCGACCTCTTCGCCACGCGCAATGGTCTCCCGCTCCCGTTCGCGCCGGCTCTGCTGTCGGATGCTCGGCGCGGCGGCCATCATCGAGATGACAAGGACGCTCATCAGCGCAAGCAGCGCCACGAGCGCGTAGCCGCTTTCGCGCGCGCGCTGACGTGACGGCGCCGCGCGCGGCCCCTGCTCCCGACGATTAACTTCTCGCTGTCCGTTCATGGATGCTTCGTGGCGCTGGGGCGCGGGCTATGGCTCCTCGTCGCCGTCGTTTGTAGGCGGAGGGGGCGGGGGCTGGATGGAGCCGGGCACGCGGCCCGTCGCGCCAGTCGCCCGCGCCTCGATATATGGCAGTGTGTGCTTGATGTTCAGGTCTTTGTCCACAAGGTCAACCGCGCGCTCGGAGATTTCGGCGACGCGGAAACGTCCCTCGACGATGTCGCCCGCCTGCACGCTTACAAGTTCGCCCTTCTGGTTCTTGAGTAGCGCGGTTTCCCGGTTGCGCGTGCGCCCGATGAGGCCGATATAAGTGTGCGTCGGCGAGGGCGGCTGCATGACATTGAGCGTGGCGCCGTTCGAGTAGAGCAGGTTGTCAGGCGTGCGAACGACGACCGAACGCGTGCCCGGCGCGGAGAGCATGGCGGCGGAGATGTTCGCCGTGAGCTGCTGTGGGCCGAGGAACTGCGTCGGCATCTCCTGACCGTCAAGGTAGACGCGCGACTCGGGTGTGAATTTGTCGCCGGAGACTTGCAATGTGAAGCTGCTCGTCTTTGCGAAGACGCCGGCGGGTGAAAGTGAATTCAGAGCGAGCGGGGGTGTCGGCGCGGGCGTCGGCGGCGCCAGCAGAGTCGGCGTGGCCGTAACGACTGCTCCTCCTTCGGGTTTGACATAGAAGGCGAAGATGTTGCGCCCGGCGTTCGCGCCGCCGACGCTGACCCGCTCGTAAACAATCCGTGTCGGCATTTCGGCGACGGCCTCTGACACGTCGGGTTGACCCGGCGCCGTCCGCGGCGTCGTTCTGCTCTGCGTCGAGCGCGTGTTGGTGTTCGATGGGCGGCTCGGCGTGGACGAGCCGAAGAGCATGCGGATGATGAAGATGAGGGCGATGACCGGGAGCGCAATGCTCACGATCATCTTGTTGCGTTCCGCCGGAGTCTTGCCTTCAAACAAAGCCATGTGTTTCGTGATTCACTTCTCGGCCCGCCGCTTTAGCGCTGTGCGCCGTCCGTGGTCGCCGGCTGCGCCCCCGGCGACATGGTGCTTGTGCGACGGAAGTAGGCGGCCATGTCGAGCCGCAGACTGACGAGCGTACCGCGCAAGCCGCTGTCCGCCGCACGCGCGCTGATGTCCGGAACATCTTCGCCGGTCGAAACCGTCGGGGCCGACGCTGAGGTTCTAGTCCCACCCGAATCGGCGATGCCTTCAAGCTCGACCGTATTGATGACGATAAACTGGCGGTCGGCCTCTACATCGCGTATGAACTGGCGCAGCTTCGGGTAAGTGCCCTCGACCGTGAGGGTGATGGCAACGCCCGGAAAGACGCTCTCGACGATACGCGCCGCCGTCTGTTCGCTCGCGCCGCCGCGCCGCTGCCGTTCACGCGTCTCGCCGGGTGCGGTCTCCTGCAACTGCGTGAAGGCGAGTCCGCCGCTGATGCGGAGGCTGTTCTTGCGGATCAGTCGGTTCAATTCTTCGATGACGAGCGTGCTCCCCTGTGCGCCGTTGCCGAGGTGTTCGGTCTCGAAACGCACCAGACTGTCGAGGATCGTGCGCGCGCCCGACTCGGCGTCCTGATTCTTCACGAAACTCGACTCCATATCCTGCAACTGCTTCTGAAGCTGCGCGCGCTCGTCGGTCATCGCCCGGAGGCGCGTGCGCTGCGGCCTGAGCAGCAGGAGATATGAAGCGATGGCCGTGACGAGCAGCAGCGCGGCGGCGGCGAGCGCGACGATTTCCGGCACGCCGAGACGGCTGCGCGCGCGCGTGCCGCCGAGACGATTGAACGGCGCGCGGACACGCCGCCGTTTGCCCGTCTCACGCGTTGTCGTGACTGTTGTTTCGTCCTTCAAAGCCTACCGCCGCCCTTCTTCATTCGACGAATCGGAGCGCGCCGAAGAGGCGACGTTGGTCGCGCCGCCCTCCCCTTCGTCCGCATCTCTCCGCCCGCGCTGCACGTACCGCACACGCAGCGTCCACTCGTAACCAGCCTCGCCCTTGCCCGACTTGACGTTCTCGGTGAGCGGCGTCGCCGAGAAGGTGCCGGCGCGTCCCATCTCCGCGATCATGCCGGTCACGTCCGTGGGCGTGCGCCCGACGACGGCCATGTCGAGTTCGGCCTGCGTCTGGCCGCCGCGCTGCGACACGTCGCGGACGTTGATGCGCGCGACGCGCACGCTCGACGGGAGCGCTTGTTCGAGGTCGGCGAAGAGTTGTGACCAAGAGAAAATCTTGCGGTCAACGATCTCGTGCGCGGCCTTCAACGTCACCCGCTGCTCCTCCGGAATCTCCTGCGTGATCTGCTTCGCCTTCTCCTCAAGGCCGGATTTCCGCGCGCGCAACTCCAGCACCTGCCGCTCGGCCACGTCCGCGTCGGCGCGCGCGCTGCTGCTCTCGGAGAAGACGTAAACGAGCGCGAGCAGAGAGACGGCGGAAACGACGACCGCGACCGTCCACGGCAGCGTGCGGTTGCGGAAAGGTTGGCTGGCAAGATTAAGTTTAGCAATCACGTTCTTTTGCTTTCCTGAAGGCCGGAGGAACGGCTTCAACTGGCGCAGGAAGCATAACGCTTCGCAAAGGCAAAAGGCAAAAGGCAAAAACGAAGAAAAAGCATTCGCCGCTGCTTACGTCCCACGTCTCCACGCACCATTCCCGGCCAGCAACATTACACGCCGCGCCCCCGGTCTGGTTGCAGAAAAAGCAAAAATGCGAATCAGTAGTTGAAAATTTTCCGTGTTGAAAACAAAGGACTTACGAAATCAACTCTCAGGGATTTACTTCATTGAAGCCCGTAAGTCATTGATTCTTCGTGGCTGATTTCAACTACTGATTCGCATAAAAGGCAAAAGTGAAAGACGAAAGTCGCGCGGCTTGTCGTCTTCCCTTTTGCCTTTTACTTTTTTGCCTTCCTTTATGGCCTGCCGGCAGCCTGACTGACGACGCGCGAGTTGATGACCTTGCCGGCGGCGTCGAGCGTCAATTCGATCACGGCGCCGGAGGTATCCGTGACGCGGCGGAGCGTCTGTCCGGCGGCGTTCGTTGTCTCGCTGTTGACGTTGAGGGCGTTGACATTGCCGACCGCGCGCTGGTTGACCACCGAACCGGCGGTATCGAGCGTGCGCTCGACGATATTGCCGGAGCGATCAACGACACGCTGCACGGTCTGTCCGAGTTGGTTGACCGTGCTGCTCAACAAGCCCCCCGGCTGCGTGACGTTGTTCAGTGTCTGCCCGACCGTGCCGACGGTGCGGTCTACGACCCCGCCCGGTTGCAGTGCCGTGTTGGCGACGCCGCCCACCGTGCCGACGGTGTTGTCCACGGTCGTCAACAACCGTTCGAGGATTTCCGGATTGCGATCAATGGTCGTGAGCGTGCGATCAATGATGGCGGCGACGTTGTCGAGTTTGACCTTCAGGAGTAACTCGGCCTTGACGCCTTTGATCGTCAACTCAACCTCGTCAATGCTGGCGTCGGCGCCGGCGGTGAGTTGCAGCAGGTTAGCGAGACGCGCGTCGAGAGAGACTTTCGCGCGCAGATTTTTCACCTTCAGGCTGATCTCATCAACCGACAGGTTCGGCACATCGAGCAGCACGTCCGGGTCGCCGCTCTGGGCCGACTGGCGGCGGCGTTCGCTCGCCTCCTGCTGGCGGCGGATGTCCTCCTGCGAGAGCGGGCGGACGGGCGTGACGGGCGTCGGGCTGGGGCGCGGCTGCTGCGCGGTGCGTGGCTGCTGCGTGCCGGATGTCGCGCTGCCGGTGATCGAGGCGTTACGGTCGCCGCGATTGGTCGTGGTCGTCTCTTGCGCGGTCGCGTCGCCTACGGCGGCGAACGCGAGGGTTAATGCTCCGACGATAACGAGCTTGTTCATCTTCTCCTCCGAAAAAGTTTGCTGATAATTCCGCACGAATGATTGTGGGTGGAGGGGGTGCGCTTTCTTTCATCAGGGTAAATCTTCAGGGGGAGAAATACACCCGCGGTGAGGAAGACGGAGCGGCGCGGCGCAGGGCGAGTCGGCGGAGCAGCGGCTCCAGATTTCCCCGAAAGCGGACGTGACCGCGCACGTTGCGTAACAGCACGTCAATCTCGGCGGCGCGCAGCATCACGCCGACGCGGACTTGCAGACCGCTCTCGCCCGCGTCTCCCACCTCGACGGAGGTCGAAGCTTCATAGTCGCTTTCGATGATGCGCCGTTCGGAGATGTTCAACTCGAACTCTTCGTCGGCGCTAGTCCGCGCCTCGCCTCTCTGCCCCGTCTGAGCAGGCGGGGTGCTCGGCGGCGCGTTGCTTCTCTCAGCCTGCGCTGTAGCGGAAGCCGTCGAGACGAAGATGATGATGGATATAAAGGATGTGCGGAATAGATGATGCCTCACCTTGTTCTCCCCTTGCGCGTCGTGGCCCTGCGCGGCCTTTTCGTGTTAGTGGCAGGAGCCTGTGCGGGGGACGCAAGGGGGTTGTGCGGCGTGTGGAATGCGCTCTGCTGTCGCGGTAAAACTCGTTCCGCCGCGGTCGAAGCTGGCGCGGCGATGTTCTCTTCCTGCACGGGCGGCGTGCTTTGTGGCGGCGACTCGCGCGGCGGTTGAGGTTCGCCCGGTGGCCGCGCATCATCGCTTGGCGGTATCTCGCCGAGAGCCTCGGCGACGATGCGGTCAATGTCGGCGAAGACGCTGGTGATGCGGAGACGGATGCCGATGTCGCGGTAGGTGACGCCGGGCTGAACCTGTTCGGGGAGGTTTTCGCGTTCCGTTTTCCAGAGAGTCTCGCGGCGCGGCTGACCCGTAAACTCCACCTTTGTGTTTGGCGTCTTCTCGAAGCGCAGCTCGCGCGCCGTGACGCGCGCCGTGATAGCGAGGTCGGCATTCTCGACCGCCGGGTCGCTCCGAAGTGGAGTTTGCGACCGCTCAGTCGCAGGAGAAGGCGTGGCGCGCGGCGGTGGAACCCGTTGTGTGCGCGAAGGCGCGGAGCGGCGCTGAGGCGTCTGCGCGGGCGCGACCCAGACGGCGCACGTCAGCGCCGCCAGCGTGGCGACTAAGATAGAGACTGTTTGTCGTGTGCCCATGGGATTGAAATCACGCGGGGGTTGCGCTCAACAAAACTTGCCTGCGGGGAACCGGAAGGGGATGTAACGTGCCCAGATGATAGCAGAATTTATTAATGCCGCAAGACTTTTCGAGCAGTGCCCATCAACACTCCGTCCGACGGACGAACTTGCGGCCCTTTAGTCCTCGCGCGAGCGGAGATGTCTCGTCTCACCGTTGGTCGTGTCAGGCTGCGGGTCGCAGTAGGCGGAGACGCGATTGCGGCCCGTGTTCTTCGCGCGGTAGAGGGCTGTGTCGGCCAACTCGATCAGTTGGATTGGGTCGCGCGCGTCGTCGGGGTAGGCGGCGACGCCGACGCTGATGGTGACGCGGAACGTCCCGCCTGTGTCGGCGGTCGAGCCGCGGCGCGCCGAGTTGAACTGGTGCTCTTCGACCGAGGAGCGGACGCGCTCGGCGGCGACGAGTCCCTGCGCGCAGTCCGCGTCGAGGAGAAAGGCCGCGAACTCCTCGCCGCCGAAGCGCGCCGCTACGTCGCCGGCGCGCATCGAGCGCGTGATGATCGCGCCCACATCTTCGAGCGTCTGGCTCCCGACGAGGTGGCCGTGGCTGTCATTGACGGACTTGAAATGGTCGAGGTCCATCATCAGCACACAGAACGGACGCCCTTCCGCTTCAGCCCGCGCGGCCTCGCGCTTCAATTCGGAGAAGAAGGACTTGCTGGTCAGCAGCCCGGTCAGCTCATCATGCGCGAGCAGGCGATGGATGTGCGTCTGGAATTCGCGGTCAATATCGTCCAACAGGTCGAAGCGCAACAGGTGCTCGCCGATGGTGAGTTTATCGCCGTCTTCGAGGAAAGCTTCGACGACGGGCCGTCCATTGAGGAGCGTGCCATTGGTCGAGCCGAGGTCGGCGACGCGAAAACGACGCTCGCCCGTCTGGGCGTTGCGCTCGATGGTGATGCGCGCGTGGATGCGCGAGGCGCGGGCGTCGTTGACGCGCACGTCCGCTTCGAGCGCGCGGCCCAACGTCACCTGTTCACGTTCGAGCGGGATCGGGGCGGCAATTAAATCGCCGCGCAGGAAGACGAGCGCGGGGTGTCTTTTGCCGTCGGCGGGGCGCGACGAGACGTTGGCGATTGTCGTGTCTTCCGGGTCGTTGCTCATAATGAACAATCCGAAGCACCCTCTGATCGGTCGTAATTCCCCCTCGCCGCCGCATCTTACCGCGCGGGCACACGGCGCGACAATGGAAAAGGAGGCGAACGGTTAGAGAGGGAGGCGGGAAGCAGATGGCAGAAGCAGGCGGCAGGTCAAAACAGAAGCCGAGTTGAAACATCAAAGTTGAATTTTTAGATTTTCCTGATACTGCTGTCTGCCCCCTGCTCCCAGCCCCGCCCCTGTCTCCTGTCTTGTCGCTTGTCCGACCTGCCTCTATAATCGGCGCAACGACGCATCACGCTTAATGATGTCATGGCTTCGGAGTCCATCGGTTTAAACGCCGGGCACGTCGTCGTTATTATGGTAGTTGCTTCGAGGAGTTCCAGTGTTGAAAGAAGAACAAATTGTAGACTGCCCGTGGTCGAGGCAGGCTTTGACAGTCGAGCGCGTGTCGGCGGCACGGTTGCCGACCGAGGTGGGCGAATTCCGCATTGCCGGTTACCGCTCGACCGTGAGCGACGAGGAGTTCGTCGCTCTATATAAAGGAGAGATCGAGGCGGAGACGCCCACGCTGGTACGCATCCACTCGCAGTGCCTGACGGGCGACGTGTTCGGCTCGACCAAGTGCGACTGCGGGCGCCAACTCCACCGCGCCATGGAACTGATCGAGCGCGAAGGGCGCGGGGCCATCGTCTACCAGCTTCAGGAAGGCCGCGGTATCGGCATCATCAACAAAATCCGCGCCTACGCACTGCAAGATGAGGGCGCCGACACGGTCGAGGCCAATGAGCGGCTCGGCCTCGCCGTAGACCTCCGGGAGTACCGGCAGTGCGCCGAAATCCTGTTCGATCTCGGCCTGTGCAAGGTGCGCGTGATGTCGAACAACCCTCTGAAACTGCGCGCAATGGAGGAGGCTGGCCTGCGCGTCGTTGACCGCGTCCCGCTCGAAGTCGAGCCGGGCGAGGCCGCCGTCCACTATCTACGCACGAAGAAGGAGAAGCTCGGCCACCTCCTCGAAACCATCAAATAGCCCGCTCGACACACGATCAGGCCATTCGGCCATATCATGCGCCCGCGTTGACGGCCCCAACGTTCAGTCGTCAACGCGGGCGCGGTCTTTTACCCGGCCTACCCGTCCATCCTTCTAACGACACAATCCAAAAAAATGAATGAGATTACGCATTTTTGGATATAATGCCCGCATCCGTTTCGGGCGCCAAGGTCTAAAGCGTTGCAAGCAATCGCCCTAAACACATCCTCGGTTTAGCGGCGGATGCGGAACGGCAGTTGCCAAAGTCAATATTCCTGCGTTGTCCTAAAATATCAGGCGGCACTTCTTCGCCGAGCGTTTCCGACGCAGTCATTACTTCAATTCAGTTCCGGCAGTTCGATCCTTAATTCCGAATCCGTCTTTTTCATACCTCGCACGAACGACCGGCTGTCGAGCACTTATCGCGCAGAGATGAACACAACCCCGGCGCCGCCGAGATTCTTCGGACGCCGCCCGTGTTTCACCAGAGGTTCCACTCTCAATTCCCTGTTTTCCCGGCCCCCGACGACCGTAATGCTCGTCAAGGGCACGCCAATACATTTACTTTAGGAGGGACAATGAAAAGACAGATGTCTTTAAGAGGCGGCGCGGCGGCGGTCATGCTGTATGCGTTACTGCTTTCCTTGTTCGCTAACAGTGCGTTCGCGCAGACCGGCGCCTCGACCGTGCGTGGCACGGTGCTGGATCAACAGGGTGCTATTGTCGCAGGCGCGACTGTAACGCTTACTAACCCCGAGAAGAACTTCGTCCGAACGCAGACTTCCAACGAAAGCGGCGGCTATGTTTTTACCGCCGTGCCGCCCGGCACCTATCGCATCGAGGCTGAGGCGCAGGGCTTCAAGAAATCGGTCGTCAACGACGTGCAGGCGCTCGTTGACACGCCGGTTGAAATTGACTTGAAGCTCGAAGTCGGACTCGGCACCGAGACGGTCAACGTGGCGGCCACTGCCGAGCCGGTGCTTAACACTTCAGACGCATCCATCGGCACCGCCTTTGAAGGCCGTCGTGTCGTGCAACTTCCGCTGAACGCGCGCAACGTCGTCGGACTGCTCTCACTGCAACCCGGCGTGACGCGCGACGGCGTCGTCAACGGCGGACGCGCCGACCAGTCCAACATCACGCTCGACGGCGTGGACGTGAACGAACAGCAGAGCGGCCTCGATGTCGCAACCGGCGAAGCGTTCGCCAGCGTGTTGCGCTCGACGCCCGATTCGCTTCAGGAGCTTCGCGTTACGACGACCAACGCGAATGCCGATCAGGGGCGCTCCTCCGGCGCGCAGGTCTCGCTCGTCACCAAGTCGGGATCAAACGACTATCATGGCTCGCTCTATTACTTCCACCGCAACACGGTGACGACCGCCAATGACTTTTTCAATAACAAGGATGGCGTCGCGCGCCCGCAGCTTCTACGCAACATCTTCGGCGGCGCCATCGGCGGCCCCATCAAGAAAGACCGCGCGTTTTTCTTCTTCAACTATGAAGGCTTACGCGAGGCGACGGCCCAGACCGCGATCCGCGAAGTGCCGCTTCCCACGCTCGGACAGGGCATCGTGAGATATGAGGCAGCACCTAACACGAATGGCACTTTCCCTGCTGATAGCTTCGGGTGCCCTACGCCCAATGCCCCTAACCGTCGTTGCCTTGCACGTAATATCGGCCAGATCAATTCTGCGTACACGGCTGCATATGGAGTCACGCCCGGCATCAATCCGGCGGCTCTGGCGATCCTCGCCGGCGCGGCTGCCCGTTACCCGACCAACTCGTCGTCCGTCGGCGACGGCCTCAACACCGGCGGCTTCCGCTTCAATGCCACCACGCCTTCCAACTTGAACGTTTACCACGCGCGTTTCGACTTCAACCTGACCAACCGCCAGACCCTGTTCGCGCGCGGCGTCTATCAGAACGACCTGATCACGCAAGTGCGCGAATTCCCCGACACTACCGCGCCGCAATTGTGGAATCACCCGAAGGGGATCGCCATCGGCCACACGTGGACGGTCTCGAACAACATCGTCAACCGTTTCACTTACGGACTGACGCGCGCCTCCTTCACCGATGGCGGCGATTCGACGCAGAACGCAATCTCTTTCCGCTTCATCTTTTCGCCCTCCGGCTTCTCGCGGACGATCAGCCGCACGACGCCGGTGCACAACTTTGTCAACGACCTGTCGTGGATCAAAGGCACGCACACCATGCAGTACGGCACGAACGTCCGGCTCATCAGAAACAACCGCACCACGTTCGGCAACTCCTTCGACAGCGCCATCACTAACCCGTCGTTTTACGACTTCTCCGGCGACGTGATCCTCTTCGACGATTTCGGCGACCCGATCTTCCCGAACGTGGCCGCCTCCTCCGAGACCGACCTGCGTGACGCGCTGACGGCCATCATCGGGCGCTTCTCGCAGTACAACGTGAATCTCAATTACAGCCGCGACGGCAGCCTGCTTCCGGGGGGCACCGGCGTCGCCCGCTCCTTCGCCACGGAGGAGTATGAACTCTACGCGCAGGATAACTGGCGGATTCGCCCGAACCTGACGCTCACCTACGGCCTGCGCTGGTCAACTTCCACACCCGTCTACGAGCGGAACGGCTTGCAGGTCAAACCCACCGAGAGCCTCGGCGAATATTTCGCGCGCCGCGTCGCCGGAGCCGAAATGGGACGCCCCGTCAACGACTCCATCACTGTTGACCTCGCGGGCAAGGCGAACAACCGCGAAGGCTATTACAGTCAGGACTGGAACAACTTCGCGCCGTCGGTCGCCATCGCTTGGTCGCCGAACTTCGGCGACCATTGGTTCGGCAATCTGATCGGGCGCAACGGCAAGAGCGTCGTTCGCGGCGGCTTCCGCATGACCTACGACCGCATCGGCAGCCAGTTGGCCGTCAACTTCGATTTGAACTCGACACTGGGCTTCAAGTCCGCATCCGGCATTTCGGCCAACACCTATAACGTCAGCGACCGCTTCGGGCCGCTCCTCACCGGAACCGGACAGAACATTCGCGGTCTGCCCGGCCTTATTATTCCGTCAACGCTCACCTTCCCGCTGCTGACTCCGGCGGATGAGAGTCAACGCATCGAGTCGTCGCTCGACGATTCGATAGTCACGCCGTACAACTACAGCGTCAACATGTCTTACGGGCGCGAATTCGGTAAGGGCCTGTCGTTCGAGGCCAGCTACGTCGGGCGCTTCGCGCGCAATCTGCTGGCGACGCGCGACATCATGCACCTCAACAACATCCGCGACCCGCAGTCGGGCACTGACTGGTACACGGCCATCAACACGCTGATTGATTTCCGCAATCAGAACAGGCCGATCACCTCGATTGCGCCGATTCCGTTTTTCCAGAACGTCTTGCCCGGACTCGCGGGCACTTTCAACATCCCCGGCAGCGGGCTGACCGCGCTGACGGCGACGCAAGCAGCTTACCGCCGCATCACGCACTCCAGCTTGGGCGGTCGCAACACGACCGACTACACCTTCGTGCAGCTCTTGTGGGACGACGGGCTTTCGCCGCTCGGCGACAATCTGTTCTTCCACCCGCAGTACGCCGCATTCTCTACCTTTTCGACGGTTGCGCGGTCGAATTACAACTCGCTGCAACTCAGTCTCCGGCAGAGGTTCAAGAACCACGTTACGTTCGACTTCAACTACACGTTGGGGCACTCGCTCGACAACGCTTCGGGGTTGCAATCCTCCACCTCATATGGCACGGCGTTCATCGTCAACCCGTTGAACCCCGACCTCAACTACGCCAACTCCGATTTCGATGTCCGCCACATCGTCAACGCCAACTGGCTCATCGGCATTCCGATTGGCCGCGACAAGAAGTTCTTCAGCGGCATGAACAAAGTTGCCGATGCGATCTTCGGTGGCTGGCAGTTGACGGGCATCTTCCGCTATAACACCGGACTGCCTTCGGGCGAGCCGTTCGATGCGGACCGCTGGGCGACAAATTGGAACGTGCAGTCGAACGGCGTTCGCGTGCGCCCGCTCTCCTCGTCGCCGACGCGCGCGGGCGAGCCGAACATCTTCAGCGACCCCACGCAGGCGTTCCAGAGTTACCGCAGCGCACGTCCCGGCGAAGTCGGCGACCGCAACATCCTGCGCTACCCCGGTTACTTCTCGCTCGACTCAGGGCTGTCCAAGATTTTCAAACTGCCCATGGAGGGCCACACGCTCCAGCTCCGTTGGGAAGTCTATAACGTCACCAACACGCAACGCTTCACCGATGCCATCGGCTTCGGGTTGCCGCAAGACCCGTATCTCGGCGGGCAACCGAGTTCCGACTTCGGCAAGCTGACGGCGACGCAAACTCCGCTCAACGAAAACAAAGCTGGTCGCGTGATGCAGTTCGCCCTGCGCTACCAGTTCTAAAACTTCAACTTCCCTCGCACACTCCACGCGGGCTGGAGCTTCGGCTCCGGCCCGCTTTTGTTTGAATGCATTTGGTGAGTGATGAAGACAGGCACGGACGCGATTGAGGGGCAACCGCGCCTGCATGGAAACTCTTACCCCATGCTTTCGACTACTTCTATGGCCGGGACTTCTTAGAAGCTTCATCCAGCCGCTCGGCGTTCTGGCCAATGATGCGGCTGAGTTCGATGATTGTTTCCAGATCGTGGCTCGCTTTGGCCGCGACCTTGGCATCTATCACGTCAACGCTCTTAAACAGAGGGCTGGTGACAAAACTCATGATCGCCTTGTCGAGCGTCAGCAGCGACGCTTTAAGCTGCTCGTCAGTCTCTGCATCGGGCCTCTTCGGGGCCGCCTCGATTTGCTCGGGCTGGGGGAGATGAAGATTCGTTTTGAGCCGGGCGGCGCGCTCTCTTATTTCCGCCGTCGTCTTCGCAATATTTTTGTAGTCGAGCGTCTTGGCGGGCGCGGCGGCGCTCATCATTTTGTTATTGACGGCTTGCAGGCGCTCGAAGTCTTCGCCGATCTGCTTCAATGCCAGTTCCGTCTCTTCCGCTGTCGGAGGCCGGCTCGCCTCCTGCTCCATTTCACGCATCTTAAATTCACGCTCGCGGATGCTCGGATTGCGGTTGGGCTGTTTGACTCTGGCCGGATTCGTAGGCGCTTCCTGCACGTTTGGTTTCCTGTTCGGCCCTTGCCCATGAAGCGAGAGGGACGATAAGAAAATGAGCGGCAGGATTGCCAAGACTTTTTGGGCGCCATCCACGAGTCCCTTCACCGGGATATTATCCATTGCCGCCTCCAAACCGATTGAGATACCTGAGAGGATGCGTAAGTATAGTCGCCCAAGCTATCTTCTACAATTGTTTCCGAGGAAAGTCGAGAAGAGTTGTCTGAACGCATCCATGAGAAGCCAAGTGCTCGGACACAAGCCTTTGTTCTTCACGCAGTCAGTGCTCACAGCGCTGCTTGGACTCGTCCTCTGCGCCGGAGCCTCGGCAAAAGAGACGCGCTATCTGACGGGCAGCGCCGCCGATGTAAAGCCGAGACTGTACGGCCCCGCGTATCACTTGCAGGGCGGCGGCGAAGACGTGGGCGCGGCGATGCAGTGGATGATTGACGAAGTGAGAGGTTGCTCCGACTGCGCCACGAAGCTCGATGTGGTCGTGCTGCGCTCATCGGGCGCGGATGGATATAACGAATTCTTCTTCAACATGAAAGGCGTGGACTCGGTCGAGACGCTCGTCATCAAAGACCGCGCGGACGCTGACAGCGCCGCCGTCCGCTCAACGGTGCGCGGCGCCGAAGTGGTCTTCTTCGCGGGCGGCGACCAGTGCAACTACGTGCGCTACTTCAAGGGCACGGAGGTCGAGAAGGGCGTCGAGCGCGTACACGCGCGCGGCGGGGGCGTCGGCGGGACGAGCGCCGGCCTTGCCATCTTGGGCGACGCATCTTACGACGCCTGCTCCGGCGGCAGCGCGCAAAGCGCGGACTCTTTAAGCAACCCTTACCACGCCGACCTCAGTTTCACACACGACTTCTTCGACTGGCCTGTCCTGCGCGGCGTCATCACCGACACACACTTCGTCGAGCGCGACCGCATGGGCCGCCTGCTCGTCTTCCTCGCGCGCCAACTCAAGGATGGTCGTTACAAACGCATCACGGGTCTCGCCGTCGAACGCGAGACCTCCGTCGTAGTTGACCGGAAGGGAGCGGCTCGCGTCATGGGCACGGGGCCGGTCTATCTTGTCCTTGGCGACCACCGTCCCGAAGTGTGCGAGCCGGGTCTGCCGCTGACTTTCTCCGGCTACAAAATCTGGAAGTTTCCGAGCGGCGCATCCTTCGACCTCAAGCGAAGACCCCAAACAGGCTTCTACACGGTCAGCGTGCGCGAGGGCAAAATTCTCTCCGACCCATACCGCTGACCCACCGCCCGCCGTGATGGCGACCATCGCGCGCGCGCGACCATCGCTTCAACCACACGCACGCCAATTTCCCGCACGGTCTCCGACACGAATGGTGTGCGTGCCGCACACGCTTGCCAGCGAGGACGCTTGCGCCCCCGAAGTTCATCCAATTGCAACTCGCTCTATATGCCGCGCACACCAAGAAGTGGATTAAGGTCAGAACCGCCTGCGGTAGCGGGCGGGTTCTTGCGTCGCCAGAGACCCGCCCGCTACCGCAGGCGGTTCTGACTGGCCCTCGTCACCTAGTCGGTATCTTGGTGTG
>JBGTBQ010000120.1:0-6888 GCA_041749275.1 Pyrinomonadaceae bacterium | reverse complement strand
GCGCGCGGCGAACTGGAGCTTGAGACGGACATCGAGAGCGATACCGCGCCGCTGAACTCTTTAATCAAAGAGATGCTTGACGAGGCCGCCGGCGCTGGTGCGCTCGACGCGGTTCACACCCTGCGCGACCCGACGCGCGGCGGCGTGGCGACGACCTTGAACGAAATTGCGTCCGCGTCCGAGGTATATATCGAGATACGCGAAGACCTGATCCCGGTGCGTGAGGAGGTGCATGGCGCATGTGAGATTCTGGGCCTCGACCCGCTTTACGTAGCTAACGAAGGAAAATTGATTGCGATTGTGGGCGCGGAGGTGGCCGATCAGATTGTCGCGCGGATGAGGAAGCACGTTTACGGGCGTGACGCTTGCATCATTGGCGAAGTGAAGCCAGAGCCGAAAGGTATCGTTGCGATGCGGACGGGTTTTGGCGGCACGCGCATCGTGGACATGCTCGTCGGCGAGCAATTGCCCAGAATTTGTTGACCGGACGTTCACAGTCGTGTGAGCCGACTGACCCGTTTGAAATTGTACCGACCCTTGCCGAACGGAACTACGCGCGCCCGCGCATCAGAGTAGAACTCTCACACTTTTCAACACCGCCGTCTGGACTGACTCGCCTCGGCGGCAATCTCAGTAAAAAGCGACTTGTAATCGTGTGCGACTGTTTAGAGCATGTCTAAAAAGCCATGTGCCGAAGCTCCGTGAGGAGCGGAATGTTTATAGCCCGTCGCGTGACACGAGGTCGCTGAAGCTCCGTGAGGAGCGACATGGTAGGCGCTGCCGCCCCTCCGGGGCTTGAAAGAACAAGGGGAGAGCGGCGCGGGCGACAAATATTCCGCCCCTCACGGGGCTTTTGAGACACGCGCTCAATGCAGGCGAGCCGCCCGCGCGCCCGGTGGCGAATTGACCTTCAACGCGCCGCCCGTTTGGTGATATAAAAGTCAACGTCTTTCCGATTCCAACTCCGACGAATTTTTATGATGCGCTTTCGCAACACAACCGCCTTCGCACTCGTCTTCTCTCTCTGCCTCGCCATGTTCGGCGCGGGTTCGGCCTCCTCCGCGCAACGGCGGCAGCGCGCCGTGAGCCTCGTCCTCTTCAACGGCAAGGTCTTCACGGCGGACGCGCGCGGAACGGTGGCTGAGGCCGTGGCGATTGACGGCGCGCGTATCGTCGCCGTCGGCACGACGCGCGAAATACGCGCCGGTTATCGCGGCGCGCGCATGATTGACCTCCGGGGCCGGCTGGTCACGCCCGGCTTCAACGACGCGCACATCCATTTTCTCGGCGGCGGACTCGCGCTGCTCCGCGTCGAGTTGAACGGCGCGCAGACGCTCGCCGAAGCGAAGCGGCGCGTGGCGGCGCGCGTGGCTCAGGTAAAACCCGGCGCGTGGATTCTGGGACGCGGGTGGGATCATACGCTGTGGGGCGGCGAGTGGCCGACGCGCGCGGATTTGGACGAGGTCGCGCCAAACAACCCTGTCTTCCTTCAGCGCGTGGACGGGCACGTAAGCTGGGCGAACACGCCGGCGCTGCGACAGGCAGGCGTGACGCGCGAGACTCGCGCGCCCGAAGGCGGCGAGATTCTGCACGACCCGGCGGGCGAGCCGACCGGCATTCTTAAAGAAACCGCCGCCGGTCTCGTCGGGCGCATCGTGCCCGCGTCCACCGACGACGAGCGCATGGAGGCCGCCGTGCGCGCTCTCGCGGAGGCGCGGCGTTACGGCATCACGTCTGTTCAGGACAACTCCGGCTACGAGACGACGAAGCTCTACCGTGCGCTTCTCAAACAAGACAAGCTCACGGTGCGCGTCTCCGAGTGGCAGGACTTCAACGATTCAATCGAGACGCTCAAGCGACAGCGCGCGGAGTTCGCCGCGTTCAAGGATGAACCGCTCCGGCTCCGGCTCGGCGCGCTCAAGGGCTACGTGGACGGCACGCTCGGCTCGCGCACCTCCGCCATGCTCGCGCCCTTCTCGGACGACCCCGCCAACAGCGGCATCCCGCGCCGCCCGCCGGAAGAGTTGACGCGGATGATCGTCGAGCGTCACAAAGAAGGATTTCAAATCGCGCTTCATGCTATCGGCGACAGGGCGAACCGCATGGCGCTCGATGGGTTCGAGGCGGCTTACAAAGCGAACATGCGTCCGGCTTCCGCGGGAATGCCAAGCGCGGGCGGGCCGGCTTCGGGCTTCACCACCTACGACCCGAACATCTTGAGAAAGGGTGAGTTCACTTTCGGCAAGGCATATCTTGACTATCAACATAGCGGCGATGGCCCATCCGGCGCAGCCCGTCACCGCGTCGAGCACGCGCAGGTCGTCGCGCCGACCGACTTCGCGCGCTTTCGTGCTTGGGGCGTCGTCGCCTCGATGCAGCCGTCGCACGCCATCTCGGACAAGCGCTGGGCGCAGGACAGACTCGGCGAGTATCGCGTGCTCGGCGCTTATTCGTGGCACACGATGCAATCGTTCGGCGTTCATGTCGCTTTCGGCACGGACTGGCCGGTCGAGCCGATCAATCCTTACCTCGGACTCTACGCCGCCGTCACGCGCCAGAGCGCGGAAGACGCCGACCCGCCCGGCGGCTGGTGGCCGCAGGAGCGGCTCTCGATGGCCGACGCCATCCGCTGCTACACGGCTGAATCGGCGTATGCCTCGTTCGAGGAGAAAGAGAAGGGACAGGTTGTCGCCGGGATGCTCGCCGATCTCGTCGTCCACACGCAAGACCTCTTGACGATAGAGCCGCGCGAGATTTTGAAGACCGGGGCGGACATGACCGTCTTCAACGGTCGCGTCGTCTATGAAAGGAACGGTCGGCAGGCGGCAGGCGGCAGGCGCTGAAGGTCTCTCTGATTTCAAAGTTGAAATTTCCAAATTCTCTAATTGCTTTAACTGCTTACTGATTTTCCCATGCCGACTTGGGCCAAAGTGCTGCTCATCACCGGCGCGCTCGGCGTGGCGCTCCTCATCGTGCTCATCGCGGGGGGCGTCTATCTCGTGAAGAAGCACGGGCCGGCCTTCGTCGAGAGCGGGAAACAGGCATATAGCGAGGGGGCGGAGTTCGGGCGGCTGACGGATCAGCGGGGCTGTCTCGATGAAGGCATCGCTCGCCACCAACGGAGCACAGGCTTAGGCGAGCTACTCAAGACGAATCTGTTTCTGCGGAGTTGCCTCGAAGCGAGCCGCGCGACGCCGGGCTTCTGCGACGAGGTGCCGCGGCAGAACGAGTTCGTCAAGAGCATTCAATGGCAGATGCGCGAGTGCGAGCGATACGGTCTGTCGGCGGAGAAGCAGTGCGGGCAACTCTTCCAACAGGTGCAGCAGTTCTGCGAGCAGCGCGGCAATCCACGGTAGCATGTGAGGTTACTCTCATCTTGAGTGAAGCGGCATTGAGATTCACCACGGAGACACAGAGGACACGGAGGGGGCACAGAGGAATTCAACTCTCCGTGCTATCTCCGTGTCCTCTGTGTCTCCGTGGTGAAGTCCCGCTCACCAAACGCACAACCCAATAAAGAAAACGCGAGATGCGACACATGAACATAAAACGTCATCCACTCCACGCCGTCCTCCCGCTCCTCTTTTTCGTCCTCTTCGCCCTGCCCACTGAAACCCTCGCCGCGTGGCGCGTGGCGGGCGACGTGCGAAGGGTCGAGCGCGTGGCGGATGGCGTCGTGCTGACGCTCGCTTCGGGGGCGCGGGTCGCGGTCACGTTCCGCGACATCGAGACGGTGCGCGTGCGCCTCGCCCCGCGCGGGACGTTCGAGCGCGACTTCTCTTACGCCATCGAATCGAAAGACCGCAAAGTCGTCACCACGAAGATCGAGGAAGCGCCCGCGCAAATAAAAATCTCGTCGCTCAACGGTACCAGCGTCATCATCCGCCGCCGCCCGTTCCTCGTCACCGTGTTGGACGGCATGGGGCGTCCCATCGTCGAGGACGACCCCGCGCGCCCCACCTCGATTGATCTTGAGACGGGCGCTATTGAAACGTCGAAGCGTCGCGTCGAGTGGGAGACCTACTACGGCTTTGGCGAGAAGGCGATGCCCATGTCGCGCCACACGCAGCAGATGGTGATGTGGAACACGGACACCTACGGCTACCCGCGCGGCCTCGACCCCATCTATCAATCCATCGGCTTCTTCACCGCGCTCCGGCACGAACAGGGCAAGGGCACGGCCTACGGCATCTTCCTCGACAACACGACGCGCACCTACTTCGACATGGGCAAGACCGATCCCGCGCGCTACACCTTCGGCGTCGCGGGCGGCGAGTTGAACTATTACATCTTTACGGGCGGCAAAGAGCGCTCGCCGAAAAATATCCAACGCGACTATACCGACCTCACGGGCCGCACGCCCCTGCCGCCGCTCTGGGCGCTCGGCAACCAGCAGTCGCGCTGGTCTTACTTTCCGGAAGCAAAGGTGCGCGAGATCGCGCGCGGGTTCCGCGAGTCGCGCACGCCGCTCGACGTGCTCTATCTCGACATTGATTACATGGAAGGCTATCGCGTCTTCACGTGGGACAAGACGCGTTTTCCAGACCCCTCGAAGTTAATCAGCGATCTTCGCAAGGAGGGCATCCGCACCGTTCTTATCATTGACCCCGGCGTCAAGTACGACGAGAACTACGACGTGTATAAGGAAGGCAAGGCGGGCGGCCACTTCGTCAAGGCGGCGGACGGCACGGAGTTTCGCGCGAGCGTCTGGCCCGGCGTCTGCGCCTTCCCCGACTTCACCGACCCGAAGGCGCGCGAATGGTTCGGCTCCTACTACCAGAAGCACCTCGACGAAGGCGTCGCCGGTTTCTGGAACGACATGAACGAGCCGGCGACCTTCCTCAACGACACGACGCCGAAGCCGGACATCTACCATCACCCTTTGAAGACTTTCCCCGTCACCGTCAAGCACTTCGGCGACGGAGCGCCCGACACGCACGCGCGCTACCACAACGTTTACGGGATGCAGATGGCGCGCGCGACGTTCGAGGGGGTGAAAAAGCTCAGACCGAACGAGCGCCCCTTCGTGCTGACGCGCGCGGGCTATGCGGGCATCCAGCGCTTCTCCGCCATCTGGACGGGCGATAACATTGCGACGTGGGATCACCTGCGCCTCTCGATTCCGATGCTCACGAACCTCGGCGTGTCGGGCGTCGCGCTGGTCGGCGCGGACGTAGGCGGGTTTTCGGGAAACCCTTCACCCGAACTCTACGCGCGCTGGCTTCAGGCCGCGACGCTGACGCCCTTCCTCCGCTCGCACTCCGAGGCCGCCTCGAAGCCGCACGAGCCTTTCGCCTACGGCCCCGCGTTCACCGACATCAACCGCGCGACGATTGAGTTGCGCTACAAGCTGCTGCCCTACATCTATTCGCTTTTCCACGAACACACCGAGACGGGCGCTCCGCCGATGCGCCCGCTCTGGTTCGAGTACCCGGACGACGACCGCACCTATCTCGTCGAAGATCAGTATCTCGTCGGGCGTGATTTGCTCGTCGCGCCGGTCGTCACCGAAGGCGTCGTAAAGCGCCGCGTCTACTTCCCGAAGGGCGATGCGTGGGTTGACTGGTGGACGGGCCAGCGTTACGAAGGCGGCAAGGAGGCGATGGTCGAAGCGCCGCTCGACCGGCTCCCGCTCTTCGCGCGCGTCGGCGCCGTCATCCCGACGCAAGCCCCCGTGCAACACACGGGCGAGATGGCGCGCACGCCGCTCACGCTGACGGTGGTCTGGGGCAAGGACAACGCGAGCCGCTTTTACGAAGACGCGGGCGAAGGGTACGAGTACGCGCGCGGCGCGTCTCGCCGCCTGTCCGTTGACCTCAGCGGGAACGAGATTCGCATCGGGCCGGGGCGCTCGGAGTCTTATCAATCTCCGAAGCGCATCTCTTCCGTCGAGGTTCTCAACGTCAACGCGCGCCCCCGCGAAGTTTTGATAGACGAGATGAAGGATAAAGTCGAGATGAAGTTTGACGAGACGGCGCGACGGTTGACGCTCTCTTCGGAGTCCATCGCTTCTCCGGAGAAGCCGCGCACCGTCATCAAGCTCGTTCCATAACGAGCCGAAGGCGGGCGCGGCCTCTCTTATCGGTAGCTTCTCGAATCCGCTGTTTGAAAGCTCCGTAACGACAACCGTGAAGGAGGCGCTTACGATCAGCGCCTTACGCCATCTCCCCGTTCCGGCTCCTTCACATCAAGTTGCTATGGACGATCCGCGCGAGCGCGTCCGGGTCAACGTTGCCGCCGGAGAGGATGACGCCGACGCGGCGAATGTCGGAGGGCAATTTGTTGAAGAGGGCGGCGGCGGCGGCGACCGCGCCCGTCGGCTCGACGAGCATTTTCAGGCGGAAGAGGAGGAAGCGCATCGTCTCGACGATCTCATCCTCCGAGACGGTCAGCACGTCCTCCGCCATCTTTTGCACGACGGGGAAGGTCAGCACGCCCGGCGAAGTGGTACGCATCCCGTCGGCGATGGTCGGCGGCGGTGGAATCGTGACGCGCTCGCCCTTAACGAACGACTGGCGCGTGTCGTCCGACAGCTCCGACTCGATGGGGAAGCAGCGCACGTCGGGATTGACGGCCTTCGCCGCCATACTCATGCCGGCGAACAGACCGCCGCCGCCGCACGGCGCGATGAGCGCGTCGAGGTCGGGCACGTCTTCCAAAAATTCCAGCGCGCAGGTTCCCTGTCCCGCCATCACAAAGTAATCGTCGTAAGGCGGCACGAGCACCAACTCGCCGCGCTCGGCCACTTCGCGCGCCACCTGCTCGCGGTCGTCGCGCTGCCGGTCGTAATGGACGACCTCCGCGCCGTAAGACTTCGCCGCCGCCAGCTTCATCCGCGGCGCATCGGTCGGCATCACCAGCACGGCGCGCACGCCCGCGTCGCGCGAG
>JBGTBQ010000119.1:0-4797 GCA_041749275.1 Pyrinomonadaceae bacterium | reverse complement strand
GACTCGACTTTATCCATTTTGCCGCTTATCGGTTGAGTTGACGCGGCGGCGCGAATTCAATCAAGCAGCGCCAGACCCGTTAAGTTACGAAACACGCTCCCGCCGCTCGCGTCCAACGATTTGTTCGGCCCGCCGGCAGTGATCAGTACATCGCGCCGCTACGAACCATCTCACAGAAGCCCTGCAAGTGTAAGGTCATTGCGCCGGGCCGTGCGCGCAATTGTTCGCGGTTAGTTACAACGGTGCCAGAATTCGACACAACAAAGATGACAACGTCGCGAAGAAGAGAATCTGAGTCGGTGACGACGGCTTCCAGCGCCTGATAGGAAGTAGTGCCAACAACATAGCCGTGTATAGCATTTATGCGATGACGATTGAAGTCGTTGAGGCGCAAATGCAAACTCTGAGATAACCCGACACTGGCGCACTGTTCAATCAAAGCACCGAATTCCCGCCGTCGGCGGTCGGTCGAGTGCGCGACGAAATAGATGCGCAGCCAAAAGTCGATGATTTGCAGCCGAAGTGAGATTGTTTCTAAAAAGCATTGTGTGCGAAAGCTGTGCTGGAGTCTTCTTTGGAGTTCGTCGTGATTTGCAATGTGCTGCTTGATATGGTCTTCGGTCCCAACACCAACTGCATGGTACATCCGAAACGTTCCGGGTGGCTCGTGCTCGACCCGATGCCATAGTTCCAAGTCAGTCGGCGATGGTTCTGGTTCTGACATATTACAGAAACGAATTCGGGGCCGAACTACCAATCAAGAGATGTAACGTGGAAGTAACGTCAAGGAATTTCGTGATGTCTGCTCTGCAAGCTGATGTCACATAATTCCGAACTGGCGAAAATACAGCCAATTTCCAGTCTGAAAGAGATAAGGTTATTAGCTCCGTCAGGAGCGGAATGTTTGTAGCCGTCGGCAGGCAAAGACTCCTCAGCTCCGTTAGGAGCGGAAGGTCAAAGCAATTCGCTAGCGCCAACGCTCCCGCGAAAGTTCACCCACCTTTCGCCCCTCTGGGGCTGCGAACTTTATGGCGACGCGGGCTACAAATATTCCGCTCCTAACGGAGCTTTAAAACAGATTCTTCCGGCTGATCTTGCTATTCGACCTTCACGCCGCGCCAGAAGGCCACGCGGTCTTTGATCTCCTTCGCCGCGTCCTTCGGCTCCGGGTAGTACCACGCCGCGTCCTTGTTCACCTCGCCGCCGACCACGACATCGTAATAACTCGCCTCGCCCTTCCACGGGCAGGTCGTATGCTTGTCGCTCTCGCGGAAGTTTTCGCGGTTGATGGACTCCGCCGGGAAGTAGTGATTCCCTTCGACGACCACCGTGTCGTCACTCTCGGCCAGCGCCGCTCCGTGCCATGTTGCTTTCATTGTTCCCCCTCCCGGTATTGTCAAAAAATATCGCGCCGCGGAAAGTCAGGGCACGACTTGCACCGTGCCGAACTGTCTGAAGTGGTGATCGAACGCGAATGCCTGAGTGATGCCGAGACGTTCGATGACGACTTTGCTTGTGCAATCCGTAAAGCTCCATTCTTTATCGTCAAAGCGCTTGAAGGCTTCCCAAGCGAAGCTGATGTCATCTTCGGCGAGCAGGTATATTTCGGCAAGTCGGTCGTTGAAGAATCCCTCTCCCAGCAGGAGCGCGCGGGTTTTTTCGCCGCGCGCCCTGAGCAATGTGAGCGTCTCGTCAACGACATAATTCGTCGTCAGCAGCGGTTCGGTATTACTCGAAAGCCAACTGGAAGCGGCAGGGTGATTCGGGTCTGAGGGCACGGCGGCGGCGAACCATGCGCCGGTATCAACGAAGATCATGCCGTCACTTCCGCGGATATAAAACCGTGTCGTGGTCGCGGCCTGAGAAATGGTCGGACGCGCCCTCTAAAGGCAACGCGGCGATCTCGGCCAGAGTGTCCGCCGGCGTCTTCCGCGTTTCCTCTTCGTCGCCCGTCATCAGGACGATTCGCAGGCGCGCGCCTTCCGGCAGTTCGAGCGGCTCAAGCGGGCGCAGACGCCCCTCCTCATAAATAGCCTCGACCTGTTTCGTCATCAGCGCACCTCCCGTTGCATTGTACGCCCGGCGATTCGCGGTCGCCATCACCCCCGCGTCAGTTGCCGGTACTTGATGCGGTGCGGCTGCGCGGCGGCGTCGCCCAAACGCGCGCGGCGGTCTTCTTCGTAGGCCGAGTAGTTGCCCTCGAACCATTCGACGTGGCTGTCGCCCTCGAAGGCGAGGATGTGCGTGGCGACGCGGTCGAGGAACCAGCGATCGTGGCTGATGATGACGGCGCAGCCCGCGAAATTTTCCAGCGCCTCTTCCAAAGCGCGCATCGTGTTCACGTCGAGGTCGTTGGTCGGCTCGTCCAGAAGCAGAACGTTCGCGCCGGACTTCAACATCTTGGCGAGGTGGACGCGGTTGCGTTCGCCCCCGGAGAGCGTGCCGACTTTTTTCTGCTGGTCGGAGCCGGAGAAGTTGAAGCGCCCGACGTAGGCGCGCGAGTTCACTTCGCGCGGGCCGAGCTGCACGGTGTCGCGCCCCTCGGAGATTTCTTCCCAGATGGACTTGTTCGCGTCGAGCACGTCGCGGCTCTGGTCAACGTAGGCGAGCTTGACCGTCTCGCCGACGCGAATCGTGCCGGCGTCCGGCTGCTCCTGCTCGGTAATCATCCGAAACAGGGTCGTCTTCCCCGCGCCGTTCGGGCCGATGATGCCGACGATGCCGCCGGGCGGGAGCCGGAACGTCATTCCCTCGACAAGAAGGTTCGCGCCATAAGCCTTCGACACGCCGTCGGCTTCAATCACGATCTGACCGAGACGCGGCCCCGGCGGGATGTAGATTTCCAGTTCCCGCGCGCGGGCTTCGCTCTGCTCGTTGAGCATCTGTTCGTAGGCGTTGATGCGCGCCTTGCCTTTGGCCCGGCGCGCCTTCGGGGCCATGCGAATCCATTCCAGCTCGCGCTGCAAGGTCTTTTGCCGCTCGCCCTCCGACTTCTCCTCGCGCCTGAGACGCTCCTGCTTCTGTTCGAGCCACGAAGAATAGTTCCCCTTCCACGGGATGCCCTCGCCGCGGTCGAGTTCGAGAATCCAGCCCGCCACGTTGTCGAGAAAATAGCGGTCGTGCGTGACGGCGATGACCGTCCCCTCGTAACGCTGCAAGTGCTGTTCGAGCCACGCCACGGACTCCGCGTCGAGGTGGTTGGTCGGCTCGTCGAGCAAAAGAATATCGGGCTTCCGCAAAAGCAACCGGCACAGCGCGACGCGGCGCTTCTCGCCGCCCGACAAGACCTTGACCGATGTCTCGCCCGGCGGGCAGCGCAGCGCGTCCATCGCCATCTCAAGCCGCGAGTCCAAATCCCAAGCGTCCGCCGCGTCGAGCTTCTCCTGCACCACGCCCTGCCGTTCGAGGAGCTTTTCCATCTCGTCGCCCGACATCTCTTCGCCGAACTTCGCGTTGATCTCGTCAAACTCCTTCAACAGGCTCACCGTCTCCGCGACCGCCTCTTCCACCACCTCGCGCACGGTCTTCGACTCATCGAGGCGCGGCTCCTGCTCGAGATAACCCACGGTGTAACCGGGCGAGAGCACCGTCTCGCCCGTGAAGCTCTTATCCACGCCCGCGATGATGCGGAGCAGCGAAGACTTACCGGAACCGTTCAGTCCGATGACGCCGATCTTCGCGCCGTAAAAGTATGAAAGGTAGATGTCCTTCAGCACCGCGCGCTTGTCGTAGTGGCGGCTGACGCCGACCATCGAATAGATGATTTTGTTTGGTTGCGTGCTCATTACGAGTTGATGAAACCTCCGTGTTGATAAACAGAATTGAGAGATTATGCCGGATAGAAGCAACACAGGAAAGCGGCGAGCAGGAGGCGGCGGACTGCGCGCGAAGTTTTTCGCTCGGCCTGTCAGTCGCTCGGCGTTAGCCTGAGATGAAGGTGCGGAAGCCGCGTCGCGCGAGCGCGCCCCTCTTCAACGGAAATTATTGCCGGGTGTGGCCGCTGCCATTTTTAACCGGGCCGGAGAAATGGAGGTTGAACTCACCCCCGGTCGGTTGTAGAATAGACGCACTCGAAAGGGGAGTAGGTCACCTGCCTTTAATTGGTCCGGTGAGTCCGTCAACACGATGCCCGACGCAGGGCATCCGGCTCATCGGGTAGAGCCATCAAGTAGCTCAACGACCAAGACCTTTTGCGGCTCATGCGGCGCGCAAAAGGTTTTTTCCTTTCAAGCGCGACCGCGACAAGTCTCACTTGCGCTGACGCGCGAAAGGGTTGGGTATGTTCGAGCCTCTCCGCTCCACGAAGACCGACGGTCGGCTTCCGGCTTTGTCCGTCTCGTCACCGTCCCGCCCCGCGCCCAACCCGAGCAACTCCAACTCTCAAGCCCGCGGCGTAAGCTTCCGCAACGCCGCCTTCGGAAGCATCGTCCGGGATGGGTTGACGGCTCGGCTCGCGCGTAAGCTTCCACGGCGGGCGGCGGCGCGCTGCCGGCGGCTTACGCATGAAGGCAACTCCGACCACTGCCCGCTGTGAGGAGGTGAATGATGAAAGGAATCTCAAAAATATTGGTCGCTTATGATGGCTCCGCGTGCTCCGACGCGGCGCTCGATGACCTGCGGCGTGCCGGGTTGCCGTCGCGCGTCGAGGCAGTAGTCGTCACAATCGCCTACGTCTTCCTCCCTCCGCCGGAAAGCGAAGTGCCCGACGACGAGATGGCTGCGCCCGACGCCGCCGCGTTGGTGCGGCCCGCTCTGGCGCACGCCGTGGAGGCCGTCAGGAAAGCGCGCGCCGTGGCG
>JBGTBQ010000118.1:0-2639 GCA_041749275.1 Pyrinomonadaceae bacterium | reverse complement strand
CGCCACGGCGGGCACGTGGCGCGTGTTGAGCCGCGCGAGGCCGGCGAAGAACAGACGGTCGCGCGCCATCGCGTAGGTGACGCGCGCGCCCGCGAGCAGCAGGCCGTTGTTGCAGCCGAAGGTCGAGATCATGATGGCGACGGCCATCAGCGTCGCCCCGGCGGGGCCGAGCGCGGCCTGCACCGCCGCCGTGGCGACGCTGTTCGGTGGGCGCTGAATCGTCGAGAGCGGCAGCGTCACGACGTAGGCCAGATTGGCGAGCAGATAGAGCGCGACCACGACGCCGCAACCCACGAAGAGCGCGCGCGGGAGATTCTTGCCCGGCTCGCGTATCTCGCCGCCCGCGAAGGTGACGTTGTTCCACGCCGACTGCGCGAAGAGCGGCCCCGTCATCGCGCGTCCCAACAGCATCACGAGCGCGAGCGCGCCCACTGCTTCGAGACCGGGCTGCGCCGCTTGCGGGTTCCAGCCGTTCGCCGCGGCGTCCCACCACGAAGAGGTGTAGGCCGCGCTCCCGCTGTTCCACCCTAAAACCAGACCCGCGATGATGAGTCCGGCGAGCGCCGCCGTCTTCGTGAAAGTAAAAGTGTTCTGGATGATTTTTCCGGTCTTCAGCCCGCGCGTGTTGACGAGCGTGAGAAAGAGAATCATCAGCACGGCGACGAGCTGCGCCGTCGAGAGGCTCAGGGCGTAGCCGCCGCCGACCACGCGCGGCGCGACGAGATAGTTGCTCTCCGAGACGGCGGGCCACAGCACGCCGAAGAAGCGCGCGAAGGCGACCGCGACCGCCGCGATGGTGCCGGTCTGGATGACGAGGAAAAGCGACCAGCCGAACAGAAAACCGGAGGCCGGCCCGTATGCCTCGCGCAGGAAAACGTACTGCCCGCCCGCGCGCGGCATCATCGCCGCCAGTTCCGCGCAACAGAGCGCACCCGTTATCGTCAGCAAGCCCGCGAGCGCCCACGCCACCAGCAACCAACCGGGCGCACCCACCAGCCGCGCCGACTCCGCCGAAGTGATGAAGATGCCCGACCCGATCATCGAGCCGACCACGATCATCGTCGCGTCGAGCGGCCCCAAGCCCCGCTCCAGTTGACTTGGCGAACTCTCAGCGGCTTTGTCCGACATGGTTATTGACTCTGGTTGTTTCCTGCTTGAGACCCACATCGAAGTGCGGGCGCTTATCCATCCGATTTTCGCATTATACGTCAGAAGAGCCGCCCGCCAATGTTCTGTTTGTCAGTCGTGCGCCGTCGCCGTCGGTTACGGTTATTGTCCTAACCTACACGTTGACCCATATATGTTCACACCTATACACTGTCCGCACATCGTCAAACTCTTCGCGGCGGAGTTGACCGTTGCGCTCTCGACATCGCAAGGGAGGATTTTATGATCGAAGAATTGATTGACGAGAAAGAGATGACCTTCCTCAAAGAATTAGAGAAGCACGAAAATAAGTGGGTTGCTATCGTCCAAATCAGGGGGCGAAGAGATAATTGTGGGTAGCGGCAAGGATGCCAACGAAGCGATGCGAGAGGCGGAAGAGAAAGGATATCCCGATGCCGCCCTTCTCAGACTGCTACATTTCAACAATGGCGCAAGACATGCAGTTTGAAGCCAAAGCACCACCCCTAATTCCAGTGTTAGGTGCTCGCGGTAGTGTGAACTATTATAAATGCCGAACTGTTATGGAGAGAGAGATGGAAACTTCAGCTTATCTTGGGCACCCACCATTGATAGTGCATCTGCAACCTGTACTCGAATTGTCTGACGAGCAACTCTATGAATTTGCTCAGATCAATCGAGATTTGCGAATCGAACGTAACGCGCAAGGAGAGCTAGTTATTATGCCGCCCACAGGAGGCGAGACTGGTCAGAGAAATGCAGAGATTACCATGCAATTGAGGTTGTGGGCGAAAAGTGATGGCAGTGGCGCCACATTCGATTCTTCGACAGGTTTTCGTCTGCCCAATGGGGCTGTCCGCTCACCGGATGCTTCATGGGTCAAACAGTCTCGCCTCGCAGATATAAGTGACGAGGAAAAGAAGAAATTTATTCCCCTTTGCCCAGACTTTGTCATTGAGCTGCGTTCGGCTACCGATAGCCTCAGCGTCTTAAAAGAAAAGGTGCAGGAATATCTCGACAATGGAGCACAATTAGGATTATTGCTTGATCCTGAGCAACGGCGAGTTTACGTGTACATGCCGGGGGTAGAAGTTAAAGAACTAGAAAGTCCGGAAACAATTTCAGGTGAGCCGACCCTCCCCGGCTTTGAGTTGGATTTACGTGAAATATGGTAGTTGCGATTCCCCCCCCAGCCGCACCTAACAATGGCATGCACCCGACCGCGAACAGCGTTGCTTTTATGCGCGAGACTTGGCCGTTTCGAGGTTGTGTGCGCGGCGGGTGATGCCGGGCGTTAGTTTCCATGAGGCGGGGTCTCACCCCCACCGATGAAAATAAGGCTTCTAATGGACTCAACAACTTAGCTCTTATTTTCATAGCAGCCTTCATGACCCGTGGCTCACCACCACGGATGAAAATGGATATACTCGGCACGCCCGGTTGGCATAGAGGTCGGTTGTACACTGGTGTTCACGAACCCGCAAAGCAGTCGGACCCGGATACTCACAGGCACC
>JBGTBQ010000117.1:0-3399 GCA_041749275.1 Pyrinomonadaceae bacterium | reverse complement strand
AACTTGACCTTGCGTGCAATGCGTCCGTCCCGTCACCTCAAGCAGAAACTCCAGAATCTCGACGTGTCGTTTGGCCTCCGTCAAATCTTTGCCCCACGTGTAGAGACCGTGGCGACGCAGCAGGACTCCGTGACACGCGGGGTAGCGCGCGAGCGTCGCTTCGAGCGAGCGCGAGAGAGTTTGCATGTCCTGCGAGTTTTCGATGATGGGGAGCGACTCCTGATGCTCATGCGTGCGGACGCCGGCGAGACCCTTCAGCATCTCGAAACCTTCGATGACGAGCCGGCCCGCCGCCGCGTGCGCTTCGGAGAGCAGCGTGCTCCACACCGAATGCGTGTGCAGAACAGCGCCCGCGCCGCGCGCGCGCACGACCGTAAGGTGCAGCCGCGTCTCGTCCGAAGGGCGACCGCGCCCGCGCGTGACTTCGCCGCGCGCGTCCACTTGCAAGATATGACGCGAGGTAAGCGCGCCCTTGTCCGCGCCGCTGGCGGTGATTGCCAGACGGAGCGGGTCGAGGCCGGCGACCGCGCTGAAATTCCCGCTCGTCCCAAAGACCCACCCGCGCGCGTAAAAATCCCGGCCCGCCGCGGCGAGCAGGCGGGCGAGCGCGGCGTGGCGGGCCGGCTCGCCGTCCGGTTTGTTCTCTTTGCTTCGAGTCGGCATCTACAGTCCGCCGTCGTGGCGCGGCATTTTATCATCCATCATCCGCGCGCTTCATCTACGGTTTCACTCACATGGAGCGGGCGTGTTGTCCGGTGGGCCGCCGTTCGGGGCGGGCGGCGCGCCGAGTTCGATCCACTTGAGAATCATGCTCACTTTATCGGGCGACATGTCGCGGGTCACCTGCATGTAGTTGGGGTCGGTCGTCGGCAGCGTGAGCACGCCCTTGATGGCGTCCAGATTTTTGACGACCTCCGGGTAGCTGCCGAGGTTGATGATGTTTCGCATAAACGGATAGAGCTTCGCATACTGCGCGAAGATCGGTTCGACATCCAGCCACGTCGGGTCGGCGTCCGGCGCGTAGCTGTTGAAGACCAGCACGCTGACGAAGTTGTTCGGGTCGGGCGGGAAGTTCGGGTCGGCCTCCTGCGACCATGAATAGCCTACGCCGTAGACCTGCCCGTCAACGAACACACGCGGGTTCCCCGGATCGCTCGCCGTGAGGGTGAAAGAGGCGCGGCCATCCTCGCCCGTCGTCGTCGGAGCAGGTTGGAAGGTCAGCGCGGAGGTGGGGACGCCGACCGGCATCGGCGGGGCGGACGGCGGCGGCTCCTGCATGACGAGCAGGCTGTTGTTGAACTGTACGTCAATCGTCTGGTTGGCCGCCGGTTCGCCGAAGGCGAGCGCCATCACCTCGACCGTCGCGGTGTCGCCGGGAGACATCCGGTAGACCTGCTGCGTGGCGTTGATGTAAGCGCCGTTGGCGTTCTCCTGTAAGAGCGGCGTCGGGTTCATCACGCCCGGCTCGAGCGCGCTTCCCTGCGTGCCGAGTTGCAGAACTCCGAGCGGCGTGTTGCTCAAGGTCTGAAGTTGATCGGGCGTGAGGCTGAATTCCTGCACTCCGGCGGTCGCCTCGTAAGCCGCCTGCGAGTAGTCGTAAGCGCCGATGATGGTCGGGTTGGGCTGCGTCATAATCGCCACGAGCAGTGTGCCGAGGTTCGAGAGCGGCGGGCCGCCGGGCGACATGGTCGGGATGCTGTTGCCGAGGTCAACCAGAACTTTTCCGCGCTTCGCATCCACGCGCGCCGGCCCGAACCAGAGCGGCGTGCCGCCGAAGGGGTTGCCCTGCGCGTTGAAACCGGCGGGGCGCAGGTAACGACCGGGCACGAAGTTCGGCGGTTCGTTGTCCCACGCCGGGCCAATCGTGCCCACGATCCGTCCCTGATTGAACGTCGGCGAGCCGCCGATGTCGTCATATCCGTCAACGATGAACTTGATCGAGAGCGTGCCCGGACTCGCCTTTTGCAGCCCCTGTAGAAACGGCGAGCCGATGGCGCCGACCCACGTTACCTCATCGAGCACGGATTGATAGTAGGCGCTGAAGACGGAGTCGGGCATCCCGTTGAGCACGCGCATGAAGATGTCGTTGAAGGGAGCGACGCGGAAGTTGCCCATGAAATATTCCGTGTCCGAGACGGCGACTTTGATCTGGAGTCCCCAGATTTGAGAGACCATCTGCTGCTCCGTGTCGAGGTCAACCAACTTGGCGGCGACGGGCTTGTCAGTGCTTATGACCGTTGCCCCGATCACGGGGTCGGCCCCGAATGACGGATAGCTTTGACCGGAGGCGTCCACCGCCGTTCGCACCGTGCAGTTGAGCAACTGCCACGCGTGGTTGCCGTTCGGGTTCCACGCCGGGGCCGGGTTCGTCACCGCCGGGTCGAAATTCTGTGGAGTGTTGTTGAGGGTTGAGGGCTTGGCGATAAAGGCGCCGGCGAAATGTAGACGGGGAATATCGAGATAGCTCATGGTCTTTTCTCCTCTATCAACTTGAACTGAGGTTTTTTCCGGTCGAGGACAGGTTCGACGAGACGCGCGACCAGCCAGAAGCCGCCCGCCACGAGAAGGACGAAACCGAACATCAACGCCGTGCTCTGAAAATTGGCGACGGCGGCTCCGGTCAGCGCGTAGAGCACAGCGGGCGGGAGCGAACCGACCAGCGCCGCCAGCGCCGCGCGGCCCCAGCCCATTGACGAAGCGCCCGCCATCACGGCGACCGTCTCCGCGAGCAGAGGCACGGGGCGCGTCACGATGAACGCCGTCGCGCCCCAACGTCGCAAAAGATAATCGGCCCGCGCGCGCGCGTCCGGCGTCACCGCGCGTTCCAACAAACTTCCGCCGCGCCTGCCGATCCAGAAACCGAACAGGGAGGCGCCCACACTGCCGGTGAGCGAGAGGAGCGTCCCGCCGATGACGCCGAAGAACGCGCCGTGGGCCACCATCACAAGGCTCGACGGCACGGGCAACAACACGTCGGCGACGAGCAGCCCCACGCCGACGGCGGCGGCCAACACGCCGCCCCGCTTCATCCACGGCGTCGGGTCGGCAAAGAACGGCACGCCGAGCGCTTCGACGACGACGAAGGGAATCATCAAGACGACGGCGACGACGCCCATTATCAGCAGGTAACGTTTCATCTTTAGAAATTCAGGATATGCGCCGGAGGCGCGGGAAGAAGGTAGCCCGCACGTGTAACGTCCGGCGACCTTCTTGACGCCGCTCTCGCGGCGGAAAAGTTTTTCGATTTCCTATAGCAATTTACAATTGGATGCGACTACATCAACGACCGTTTAGAGGCGGGCAATGCCCGCCGGTTCAACGTGAGACGGCGGGCATTGCCCGCCTCTAAACCGTCGCACACAATTGCAAACCGCACTATTTCTTGTCCGTGGCGGCTGT
>JBGTBQ010000116.1:0-6496 GCA_041749275.1 Pyrinomonadaceae bacterium | reverse complement strand
GGCTTCGCGCCCGCCGCGCACGACGGCCATCCGCGTGCGGTGGCGCGGGTCGCGCGCGAGGGGCTGCTCGATGCGCCCGGCCTCTTCCTTCAAACGCCCGTGGACGAGCGCGACGTAGGACTTGAAAACCGTGCGGGCGCGAAACTGTTCGGCGAGGTGTTCGAGCGCGGCGGCGTTCTTGGCGACGACGATGAGGCCGGAGGTGTCGCGGTCGAGGCGGTGGACGAGGCCCGGACGGAGCGCCCCCGCGTGTTGCGGCAATCGTTGAAAGTGAAAGGCGAGCGCGTTGGCGAGCGTGCCGTGCGAAATAGCGGCAGCCGGATGGACGACCATTCCGGCGGGCTTGTTGACGACGACCGTTTCTTCGTCTTCGTGGATGATGTCGAGCGGGATGTCTTCGGGGGCGAGGTCGAGCGGCGGCGGGGCGGTCAACTCGACTTCGACGCTATCACCCGCGCGGACTTTATACGATGGCTTCGCGGCGCGGCCCGCAACCGTCGCGTCGCCGTCTTCGACGAGACGTTTCAAGGCCGTGCGGCTCAAGCCTTCGACGCGCGCGGCGAGAAATGCGTCGAGCCGCGCGCCCGCGTCCTCTTCCGCAACGACGAACGTGAGCGTTGCGACTTCCGGCTCGGCGAAGACTTCGTCGCCCATGATTTACGTCCGCGCCGTGCTTGACGCGGCGGCATCAGCGTCGTGATGCGGCTCGCCGGTCGCACGTCGCCAGCGGAGGATGAGAAGAACGAGTCCGCCGAGTCCGACGAGGAGGCTGATGAGCTGCGAGGTGGAGAGGTGCGTCAGCGTCGTCAGTCCGAGGATGTCGCCGCGCGGGTCGTCGCGGAAGAACTCGATGGTGAAGCGCGCCGCGCCGTACAGCACGGCGTAAGTCAAAAGCACCTGCCCGCTGAAACGCTTTCGGCGATGCAGCCAGACGAGGAAGAGAAAGATGGCGAGCATCGTGAGCGATTCGTAGACCTGCGTCGGATGCAGGTGCACGCCCACGGGCACGCCCGTAATTTCGTGCGCGCGTTCGGGGAACGCCACGCCCCACGGCAGCTCGCACTCTCGTCCCCAGCAGCACCCGGCGGCGAAGCACCCCAGCCGCCCGATGGACTGTCCGATGGCGACGCCCGGCGCGAACGCATCCGCCGACTTCCAGAACGGCAGCCCGTAGCGCCGCATCAGAATCACGCCCGCCGTGAGGCCGCCGAGAAAGCCCCCGTACCACACGCCCCCCGAACGCAGAAAGTCGAGCGACAGGAGCCGCGACGGGTCGGCGCGGTACTCCGCTTCAGCCAAGAGCAGCAGCAGCTTCGAGCCGACGAGACCCGCGAGCAGCATCCACAGTCCCATGTCGAATACGCGCTCGCGCTTCAATCCGTCGCGCTCGGCCAGCCGCGAGGCTATGAACAGCGCCACCAAAAACGCCAGCGCCATCAACACGCCGTAGGTGTTGACGGGAAAGTTGCCGATGCGAAATAGTTCTGGAAACATTTCAATGATAGGAGTCAGAAGTCAAGAGTCAGAATGTTTGATTGATAAAGATGGCCGAACGCTTAACGCGCGCCTTCTTCTGACTTCTGACTTCTGACTCCGGACTTCCGTCCTTCTAAAATCAGGTCGAGCGCGAGCAGCCCCGCGCCGAGGCAAATCACCGCGTCGGCCACGTTGAAGATCGACCACTGGAACGAGCCGATGTGGACTTCGATGAAGTCCACGACGTGACCGAGGCGGACGCGGTCGGTCAGGTTGCCGGCGATGCCCGCGAGCAGCAGGGCGCACGCGCCGAGCACGCGGTCGTCCATGCGCGTGGTGCGGAAGATGTATAGGACAACGCCGACGGCGGCGAGCGCCGCCAGCGCCGAGAGCATCCACCGCCCGAACTCGCCGCCGCCCTGCAACTGTCCGAAGGCGATGCCGGGATTCTCGGCGTAGGAGAAGTAGAGCACGCCGTCAATCACGTTGCGGCTATCGCCGAAGCGCAGGTGTTTGACGGCCCACGCCTTCGACGCCTGATCGGTCAAATAAATGCCCGCCGCCGCGACGACATATAACGCGCGCCAGATGATGCTACGGCCCCGCTTGCTCACGCCGCACCCCCTTCGATCTCGATCTCGGCGAGCGCTTCGATGCAGCGCTCACACACGTTCGGATAGCGCGCGAACTCGCCGACGCGCTTTGAATAGTTCCAGCAGCGCTCGCACTTCTGGCCGTCGGCACGCACTACTTCAACCTCGACCGCGTCGCCGTCCACCGCCGCCCCCTCGTCCGCAATCGTCAGCGAGACCTCGGAGACGATGAACAAATAACGGAGCTGTTCGCGGCGGCTCTCCAACAGGTCGTAGTCCCGTCGCGTCTTCGCGCGCAGGCGCACGTGCGCTTCGAGGCTGCTGCCGATGAGCTTCGAGACGCGCGCCTCTTCGAGCGAGCGCAGCACCACATCGCGCACCTCGAACAACTGCGACCACTGATTACGCAATCCCGCATCGCGCTCGGCGCCAGCCGCCACGGGGAAGAGGGCGAGGTGCACGGACTGAAGTTCGGCGTCCGCGCCGGTGCGCGGGAGGTTCTCCCAGATTTCGTCCGCCGTGAAAACGAGAACCGGCGCGAGCAGCCGCGCGAGCGCGTCGGCGATGCGATGAAGCGCCGTCTGCGCCGAGCGACGCGCGCGGGACTTCGGCGCGGACGTGTAGAGCCTGTCCTTGATGATGTCGAAGTAGCGCGCCGAGAGCGTCACGGTGCAGAAGTTGTAAAGCGCGTGGTAGACCGTGTGGTACTCGAAAGCCCTGTAGCCTTCGACGACGCGCGTCGTGACGGCATCCAGTTCCGCCAGCGCCCAGCGGTCAATCTCCAACATCTCCTGCTCGCCCACGCTGTCGCGCGCGGGGTCGAAGCCATCGAGGTTGCCGAGGGCGAAGCGCGCCGTGTTCCGCATCTTGCGATAAGCGTCCTGCGCGCGTTGCAGAATTTCGGGCGAGCAGCGCATATCCTCGTGATAGTCCGAAGAGGCCGACCACAGCCGCAGGATTTCCGCGCCCGACTCCTTGATGACCTCGTTCGGCGAGATGGCGTTGCCGGCGGACTTGTGCATCGCCTTGCCCTGCCCGTCTACGACCCAGCCATGCGTGATAACCGTGTCGTAGGGCGCGCGGTCGTGCGCGGCGAGACCGACCATCAGAGACGAATTGAACCACCCGCGAAACTGGTCGCCGCCTTCGAGGTACACGTCCGCCGGCCAACGCAAGTCGCCATACTTTTCGAGCACGGCGACCGACGAAGAGCCGCTGTCGAACCACACGTCGAGGATGTCCGTCTCTTTCGTGAACTCCGTCGCGCCGCACTTCTCGCACGCGAAGCCGACGGGCAGCAACTCCCGCGCCTCGCGCGCATACCAAGCGTCCGCCGACTCCTGCTCGAAGATGTCGGCGACATGTCCGATGACGGCTTGACTGGCGACCGTCTCGTTGCACGCGGCGCAGTAGAAGACGGGAATCGGCACGCCCCACACACGCTGGCGCGAGACGCACCAATCGGGGCGGTTCGTCAGCATGTTCCGCATCCGGTCTTCGCCCCACGCCGGCACCCATTCGACGCGCGCCACCTCGCGCAGCGCGCCGTCGCGCAAAGATTCCGGCGCGGCCCCCTCGTTCTCGGTGTAGTTCGTGCGGTCACGCCCGTCGTCGTCCTGTTCGACCTCCGACGTGGTCACGCGCGAGAGCGTATCGAACGAGACGAACCACTGCGGCGTGGCGCGGAAGATGACCGGGTTCTTGCAGCGCCAGCAGTGCGGATAGCGGTGCGCGTAATTTTCACCGTGCACGAGCACGCCGCGCTCTTGCATAAAGGCGACGATCTTCGGGTTCGCCTCGAACACGCCGAGACCGGCGAAGTGCTCTACCTCGGAAGTGAAGCGACCGGCGTTGTCCACCGGGCAATAGACTTCGAGGCCATAGCGCGTGCCGATTACGAAGTCGTCGTGACCGTGCCCCGGCGCTGTATGCACGCAGCCCGTCCCGGCCTTGCCCGTGCTCTTTTTATCGCGCGCCTCCTTCACGTCAAGCTCGCTTTCGGCGTCGGCCTCACCGCCGAGCGTCACGTGCTCGCCGAGCATCACGAGCGACGGGCGGTCGAGCCATGCGTGCCCGCATTCGAGCCGGTCGAGCCGCGCGCCCATGAAGCGCGCGAGCACGTTCGGTCGCGCCGCTTCGTTGACTTGAACGTCCTCGCCGGCGCCGTTCGCCGCAAGCGTCGCCACGCTACCGAGGCCGCACTTCTCGACCACGGTCTCGAGCAGGTCACTTGCAACCACGTAAACTTCGTCTCCGACCTCGAAGGCCGCGTACTCGAAGAGCGGATTGACGGCGATGCCGAGGTTGGCCGGGAGCGTCCACGGCGTCGTCGTCCAGATAAGGAAGAAGACGTTTCGGCCAGCGAGCCTCCCATCAATCGCCGCCGGGTCGCTCCGCAAAGGAAACTTGACGTAGACGCTCGGACTCGTGTGCTCGGCGTACTCGACCTCGGCCTCGGCGAGCGCCGTCTGGTCGTGGATGCACCAGTAGACGGGACGCGCGCCCTTGTAGACGTAACCGCGCTCGACGAAGCGACCGAAGAGGCGCGCCGTCTCGGCCTCGTAGTGGTTCGACATCGTGAGATACGGGTCTTCCCACAGGCCCGTCACGCCCAAACGCTGAAAGTCGCGCGTCTGCCGCTTCAAAGCGTCGGCGGCGTGCTCGCGGCACGCGCGGCGGAAGCTGACGGGCGAGAGGTCGCCGCGCTTCTTGCCCTTCTTCTCCAAGCCGCGCTCGACGTGCTGTTCGATGGGCAGCCCGTGGCAGTCGTAGCCGGGCACATATGGCGCGTCGTAGCCCATCATCGTGTAGGACTTCACCACGAGGTCTTTGAGAATCTTGTTAAGCGCCGTGCCGATGTGGATGTCGGAGTTGGCGTAGGGCGGGCCGTCGTGGAGGACGAACTTCTCGCGGCCCACGCACGCGCGGCGGATGAGGTGGTAGAGGTCATTTTCGGCCCACTTCTTCAGGCGCGCGGGTTCCGACTGCCCCAAATTCGCCTTCTGCGCGAAGCTCGTCTTCGGCAGGTTGACAGTTTTTTTCAGTTCAAGCGTGGTCTCTGTTGACATAAATGAATCTCTTCCTCGCCGTGTCGCGCTCTGTTGGAGCAGACGCGCAACGCTTTGTGAATTGTTGATACTAGCGCACCCGTGTGGCATTTCAAAAGTCAGGCGAATTAGCGTTAGACAGGTCAGTACCGCCTGCGGTAGCGGGCGGGTCTGTCGTACATCATGCGCGGCTTGAGTGTTAGCGTGTGCCTACCCCGTCGCTACCGCTCCGGGTACTGACCTGTCTTTCCGCATTCATTACAAAACAAAACGCCCGAACCATTTCCCCTCACGGAGATGATGGCCCGGGCGCATTGCGCCTGTGTTAAGGATGCACCGTCAGCCGATGAACATCTCATCCTCCGCGTAGGTCTGGTCAATCTGTTTTGGCGTGGGGGCCACGAGCACTTCCAGACCGCGCCGGACCCCCGCCATAATCGCCGCGATCTCGCGCGCCGGGCCGACGATCTTCGAGTTGATAAGCGAGGTCGTCGCCGTCAGTTGTCCATGCGTCTCGTCTATCGAGCGGCTAATCAACTCGACCTTCTCGCGCGCCGTTTCCACCGAGACGCCGACGATCTCTTTCAACTCGCGTACCTCATCCTTGATGAGCGACATGGACTCCGAGAAGTGCATCGAGGCGGTCGAGAGATGCCCCGACATGAGCGTCACCTGCTCGGCCACATCCTTGCCCTCGACCGCGATCAGGCGCACCTGTTCGGTGAGCGCGCCGACGCGCTCCACGAGCGGCTCGACGCGCCGCTCAAGGTTCGACGCCATCCGCGCGACTCGCCCGACGACGACCGCGATGACGACCATCGCCACCGCGATGACGACGAACGAGATAGCGACCAACACCATCACCCAGAAGGCCGGATCGTTCGTGCTCATTTGCAGGGCCATGATTAGCTATTAGCTCTTAGAGCGTGTCTAAAAAGTCAGCTTGGAGTCAGCTCCGTCAGGAGCGGAATGTGTGTAGCACGTGCCGCTCTCCCCTTGTTCTTTCAAGCCCCGGAGGGGCGGCAGCGCCTAATATGTCGCTCCTCACGGAGCTTCAGCGACCTCGTGTCACGCGATGGGCTATAAACATTCCGCTCCTCACGGAGCTTCGGCACATGGCTTTTTAGACACGCTCTTAGCTGAAACAAAAAACAGAAAGCTGCTCGCTGAAAGCTAACAGCTTTTGCCTTACTCACCCGCCGCCGGCTCGAGCATAACGGAGCCTTCGGTGCGCCGCTTCTCGTCGTGGTAAGCCTGCTTGCCGGCCTCGATGGCCGCCGTGACCTGCTCGCCGCGACGCGAAGCGGCCTCGCGCGCCGTCTGCGCCAACTCGCCCGCGCGCTGCGAAGCAGCGTCGTAATACTCGCCGGCCCGCGCGCC
>JBGTBQ010000115.1:0-3344 GCA_041749275.1 Pyrinomonadaceae bacterium | reverse complement strand
AGCAGTCGGACCCGGATACTCACAGGCACCACCAACTGTCGCTCTTGGATTCACAGTCCAAGAAGCACGCACCTTAGATTCTTCGACCCAGAGTATCCACGCCACCCGGAGATTGTTCGTCGGAGGTTCGGTGATGCAAGTTGTTCACACACACTGTGCCGGGTCGGACGTTCACAAACGAACGGTCGTCGCGTGCTGCCTGACGCCTGATCCGCAGGGTGGGTGGCAGACCGAGACGCGCACTTTCCCGACGATGACGGTTGATCTGTTGGGACTCGCCGATTGGCTGCGTGAGCGTGCGGTGACGCACGTCGCCATGGAATCGACGGGCGAGTATTGGCGTCCGGTCTTTAACATCCTCGAAGCCGAGTTCGAGACGCTGCTGGTCAATGCCGCCCACGTCAAGAACGTGCCGGGCAGGAAGACCGATGTCCGTGATGCACAGTGGCTCGCTGAACTGTTGCAGCATGGGTTGCGGCGTCCCAGCTTTATTCCGCCCGTGCCCATCCGTGAGTTGCGCGACCTAGTGCGTCATCGCAGCAACTTCGTGCGTGAACGGGCGACGCTCTACAATCGCGTGCAGAAGGTGTTGGAAGCCGCTAACATCAAGTTGGCGAGTGTCGCCACCAACGTCTTGGGCATCTCGGGACGCCGGATACTGCAAGCGAGTGTCGCGGGAGATGCTGACCCAGCAGTGCTGGCGGAGTTGGCGCGTGGACGCTTGAGAGCCAAGCGGGCGGAGTTGGCGAAAGCCCTTGAGGGGCGCGTGCGCCCACATCACCGCTTCGTGTTGAGTGAGTTGCTGTGCCAGATCGATAGCTTCGACGAAACGATCACCCGCTTTGACGAGCAGATTGCAGAGGCGTGCCGCCCTTTCACTTCTGCCGTTACACGGCTCGACACGATACCCGGCGTGGGACGTGAGACGGCAGAGATGATCGTTTCGGAGATCGGCGTGGACATGACGCGGTTTCCGAGCGCCGATCACTTGGCGGCGTGGGCCGGCGTGGCCCCGGGCAACCATGAGTCGGGTGGCAAACGCTTGTCGGGGCGGATACGCAAAGGCAATCAAGCGTTGCGTCAAGGCTTGGTGTGTGGCGCGCACGCCGCCGCCCACACCAAGAACACCTTTCTGGCGGCGCAGTGCCAGCGGTTGGCGCACCGGCGCGGCAAGCAGCGCGCGGTCTTGGCGGTGGCACATTCGATTCTCGTGATTGCGTATCATCTGCTTGAACGTCAGGAAGAGTACCGCGAGTTGGGCGGCGACTACTTCGACCGGCAGCGTCCCGAAGCGACGGCGAAACGCTTGACGCAGCGGTTGGAGAAGTTGGGTTATCACGTCACTCTTCAGCAATCTGAGCCGTCTGCGGTCGGCGCTGCCGCGTAACGCAGCGGCTTATTTTCACCTTAGCCGCATAGTTCCTTAGATATTCATACTGCGGGTGATTTATCACCGCACTTTGGTCTAAGGCTAACTTAGAGATTATCAAGTTGAGCAAGTGTTCATTGAATGCCCGCTGCCTGCTGCGCGCTGCTTTATGCCTCTCGCTCCCGGATTGACGATTCGCAAGTCTCCCATCACCGGACGGGGCTGTTTCGCCACGCGCTTTTTTCCGAAAGGGAAGAAGATTGCAGAATATACGGGCGAGCGCATCACACACCGCGAAGCTGCGCGCCGCATCCGCACGCGGCGGCGTCATCGCGTCTGCGCGCTCGACCACAAGTGGAGCATTGACGGCAGCCGCGGCGGCAACGGTCTCCACTACGTCAACCACTCCTGCGCGCCGAACAGTTACATGCGGACGACGCGCGGCCACCTCCTCTTCATCGCCCTGCGCGACATCCAACCCGGCGAAGAGATCACCTGCGACTACGTCACGACTTATCACCCCGATACATACAAGTGTCGCTGCCAAGCGCCGACGTGTCGCGGGACGATCAATAAAAAATAACGAGTGTCGCGCCAAAGGCTTTCTTGCCGACGAGAAATAGTGCGGCGCGGCGTCAAGCTTTCACCTGAGCGACTTTCTTCCGCTCGTCACCCATCGCCCGTCAATTTTTAAAGTCTCGGCAAAGTGAAACTGAACTTCGAGCCGTGGCCGACTTCGGATTCGAGGAAGACTTGGCCGCCGTGCTGTTCGACGACCTCGCGCACAAAGGAGAGGCCGAGGCCCGTTGACTCTTCTTCTTTGACCCGACCGTCGCGCGCTACGCGGTAGAACTTCTCCCAGATTCGGCTGACATCTTCGGGGGGAACGCCGTAGCCGCGATCCTCGACCGTCAGCCGCACGGCCTCCGCTTCGAGCGTCGCCGAAAGCGTAATCGCGGTGCGTTCGGGGCTGTACTTGATGGCGTTGTCTACGAGGTTGGCGAGCACCTGCGTAATCATCCCGCGGTCGGCGGCGACGGGTGGAAGCTTTGTGCCGTCCTTCTCGACGAGCCGAATGCGCTTTCGCTTGGCGACCGGCTGATAGATGTTGATCGTTTCGCGCACCACGTCGTCGAGCAGCACCGGCGCCATCCAGACCTCCTGCCTGTCCTTCTGCTCAAGTTTAGTGACGGAGAGGAAGGTATTTATCATGCGCGTCAGACGCTGCGACTCGTTGTTGATGATCGTGAGAAACTCGCGCGCCTCCGCCGGGATCGTCTCGTCCATGATGAGGAGTTCGGCGAAGCCGTTGATCGAAGTGATCGGCGTCCGCATCTCGTGCGACATGAGCGACAGCATGTCGCTTTTCAGCTTCTCGTACTCCTTGATGCGCGTCACATCGCGAGCGGTGACGGCGATGCAAAGCGGCGCCTTCGACCGCTTTTGCGCCCTCTGCTCGTCGTCGGTAATCAGCGCGATGCGGAGCGCGAACGTGCGGTTGCGCTCCGTGAACGTGAGTTCGCGTTCATATGCCTCGCCGGTTTGCAGTACGCGGCGCACCGCGAGTTGAGGGTCGTCGAAGACGCCCGCGCGGAAACAGTTGAGCAGCCCGAAGAGGTCGAGCGCGAGCGCCTCGCGGGCGGACACCTGCGCGGCGTCGAGCATCGAGTTGTTGACGCAGGCAAGCGTGCCATCGAGGTAAGCGACGGCGTAACCGTCAGTTGAGTCGGCGAGGACGCGCGCCGCGCCGCTCTGTTCCGTCAACAGCCCGCTCACGACGCCGAAGGCTTCGAGTCGTTGCTTTGCCGCCGGAGCTGAAAAGATCGTCTCACGCGCCTTCGGGATTCGCAGCGCGCGCGCGCCTTCGCGCTGGAGGTTGCGCGCGAACTGCGCGCTGACGTTGACGAGCAGCGGGAGGTCGCTCTCGTCGAACTGCCCGCGCAGGCGCATCAGTAGCGCGCCGACCGCGCGCCCG
>JBGTBQ010000114.1:0-15206 GCA_041749275.1 Pyrinomonadaceae bacterium | reverse complement strand
AGCGCGGGCCACACCACATCCCACGCGCGCGGGCGGAGCGTGACGGCGCTAATCGAATACACGTCGGGCGGCAGGCGCACCAGCCCGAAGTAGTTCGCGGCGGCGCAGGCTCCGAGACCGAGCGCGACGCCCGCGAGCGCGCCCGCGAGACCGAGCAGCGCGCCCTCGATGATAAAGATCGTGGTGATGCTACGAGGACTTGCGCCGAGCGCGCCGAGGACGGCGATGTCGGCGCGGCGCTCGACGACGACGAGCGCGAGCGTGGTCGTAATGTTGAGCGCGGCGATGAACAGGATGAGCATGATGATGACGGCGACGGTGCGCCGCTCAAGCTCCAGCGCGGCGAAGAGCGGGCGGTTCGCCTCGCGCCAGTCAATCGTCGTCCACCCTTCACCGAGAGTTTCCCGCACGCGCGCCGCCACCTCGCCCGCCGCGTAAACGTCCGCCACGGCGATGCTGACGGCGGATGTTTTCAACTCGCCCCCCGCGACGCGCGCCGCCGCGTCGAGCGAGACGTAGGCCCACGCCGCGTCGTAGTCGTAGAGTCCGGCGCGGAAAATTCCGCCGACCCGCACGCGCGTCGCGCGCGGCTCGAAGCCCGCCGCGCCGCCGCGCCTCTTTTCGCCCGTGACGACCCATCCTTCGTCGCCCACGCGGTCTAAACCCGTGCGCGCGGCGAGTTCCGCGCCGACGACGATTGGCACGAGCTGTTCCGACGCCTCGCTCGACTCAGCGCCGCGCGCCGCTTCGCTCGTGTACTCGAACAGCGGCTCGACCGCGCCCGCAACGAGCGTCCTTTGAATCCCTTCCCGCGCCCGCCGCGATTCACCGTCAACGCCGCGCAGCACCACGTAGGCCGCGCCCCCGGTGCCGCTCAAGAGAGCGCCCTCATAAAAGGTCGGCGCGGCGTCCGTCACCCCCTCGACGGCGCGCACGCGCGCGGCCACCTTGCGCGTCTCGTCAATCGCTCCGCCGCCTTCGCGCATCACGGTGACGTGCGCCGTCCCGCTCAAAATCTTGTCGCGCAACTCATCCCGAAAACCATTCGCCAGCGCCAGCGCCAACACCAGCGCCGCCACCCCGCACGCGACCCCTACGAGCGCCGCGCCGGCAGTCCACTTCACGACGCGCCGTCCGCGTCGCATCCGCAAATATCTGAGCGCGAGAAAAAGTTCGTAGGGCATAGTTGAAAGACAGGAGGCAGACGGCAGGAGCAGGAAGCAGACCAGAACTCACGGAGTTGAAATTCGAGATTCACGGTATCAGAGCGACATCTATTCAATTACCTCCTGCTCCTGCCTACTGTCTCCTGTTCTCTGGCAAGAGACTCTGAAGATTCGGGTGGTCGCGCGCGGCATGGTCATCGGGCGGGCGAATTTCGTAGATGGTCTCGGTGTGGCGACGAAAGCGGAAATCTTTTTCGAGCGCGGCGACGGCACGCGTCTCGCTGACCTGCCAACCGCTCGTCGCCCACAGGCGCGGGTCCGCGTCGAGGAAGACGCGGCGGCCCTGTGCGAGATGTGCTTGAATCACGGGGACGAGCCGTTCGTCGCCGGGCCAGCCGCCGCCCGTGCCGATCAAGTCCCAACGGCCCGCGCCGACCCCGCGCCAGAAGCTGACGGCGACCGTCTGCCCGCCCGCGATGATGACCGCGTTCTCGCGCGGGATTTGTTCAAGCCGCGCGCGGTAATCCTTCCACGTCGCGTGATACTGAACGGTCGGCCACGCCTCCGGATAAATGCGCCAGCCCATCCACAAACCGACGACGACGACGAGCACGACCGCCGGGACGAAGCCGCGCCGCCGCGCGTCGCCCGTCGTCGTCCACTCTTTTTTGAACCGCCCGGCAAGTCCACGCGGGTCGAGCGTGCGCGTTAGAAAATCCGCGACGAGCGGGACAAGGCCCGGCAGTCCGGTCAAGAGATAACGACCGTTGAGCACCGTGCTGTAGTGCGTGATGAGCGAGAGGTTGGCGAAGAGTCCCACCGCGCCCAACATGAAGAGCGGCGAGAAGCCGCGCTCGCGCCACTCTCTGAACATGGCGAGCGGCACGAGGACGAGCGAGAGCGGTGACGCGATGAGGAACCAGCGAAAGAGCGGGCGGAAGTTTTCCAGCGCCACCGGATGCAGCGCCGACTCCATTTTCGAGGACTCGACCCAGCCCCACCACTTTCCGCGATAGCCATCCACGTCCAGCCCGTACCACAACGCGAACGGCCCCAGCGCCGCGACGAAAAAGACGACACACGCCGCAGCCGTCCACGCGAGGTCGCGCGTTTTAAATCTCCACCCGCACGCGAACGGCGCGAGCACGAGCCACAAACCGAACAGCCCCACGCCCTCGCGCAGGTTCACGCCGAGGCCGAGCAGCGCCGCTCCCAACAGCACCTTTCCCATGCTCCTTTGCCGCAACGCGCGCAGGTGAATCGTGAGCGCGACGCACATCAGCAGGATGGATGGAATCTCCGTCATCGCCTGCCCGCCGTAGACGACGTAGAAGGGCGAGAGCGCGAGCATGAGCGCGGCCACGGTCGCGGTTCGCACCGAACCCGAAAGCTCCCGCGCGAGCGCCCACAACGCCGTGGTCGCCAGCGGCGCCTGCGCGATGACCATGAACTTGAAGAGCAGGTAGGCTTTCTCCGCCGGCAATCCAAAGAGCGCGTGCGTGAAGAGGTATGCGACGCGGTTCGTGAAGATGTAGAGCATCCGCCCCAACAACATCGAGGACGGCTCCCAACCGTTTACCGCGAGCACCGTGTAGTCGAGCGCGTCCCAGTCGCCGGCGAACGGGTCGCGGAAGATGACGGTGAGCACGAGCGAGAGAAGCGCGGGCGGGAGCCACCAGCGCCATTGCGAGAAGAGTGACGGGGCGGCGCGTTCAGCGCCGGGCGTGGCTTCAGCCATTCGGGCCGGGGAGGTCATCAGTGGCGGGCGCAAGCGAATCAACCAGTTCCTTGTCGAGTGAATTTTCGGCGTACTTCACCATCGTCAGACGGTTGCCGCGCTCATTGTACTCGACCTTGTCCATGATGTTGTAGATGAGCAAGACGCCGCGCCCCGAAGTCTTGAAGAGGTTCGCCGGGTCGAGCGGGTCGGGGATGCCCTTCACGTCGAAGCCTCGGCCCTCGTCTTCGATGGTGAAGCGCGCCTCTGTGACCGAGAGGTCGGCAGTGATGCGGACGAGCTTCGTCGGGTCGCTCTCGTTGCCGTGCTTGACGGCGTTGACGAACGCCTCGTCGAGCGCGATGAACAGGTTTGACGAGTCCGGCTTGATGACGCCGAGAGCGGAAGCACGCTCGATCAGATAATGCAGCACGCCGTTCATCAAAGAGAGGTCGCTCGGCAGTTCGAACTCGATACGCTCGCGCACGAACGGAAGCACCTTCACGTCCTCGATAAAGCGAAGCTTGTAGCCGAGTGTCTTTTCGACGATGCTCCGAAGCTCTTCGTGGTCGTAAGGACGCTGAAGGTAGTTCGTGGCGCCGAGCTTGAACGCCTTGACGACGCCGTACTGCCGCGCTTCGTCCGACGAGACGACGATGGGCACGAAGAGTCGCTTGCGCTTCAGCTCCGAGATGATCTCGATGCCGCCCGACGCGTCTTCCGTCAAATCGCTGATGACCAGATCGAACTCTTCGAGGTCTTCGCGCCCGACGGCCTCGGCGCGGTCGCCCGTGGCGACGACCTCATGGCCCTGCTCGCGGAGCGCATCCGAGAGCACCCCGCGGAGTTCAGCATTGCCATCAACGATGAGAATTCGCCGTCTTTCCATCGAGCACGAATTGTCCTAAAGCCTTGAAAATCAGGGAGGGCGCGGAAAGTTGCGAGAGTTTTACAAGGACTTTCCGCTAACGCTGTACGTCGCCGCCGGCGGCTTGGTTTCCAAATATAGCAGAAGTCAGGAGCCGGAAGTCAGGAGCCGGAAGATTTTTTTACACCGGCCCCGCCCCGTGCTTTCCGGGCCGCGCCGCGCGCAGCTTTGTCACCGGGACTGCTGTTTCCTGACTTCCATCTCCTGTTTTTGCTAGACTCACGACCGCGCGAATCTCATGCCAGCTTCCGCTCCAACAGAAGAGACTCCCGCCGCGACGACCGCGCGCGGTGGGCTGACGAGTGACGCGGGCGACGACCGCGTGCGGCGCGCCTACGCATTCGCCGACCTCTCCGCCTACCCGTTGAAGAAACGCCTGCTCATCCGCGCCGCTGACTCAGCCTTCTATTTACTCATCCGCTTCATCGGTCGCACGGTGCGCTTCAGCGTCGAAGGTTGGGAGCATTGGGAGGAGGCTTCGCGCGATGGGAGTTTGCCGATTTACACCTGCTGGCACGACCGCGTTTTTCTCGCCACCTATTTTTTCCGCCATCGCCGCATCGTCGTGATGACCTCGCAAAGCTTCGACGGCGAGTATATCGCGCGCTTCATCCAGCGCTTCGGCTACGGCGCGGCGCGCGGCTCCTCTTCGCGCGGCGGCGTCGGCGCGCTCGTCGAGATGGCGCGGCTCATGCGCCGTGGCTGCCCCGCCGGCTTTATGATTGACGGCCCGCGCGGCCCGCGCCATGAAGCCAAGATGGGCGCGGTGCTGCTCGCCAAGAAAACCGGCCAGCCCGTGCTGCCCTTCGCGGTCAATGCCGCGCGACACACCGCCGTCTCAAGCTGGGATCGCACTCAAATCCCGTGGCCCTTCACGCGCGCCGTCGTCCGCATCGCCCCGCCGATTTATGTTCCGCCGGACGCCGACGAACAATCGCTTAAAGAGAAGCGCGACGAATTGCAGCGCGCGCTCGATGAAGTCAGTCAATAAGTAACGTGCTCCTTGAGTGTGACGAGTGTTGAGATTCACCACAGAGACACAGAGGACACAAAGGTTGCACAGAGTCTCGGATGCCGTTCAACTCTCTGTGCATCTCTGTGTCCTCTGTGTCTCTGTGGTGAGATGCAACCTGCTTTGACGCTCAGGATTCGGATAAACCCAGCGACTGCCGATAGCGCGCGGAAAGCTTCTTGTAGTAGCATGATCGCCAACTTCTTTCGTTCACGCAGCAACAATTTGTGATTTGAAATCTCGAATTTCAGATTCAGGAGAATGCATGATTAATCAGGAACGCATCAAGAGTCTCCTGCTCGAACTCGTCCAGATTGACTCGATCTCGCGCCGGGAGCGAGAGGTCGCCCAACGCGTCAAACAAATCTGCGAGGAGATGGGCGCGGAGGTCGAGATTGACGGCGCGGGCGAGCAGGTGGGCGGCAATACCGGCAACGTCATCGCGCGTTTTCCGGGCACGCTTCCCGAAGCCGACCCCATCATGATGAGCGCGCACATGGATACGGTGGTGCCCGGCGAGGGCGTCAAACCCATCGTCGAGGGCGACATCATCCGCACCGACGGCACGACCGTCCTCGGCGGCGACGATAAATCCGGCATCGCCGTTATCATCGAGACGATTCGCTGTCTACAGGAACAATCAATCCCGCACGCGCCCATTGACGCCGTCTTCTCCATCTGCGAAGAGGTCGGACTGCTCGGCGCAAAGCACCTCGATCTGTCGAAGGTTCGCGCCAAATACGGCATCGTCTTCGACTCGGACGATCCCGGCTTTCTCTTTACGAAGGGGCCGTCGGCCAACCACTTCGAGTTCAAAATCCACGGCCTCGAATCGCACGCCGGGGTCGCGCCGGACTCCGGCATCTCCGCCATTCAAATCGCGGCGGAGGCCATCGCCGCGATGAAACTCGGTCGCATTGACGAAGAGACGACCGCCAACATCGGCGTCATCCGCGGCGGCGAGGCGACGAACATCATCACTAACCTCGTCACCCTGCGCGGCGAGGCGCGCTCGCGCAGTGAGGAAAAACTTGAAGCGCAGACGGCCCACATCGTCAAGTGTCTCGAAGACGCGGCGGCCAGATACGAAGTCACCGTGGACGGCGCGACGACGCGGGGCCGCGTCGAATCACACGTCACGCGCGAGTATTACGCGATGGATGTCGCGGACGACTCGCGCGTCGTGCAACTCGTGAAGGACGCCGCCGCGCGCCTCGGCCTCTCGGTCGAGACGATGGCGTCGGGCGGCGGCTGCGACGCCAACATCTTCAACCGGCGCGGCATCGAGTGCGCCAACCTCGGCACAGGGATGCGCGCCATCCACACCGTCAAGGAGTGGCTCGACGTGAAAGACATGTACGCCTCCGCCGCGATGACTTTAGAGATTATGAAGCTCAACGGCGAGCAGGCGCAGAAATAAAGAAGACGGTCAGCACCGCCTGCGGGAGCGGGCGGTCTCCAACCTTGACGAGAGACCGCCCGCTACCGCAGGCGGTTCTGACCTGCCTGCGCCCACCTCGTCGGTATCTTGGTGTGCCCGCATTCCGCTCCTGACGGAGCTAAAAACATAACGGCAGCCTCGGTCTACAAACATCTCGCTCCTGATGGAGCTTTTCAGACAGCTTAATAAGGAGTCTTCTACGTGCGTCGTCTAATCTCTCTTTCCATCACTTTGGTTTTCATCTTCGCGCCGTTCGCGCGGGCGCAAGGTGAACGCGTTGACCAGCAGATGGTCGCGCGCATCAAGGCCGAGGCGTTCCAGAACTCGAAGGTGATGGAGACGCTCTTCTACATGACGGACGTGCACGGGCCGCGCCTGACCGGCTCGCCGCAGCTCAAGGCGGCGAGCGAGTGGGCGCGCAAGCAGCTCGCCGACTGGGGCATGGCGGACGCGCGGCTCGAAGAGTGGGGCAGGTTCGGTCGCGGGTGGTGGGTCAAGCGCCACTCGGTCGAGATGACGACGCCGCAATACGTGAACGTCCTCGCCTTCCCGAAAGCGTGGACGCCGGGCACGAAGGGCACGGTCTCCGGCACGCCCGTCGTCGTTGACATTAAAACGAAGGCCGACCTCGACAAGTATCGTGGCAAGCTGCGCGGGAAGATCGTTATGAACGGCAGGCCCACGGCGAACAACGTCCGCTTCGAGCCTTACGCCAAACGCCTCACGGACGACGAGCTGAAGAAGTCCGCGCAGGCCGTCAACCCCGGCGACCCGAAATCCTTTCTCGACGAAGAGAAGCAGTGGGCCGAGGCGCTCAAGTGGCAGGACGAGGTCAACAAGTTCTACCACGACGAACGAATCGGCATCCTGCTCCAGCCCAGCCCGCAGTCGAGCGGCGTCCTCAACGTCACGGCGCAGTCCTACACGCTGAACGACCGGCACGTGACCTTCCCCGCGCTCGTCGTCTCGCGCGAGCACTACGGGCGCATCATGCGTCTCGTTGATAAGCAGATTCCCGTCAAGCTCGACATCAACATCGAGGTGGAATTCACCGACGGGGACACGACCGGCTATAACGTCCTCGCGGACATCCCCGGCGCCGACCCGAACTTGAAAGACGAGCTGGTCATGCTCGGCGGCCACTACGATTCGTGGCACGCCGCGACGGGCGCGACCGACAACGCCGCCGGGTGCGCCGTGATGATGGAAGCGATGCGCGTCTTAAAGACGCTCGGCGTGCGGCCCCGCCGCACCATCCGCGTCGCGCTGTGGACGGGCGAGGAGCAGGACTACTACGGCTCGGTCGGCTACGTCAAAAAACATTTCGGCGACCCCGCAACGCTCAAACTCCTGCCCGGCCACGAGAAGCTCTCGGCCTATTTCAATCTCGACAACGGCGCGGGGAAGATTCGCGGCGTCAACCTGCAAGGCAACGAAGCGGTGAGGCCGATCTTCGCGGCCTATCTCGAACCCTTCAACTACCTCGGCGCTTCCACGCTCACCGTCGAGAACACCGGCGGCACCGACCACATGGCCTTCGAGGCGCTGGGCCTGCCCGGTTTCCAGTTCATCCAAGACCCGCTCGAATACAGCACGCGCACGCACCACACCAATCTGGACGTGTACGAAGCCATCATCGAAGACGACCTCAAACAGGCCGCCGCCGTCGTCGCCTCGTTCGTCTACCACACGGCGATGCGCGACGAGCGGCTGCCGCGCGAGCCGCTGCCCACGCTTCCGCCGCCGGTTGAGAAGATTTCGACGAAGTGAGCCGCCGCCGTCGCCCCGCGCGACGCAAAATCAGACCGCGCGGCGCGTTCAACCGCCATGACGATTAAACGCCGCCTGAATGCGATACTGCCTTTAACGTTTCTCCTGCCCTTCGTCCTGCTTCTTGTCTCGCCCTCGTCCGGCAATGCTCCGGCGCAGCCGCGACAACAGCCACGGCGCGAGCCGCGCAAGCTGTTTCGCCTCGGCAACGAGTTCATAGACCGCACGGGGCGCGTCGTGCTCCGCGTCGGCGGGCCTTACTCTCACCCGTCGTCACGGGACGGTCAGCGCGTCCGCCCCGACGCGTTGGAATCATCCGACGCGACTGATGATGACGGGTCATCGCTCCGGCATCCCAAAATCCTCAACGTCGGAGACTTCTCGGACGGTCTGGCTAAGTTCCTCGTGGACACGCGGCCCGGCTCGCGCCGACTCTTCCCCGCCTACGGCTTTATGGACGAGACGGGCGCCATCGTCATCCCCGCGCGCGGGTGGCGCGTCGAAAATTTCCAAGAAGGCCGCGCGCTCGTCAGGGGCGAGCAGTACGGCTACATAGACCGCACCGGCGCATTCGTCATCCCGCCCCGCTTCGCCCTCGCCTACCCGTTCCACGAAGGGCTGGCTCTCGCGTGCGTCGAGCGCGAGAAGTGCGGCTACATAGACCGCGACGGCCAGACCATCGTCCCCTTCATCTACTACGGCGGCACGCACTTCTCCGAGGGTCTCGCGCACGTCTACCAGAAAGAGAAGCCGGTCGGCTTCATAGACCGCGCGGGCAAGATTACGATTCGCACCGACTCGCGCGAATACCACGCCAACGGCATGTTCTCGGAAGGACTCGCATCCGTGCGCGCGGGCAACAAACTCGGCTACATTGATCGCACGGGCCGTCTCGTCATCCCCGCCGAATTCGACGAGGCGCGCGAGTTCTCCGAAGGCAAGGCGCTCGTCTCGAAGGACGGCGCGTGGGGCTTCATAGACCGCGCGGGGCGCGTCGTCGTGCCGCTCAAATACGCTTACGCCAGCAGCTTCTCCGAAGGACTTGCCGCCGTCACCACGAGCCGCGACCGCACCGTGCCGGGCTGGGGCTACATTGACCACGCAGGGCGCGTCCGTATTCCGACGCGGTTCGACTTCGCCGCGCCGTTCGACGGCGGACTGGCCGCGGTTGACTTGACGCCCGACGGCCAATCCATCCCGGACGCATACATTGACAAAGCAGGCCGCATCGTCTGGGAAAAGCGGCGGCGGTAACGAAGCGGGGGGCCATCGTGTTATCGTTTGGCGGCGGGAACCGGAACGCTTCAGTCGCCCGATGACATCGGCTGCCGCGCCGCTCCCTCCTGTCGGCTGATTTGATAGAATGCGTCTGACGAGCACGCTCGGAGGCTTGAACGCTGTGACGAGAGACGAGGCTCTACAATTCAAAGCGCGGTGGAAAGCTGTCAACGACCTCGTCGCCGAAGAGGCACGGAACACGACGCCTGCGCTCAAACTCCGGCAACTGGCCTTGATGTACGAGGCCGGGCAGTCCTTTGGCTGGACGAAAGGTTTGGAAGAGGGCGAGGCGGAAGTCCGTGAGCGATGGCGACGTTTGAGAGAGATGTTGCATGTCTGAAGCCGGCCTGCCCGTCTCGTTCGAGGCGACGTTGCACGCGCTCACGCGCTGGCTGGAGTCCGAGCATGTTCCCTACGCGGCCATCGGCGGCGTCGCCGTCTCGCTCTTAGCTTTCCCCCGCGCCACGCAAGATATAGATGTAGTCATCTGGCTTGATGAATCCCTGTGGGCTTCGTTCATCAGCGCCGGCGAAGGCTACGGGTTCACACCGCGCATCGGCGAGGCTTTGGAATTCGCGGCGCGGGCGCGCGTCCTGCTGCTCCGCCATCGCGTGAGCGGGATTAGCATTGACATTTCCTGTGGCGGACTGCCGTTCGAGCGAGAGATGATTGAGCGCGCCATCAGCCTGCCGGTCGGCGAGATGGAGCTTAAAGTGCCCACCCCCGAAGACCTCATCATCACCAAGGCCGTGGCGCAGAGGGCGAAAGACCTGATTGATATCGAGGCCATCTTGACTGTGCGGAAAAACCTCGATCTGGCGCGCGTGCGGTACTGGACGGAGGAATTCGCTTCGGCGCTTGAGATGCCGGAACTGACAGCCAGCTTGGAGAGACTGTTGCAAAAGCACGCGCTTCGGATTTAACGTCGAAGAGTTCACATGAAATCAAAGGTCAACAACCCGCCGCGCTCCGCGGACTACCGCAGCGGCTACGTCGCGCTCATCGGGCGACCGAACGCCGGCAAGTCAACGTTGCTGAACCGGCTGGTCGGCGAGAAGATCGCCGCCGTGTCGAACAAGCCGCAGACGACGCGCCACCAGATTCGCGGCGTCATCACGCGGCCCGAAGGGCAGATCGTTCTCGTGGACACGCCCGGCGTCCACCAGCCCGGTTATCTTTTGAACCGCCGCATGATGGCCGCCGTCCACGACGCGCTCGAAGGCGTTGACCTGCTGCTCCTCCTGCGCGACGCCTCGGCCCCGACGGGCAACGGCGACCGCTTCGTCCTCGACCTCTTCAAACAGTCGGCGAAGCCCGCGCTGCTCCTGCTCAACAAGACCGACAAGCTCGAAGACAAGTCGAAGCTCCTGCCGCTCATGGAGTGGTACACGAGCGAGCACGAGTGGCGCGGCGTCATTCCGCTCTCGGCGAAGACCGGCGACATGGTGGACGTGCTCGCGCGTGAGATCATCAAAAATCTGCCCGTGGGCGACGCGGTCTTCGGCGAGGACGAGCTGACCGATCAACCTTTGCGCGTGCTCGCCGCCGAGTTGGTGCGCGAGAAAATCCTGCGCGTGACGGGCGAGGAGATTCCCTACGTGACGGCGGTCGTCACCGAGCGCTACGAGCAGGTGAGCGAATTTCTCGCGCGCATCTACTGCGCCATCTACGTCGAGCGCCCCTCGCAGAAGAAGATCATCATCGGGCGTGCCGGCGAGCGCATCAAGGAGGTCGGCACGCGCGCCCGCCAAGACATCGAGCGCCTCGTCGGCCACCGCGTCCACCTCGAACTCTTCGTCAAGGTCGAAGAGGGCTGGCGCGACTCGCCGCGCGCGCTGAGCGAGATGGGCATTAATGAAAAAGGATGAGGGATGAGGGATGAAGGATGAAAGGGTTGAGTGAAAGCGTCAACTGAGTCATCCACTTCGTCTACTTCATTCCTCATCCTTTATCCTTCATCCCTCTATGCAGTGGTATGCACTCGACATAACGCTCACGCCGCAGGCGCGCGAGGCCGTGGAATATGCGCTGATGGAGGCGGGCGCGCTGGGGACGGAGTTCGTGGATGAAGACGGCGACGCGGCGCACGTCTCGGCCTACTTCGACGCGCCGCCGCGGGTCGAGCAGGTGCGGGCGGCGCTCTTCGAGGCGTTGCGGATTTACGGACTGGAATCGTCGGACGTGCGCGGCATGAGTTTCCGCGAGGTCGCGGACGCGGATTGGCTCGCGGAGTGGAAGAAGGATTGGCGGCCCGTCGAGGTGGGCGCAGCCTTCATCATCGCGCCGCCGTGGAGCGAAGTTGAGAACAGCGGTGCGCGCCATGTCATCTACATCGAGCCGGGCATGGCCTTCGGGACGGGCACGCACGAGACGACGCGGCTGTGTCTCGTCGCTATCGAAAAACATTTTCGCGGCGAGAGTTTTCTCGACGTGGGAACCGGCACCGGCATTCTCGCCATCGCCGCCGCTAAACTCCGTCCCGGCGCTCGCGTCGAGGTGTGCGACACAGACCCCGTGGCCGTTCGCGTAGCACACGATAACGCGGTGCTGAACGGCGTCGCCGAACTCATCAACTTCCGCGTCGGCACGCTCGACGAGAGCGCGTCGCCCGCCGAGATGGTCTGCGCGAACCTGACGGCGGACGTGATCCTGCCGCTGCTGCCCGCGCTCCTCGCCGCCGCGCGTGAAAACCTGATCCTCTCCGGCATCCTCGACACACAAGCCGATGCAGTGCTCTCCCGCCTCCGCGAACTCGGCGCGGACGCTCACGAAGTCACACGTGACGGCGAGTGGGTGGGGATAACAGTAGGCGGGCGGCAGTAGGCAGTTAAAGCGATTTTGAGAATTTGCAATCTCAAAGTTGAAAACCGAGATTTCTTTTCCGTCTGCCGCCAGCTTTTTGTATGCCCCGTCGCAGATTCCATGCTCCGCCCGAATCGTTCGCGCCCGGCGGCGCGGAGGTTGAATTGTCGGTTGAGGAGTCGCGCCATCTGCGCGAGGTGTTGCGGCTGCGCGCGGGCGACGAGGCGTTCGTCTTCGATGGCGCGGGGCGCGAGTTCGCGTGCATCGTCGTTGATGCCGGGCGTCGTGGGTCGGACAGAGCGCGGCTCGAAGTGCGCGCGCCCGCCGAACCATTGTGCGCGGAGTCGCCGCTTGAGCTGACCCTCGCCGTCGCGCTGTTGAAGGGCGAGAAATTCGATCTCGTCGTGCAGAAGGCGACGGAGTTGGGCGCGTCGCGCATCGTTCCGGTCGTCACCCGCCGCGCCGACGTGCGATTGCGCGATGAGGGAGACGCGGCCCGCCGCGTCGAGCGTTGGCGGCGGCTCGCGCTCGAAGCCTGCAAGCAGTCGGGGCGCGCGCGCGTCCCCGCCGTCGAAACGCCCGCAAACTTCTCTTCCCTGCTCGCGGCGGGCGAGGACAGCGACGAGATGCATCTCATGTTCGCGGAACGCGGCGGCGTCACGCTGGCGGAAGTCGCGGCGGCGACGTTGACGAAAGCGCGGCCTTCGTCAATCGTCGCGCTCGTCGGGCCGGAGGGCGGTTGGGAGGACGAAGAGATAGAGCAGGCGAAACAGTGCGGTTGGACAGTCGTCACGCTCGGCGGGCGCGTCCTGCGCGCAGAGACGGCGGCCATCGTTGTGACGGCCCTGCTGCAACACTCCTTTGGAGACATGAAGTAGTGAGTTTTCAGTTTCCAGTTTCCAGACGCAGCCATTGCCGGGCAGAGTCGCCCGCGGTAACGGGAGGTCTGACGCGTTCAAACTCACCACTTTCTTTTGCCTTTTTTTTCGGGCGGGCGCAGAATATCCGTGTCGGCGTTGAAGTAGAGAAAACGTGGCGGCGTCCCGACACGTATAAAGTGACGTGAACCTTTCCACGGAGCGTGAGCCGAAGATGGCACAGAGCAAGGAAGAAGCGGTCAAGCGGGCACGGGCCGATCTGGCGAAGCGCGTCGGTCTGCCTGAGAGCGAGGTTAAAGAGGAGTCGGTCGAAGAGGCCGATTTTCCGGATGGCGCGTTGGGCGCTCCCGTCGGCGGCGAGATGAGCAGCATGATGATTACTTCGGGCTGGCGCATCCGCCTCGGCGTCGGAGGCAAGTCTTACGAGTACCGCGCCGACCGTAATCAGTTGCGGCTTTACAAATTCAAGGGCGCGAACTATCGCGTCTGAGGCTCAAGGTTTTTCGGGAAGTTGTGAGGTAAAAAATGAACCGAAAGAATTACATCGTCCATCTATCGCTGGCGTTGATGGTCATTCTGGTCGCGGCTTTCGTCGGACAGGTGCGGCGCTGGAACGCCAAACACAGCGTGTCCGAGACGCGCGGCGTGTTCCGCCAGATCGAGTATCCGCCGCATGAAGAGGCTGTCCGCGAGACCCGCGCGAAGGCCGGCGAACCGGAGGTGCTCATCCGTTTCCGCTCCGGCGTCTCCGCCGCGCGCATCAACGCGCTCATCTCCGAACGCAACGATCAGGTCGAGGACAAGATCGAGTCGGTGAACGGCCTTGTCGCCGTGGATGACCTCGACGGCGTGACCGCCGCGATGGTCGCGCAGCAGTACGCCGAACTGCCCGAAGTCGAATACGTCGAAGAGAATTACGACCGCTGGGGCGATGTGCAAGTGTCGGAAAGGTCGGATGAAGCCGATCCGGAAAGCCCGGCGGACGCGCCCGCCGGGGGGCCGAACGACCCGCTGTTCGGCGAGCAGTGGTCGCTCAACAACGACGGGCGGCGCGATGGCAAGGCGCAGGCCGATGTCGGCGCTCTCTCGGCGTGGCTGAAGACGCATGGCAACAGCAAGGTCGTGGTCGCCGTGCTCGATAGCGGCGTGGACTATTCGCATCAAGACCTCGCCGAGAACATCTGGACGCGCCCGGCGAGCCTCGCCCCGTACTTCGACGAGCACCTCGGCGAGATTGACGACTATCACGGCTTTGACGCGGTCAACGCGGAAGGTCTTCCCGACCCGATGGATGAGAACGGCCACGGCACGCACTGCGCCGGCATCATCGGCGCCGTCGGCGACAACGGCGAAGGCATCGCGGGCGTCAACTGGAAAGTCGAGATCATGCCGCTCCGCTTTATGTCTCCCGGCGGGTTCGGCACGACGAAGGACGCGATTGAAGCGATCAACTATGTCATCGAGCGCAAGCGCGCGGGCGTCAACGTCCGCATCATCAGCGCGAGTTGGGGTTCGACGCGCCGCTCGCGCGCCCTCGAAGACGTAATCCGCAAGGCGGGCGAAGAGGGCATCCTCTTCATCGCCGCCGCCGGCAATTCGAGCGTCAACACCGACCGCACGCCGCACTATCCTTCGGGCTACAAACTCCCGAACGTGATGAGCGTCGCCGCGCTCGACCGCCGCGACCAGTTGGCCGGCTTCTCGAACTACGGCCCGAAGAGCGTGCATGTCGCCGCGCCCGGCAAGGAAATTCTGAGCACGTGGCTGAGGGGCAACTACGAAGAGCACTCCGGCACCTCGATGGCAACGCCGGTCGTCTCCGGCATCGCGGCCCTCGTGCTGTCGTGCGAGCCGGAGTTGAAGGTCGAGCAGCTCAAGCAGCGCTTGATGGATTCGGTGGACAAGCTCGACGCGCTCAATGGCAAGACCATCAGCGGCGGGCGCATCAACGCCGCGCGCGCCGTCGGCGCGGTGAAGTAAGTCAGAGATAAAACGGCGACGATAACGAAAAGTCTCTACGCGCAAAAGCGCGTAGAGACTTTTTTTCTCACTTACAGCGGTTTGCAATTGGGTGCGACCGTTTTAGAGGCGGGCCATGCCCGCCGGTTCAACTTGAGACGGCGGGCATGGCCCGCCTCTAAACGGTCGTTGATGTAGTCGCATCCAATTGCAAATTGCTATATCACTCAACACTCGTCACTCAACACTCATCGT
>JBGTBQ010000113.1:0-8299 GCA_041749275.1 Pyrinomonadaceae bacterium | reverse complement strand
CTGGGAGCGTCTTAAGATGAAGCGCATCCCGAAACTTCATCTCACGCAGATCAACAGATTCTGGAAACACGTCAAGCGTTCCAGCAAGAAGGAAGCTTGTTGGTTTTGGACTGGTCTTAGAGCGTGTCTCAAAAGCCCCGCGAGGGGCGAAATGTTTGTAGCTCGCAGGCGTTCTCTGTTTCCCTCTCAGCCCCGGAGGGGCGGCACTGCCCACATGCCGCTCCTGACGGAGCTGCATCTCTCAGCGCGGGCTGCGTGCTATAAACATTCCGCTCCTGACGGAGCTGACTCCATGCTGACTTTTTAGACACGCTCTGAGACATTTCTTGGCCCGCCGCCGAGTGCATGGAAGAAGACTGAACGGCGGTTCTTGAGGTAAATTTGTCGGTGGTTTTTCGCCTCTTGCAACTCGCCGGCGGGAGCCTGCTCGAACGAAGCGGCGGCAATCTGGAAGTGAGATAGAATACGGATCGAACGGAGACCACGCATAGAGTTGAGTCGCGGTTGACAAGCATGGCTGCGAAGATGGAACAGAGACTATTTCCGCTTGAGCCGCAATACCGCGAGCGCGTGTGGGGCGGCCAGCGTTTGAGAGCGAGCGACCCGCCCGTCGGTGAAGCGTGGGTGGCGTTCGGCGAGAGCCGCGTGCGGGAGGGCGCGCACGAAGGGCAGACGCTCGCCGCGCTCGCCGAAGCTTACGGCGCGGAACTTCTCGGCGCGGAAGTCGCCGCGCGTTTCGGCTCGCGGTGGCCGCTCCTCGTCAAGCTGCTCGACTGCGCCGACTGGCTCTCCGTGCAGGTGCATCCCGATGATGAACAGGCGCGCCGACTCGTCGGGCCGGACGCGACGGGGAAGACAGAGGCATGGCACTTCCTCGCCGCCGAGCCGGGCGCGACGATCTTCGCCGGCGTCAAATCCGGCACGACGCAAAAGGAGTTAGCGGCGGCCATCCGCGAGGGCCGGATCCTCGAAGTCGCGCATGAGTTCGAGGTGCGCGCGGGCGAGACTTATCTGCTTCCGGCGGGAACGCTGCACGCGCTGGGGCCGGGGCTGCTCCTGTACGAGGTGCAACAGGCGACCGACACAACCTACCGCGTCTATGATTGGGGCCGGCCCGCCACCGCCGCTAGGCAACTGCACATCGAAGAGTCGGTCGCCGTCGCCGACGCGCGCAAAGCGGCGCTGCTCTCCCTCCCGCCGGTGCTCGCGGGGACAACATTTGTGACGGCGGCGAGTTGCCCCTATTTCGAGTTGGAGATTTTGCAAATTACCGATACGCCTTTGCGGGGCGACACGGGCGGGCGTGCCTTCCATCTTCTGACGGCGGCGGCGGGGGCTGTGACGGTCTCTTGTGGCGGCGAGCGCGTGCGGCTCGGCGTCTATGAGACGGCGCTCGTCGCCGGGATGGCCGGGGGCTACGAGATACACGCGGTCGGCGAGATGGCGACGGTATTGCGGGCCGCCGTGCCGCCGCGTTGATCTTCTTTGACGACCGGTGTCTAACCTCCAGCCTCTGCTTTGTCGTATAATGTCCGCGCCCGAACGATTTTTATGAGAGCTTCTATCCACCGTTCTATTCGGAGCAGGGTCTCGGCGAATTAGATGCTTAAATTTTTACACCTCTCGGACGTTCACCTCGGCTGTCGTCGCTATAACCTCGAAGAGCGCACGAAGGATTTTTTTCGGAGTTGGTATGATGTCGTCCACAAACACGCCGTCCCGAACCGCGTGGACTTCATGCTCGTCGCGGGCGACTTTTTCGACCGCCGCAACATTGACCCGCAGACGTTGAACCATGCGCTCGCGGGCCTTCAGATTCTGAAGGACGAACACATCCCCGTCGTCGTCATCGAAGGCAACCACGACCGCCGCGACGCCGTCTCGCCCTACAGTTGGATGCGCTCGCTCTCGCAGGCCGGCTATCTCAAGCTCCTCGAACCCGTTTCCGACGACGAAAGCCCGATCAACATGGTCGCGTGGGACGATGAGAGCCGCGCCGGCTCTTACGTGGACATCGCGGGGGCGCGTATCTACGGCTCGCACTGGTACGGCACGAGCGCGCCGGTCGCCCTGTCGCTGCTCTCGGACGCGCTCCGGCGCGCGCGCGACGAAAAACTTTTCAACATCCTGATGCTCCACACGGACGTGGAGGGCCAACTCAACCGGCCCATCCCGGCGCTGCCCGTGGAGAAACTGAAGGAGCTGCGCGCGCTCGTGGACTACGTCGCGCTCGGCCACACGCACAAGCGCTTCGAGATTGAGAACTGGGCCTTCAACCCCGGCTCGCTCGAAGCCTGTTCGATTGACGAGTACCGCGAAGAGCGCGGCCTGTACCTCGTCGAAGTGGACGACGAAGGGAGCGTGAAGGCGAGGCACCTCACCGATTATTTCCAGCGTCCGTTCCAGCAACTTTGGTTCGACGTGTCGGGCGTCGCCGAACCGGAGGCCGTCCGCGAGGGCGTGCTGGAAAAGGTGAGGCTCGAAGCGCGCCGGCACGAAGAGGGCGACGAAGGCCCCGCGCCGATTATCGAAATCAGTTTGCGCGGGCATCTCGGTTTTAAGAACTCTCTCCTCGACCTCGCGGGCATCCGCGAAGCGGCGCGCGCGCTCACGGGCGCGCTGCACGTGATGGTCAAAAATCAGAGCGTGCCCATCGAGTACGCCGTCGCCGCCGGCCTCGACGCCGACACCTCGCGGCAGGAGCGCGAGCGCCGCATTGTGGAAGACCTCATCGCGCGCGACACGCGCTTCCGCGACCGCTCGCGGGAGTTGGCCGAACTCGTCCTCGAAGCCAAACGCCGGGCGCTGGGCGACGATACGCCCGCCGAGATCCTCGAACTGATCGAGCAGAAACTCGAACCGCGCCGCGTCGCCGTGCACGGCGAAGGCGATGAAACCGGCGGCGCGTCGCCGCCCGCGAGGGCGCTTCAGGCGCTCGAACGAGGAGCAACAATCGCGGTGGCCGGACAGGAGTGACGAATGACGAGTGGTCAACTTGTCGTCATCCCTCACTCCACACTCTCGTCTCGCCATTTCTCTTATGTCAGACGCTCTCGAAAAAGTAAGTGGGGTGCGCGAGCTGCCCCTCTTCCCTCTGCCGCTGGTGCTGTTCCCCGGCGTCCCGCTGCCCCTGCACATCTTCGAGCCGCGCTACCGCCAGATGCTCGCCGACGTGCGAGCCGCGAACAGCCTCTTGGGTCTCTCCTACTTCGACGCGGGCGAATCGTTGGATGACCGGCCCGCGCCGTCGCACATCGGTTGCGCCGCGGAGATCGTCGAGGTGCAACCCGTCGAGGACGGGCGCTCGAACATTCTGACCATCGGGGTGGTGCGTTACCGCGCCGCCGCTTACGTCGAGCGCGACACACCTTATCTCGTGGCGCGCGTCGAGTTTTTTGAAGACGAAGACGAAGACGAACCGCTTCTGCGCCGACGCGCGCGCGCGGTGTCGGATATGTTCACGCGCATCGCGCGCGCCGTCCGCACCCTCAACGACGACCACGCGGAGCCGCCCGATTTATCCGAAGCCGAACCGGAGCGCCTCTCTTTCCTCGTCGCGGCGGCGATGGAGATGGATGTCGCGGTCAAGCAGGAACTGTTGGAACTGCGCTCCGGCGCCGAACGGCTCGAACGCCTCCACACGCTGCTGTCGCAGGCCGTCGAGTCCTACGAACGCCGCGCCCGCGTCCACACGGTCGCGCGCGGCAACGGCCACGCGGGCGGGAAAATAGACCTCGAAGAGTAATGATGAACGCGGAACGCGGAACGATGAAGAGAAGGACAAATGCTTTTCATTCATCGCTCCGCGTTCCGCGTTCATCGTTTCTGTATCATGCCGGAAGTGAACGAACGACTTGAGAGCAGGGAGAAAAGCGACGCGCGCGTCTGCGTCCGCGTCCTCTTCTTCGGCGCGGCGCGTGAAGCGGTAGCGGCGGACGAGTTGGCGCTCGACCTCGACGCGCCCGTCACGGCGCGTGAGGTTTTCGAGCAGCTCCTCTCTGATTATCCGGAACTGCGCCGCTTCGGTCGCTCGCTCCTCGTCGCGGTCAATCAGGAGTATGCGGGCGAGTTGGCCTCGGAGATAAAGGACGGCGACGAGTTGGCGATCTTCCCGCCCGTCAGCGGCGGCGCGGATGACGCGGCAAAGCAGGAAGCGGACGACGCACACGATTTTTTTGAACTCACCACCGAGCCGATTGACGTAGGTGCGGTCGCGCGCCGCATCGTCCCACACCGTTGCGGCGCGACCGTCACGCTCGACGGCTACGCGCGCGAATGGACGCGCGGGCGGCGCACGCTCCACCTCGAATACGAAGCCTACGCGCCGATGGCTCTCGCGGAAATGAAGCGCCTCGGCGCGGAGGCGCATCGCCTCTTCGACATCGCCCACCTCGGCATCGTCCACCGCACGGGCCGCGTCGAGATCGGCGAAACCTCCGTCGTCATCGCCGTCAGCGCGCCCCACCGCCGCGCCGCCTTTGAAGCCTGCGAGTGGGCCATCAAAGAACTCAAGCGCACGGTCCCCATCTGGAAGAAAGAGTTTTTCGAGGACGGCGAAGTGTGGGTCGAGGGGGAAAGTCAAAAGTAAAAAGGCAAAAGGTAAAAGTAGAGAGGACAAGAGGCAGGCTGTCTCTTGTCCTCGACGCGGACGAAAGGCACGATGCTATCCGTCTTCCACTTTTGCCTTTTGCCTTTTTACTTTTGACTTTTATCCGGCTTCACCGGCTCTTTCAACTTTGGCGGAGTGGCGCGTGGGATGTCGTCTTCGAGGAACGGGGCGAGCGCGTCGGTCTGGTCTTGCGGTGTGAGTTTGGGCGGGCCGCCGCGCAGGACGGGGGGGATTTTGGGGCGGGGGATTTTGACGGTGGCGAGCGCGTCGGTGCGTTTCAAAATGGCGCCGCCGCGGCCCGCGACCCACGCGTCGGAGCCACCGAGATAAGAGGCGCCGAAGAGCGAGGCGCTGGTGAGCGTGACGAGCGGCTCCCACGTCTCGCCGCCGTCCTTCGTCTGGAGCACGCGCCCCTGATCGCCGACGGCCATGGCTTCGTTGCGGTTCGCCACGGCGATTGAGTAGAGGTTGACGGCGACATCCGCCTCCTGATCCTTCCACGTCTGGCCGCCGTCGTCCGTGCGGAGCACCAGCCCCTTCTCGCCGACGACGTAGCCGCGCGAAGCGTCCGCAAAGGCGACGCCGTAGAGCCACTCTTTCGTGTTCGCTTCGATGAAGCGCCACGTTTGGCCTCCGTCATCGGTGCGGAGGATCGTGCCGTTCGTGCCGACGGCGACGGCGGTTTTCGCGTCGGCGTAGGCGACCGACTCGAACCAGTTCTGCGTCCCCGACGATTCGAGGTGCCACGTCTCGCCGCCGTCGTCCGTCTTCAGGATGCGCCCGCGCGCGCCGACGGCGAGGCCGTTCTTCTCGTCGGCGAAGTGGACGCCGAATAAATCCTCGCTCGCCTCCGTCACGGCGCTCGCCCACGTCAGCCCGCCGTCGGTCGAGCGCAAAATCGCGCCTTTCTCGCCGACCACCCACCCGCGCGCCTCGTCTATGAAGAAGACGCCGTTGAGCCGCGCCGTCGTCTTCGAGAAGCGCAATGTCCAGCGCTTGCCGCCCGAAGAGGTGTAGAGGATGCGTCCACGCGAGCCGACGGCCCAGCCGCGTTCGCCGTCGAGAAAGTAGATGTCGGCGAGGTCATCGCGCCCGCCTTCGGTCAGACGCCGCCACTCGATGCCGCCGTCGTCCGTGCGGAGAATCAATCCGTCGCGTCCCGCGGCCCAGCCCGTGTATTCGTCAACGAAGTGTATGGCGGCGAGCCGGGGCCGCGTCTTGACGCTGACGGGGAACCAAAGCGCGCCGCCGTTCGCGGTCGAGAGCACCTGCCCCTCGTCGCCCGTCGCCCAGCCGTGCGTCTCGTCCATAAAAAAGACGGAGAGCAAGTCGGCGCGGGTGAACGCATCGAGCCGCGCCCACGTTTTACCTCCATCCTCGGTGCGGAGCAGCGTCCCGCCAAAGCCGACCGCGATGGCCGTTTGCGAAGCGCCCGCGAAGGCGACGCTCGTAAACGGCAAGTTCGTGTGGGGCGAGCGGTCGGCCCATGTCGCGCCGCCGTCGTCCGTCGAGAACAGTGCGCCGTCCGCGCCCGCGACGACGCCGGTCTTCGCGTCAGCGAAGGCGACCGCGTAGAGATGTTTGCGCGTGCCGGACGCTTGCGCCTTCCAAGTCTTGCCGCCGTCCACGGTTCTGACGATCTGCCCGTAGCTGCCGACCGCCCATCCATGCAACTCCTCGCTGCCGGCGAAGTCCACGCCGAAGAGGTGATCCTTGACGCCCGTCGCGCGCGCCGTCCAACTCCGCCCGCCGTTGGTCGTCAAGAGCGCGGCCCCGCGCGCGCCGACGGCGACGGCGGTCTTTTTATCCTTCACGAACAGCCCGTAGAGCGCGACCGGCGACGCCGAGCGCTGCTCACGCCAGCGGTAGCCGCCATCCTCCGTGCGGAGGATGACGCCGTCGGCCCCGACCGCCCACCCCGTCAGCTTGTCCGCCGCGAAGCGCACCGCATAGATCGCATTCCCCTGCGGCAGAGGGTTCTGCCACAGCCAGCCGCGCGTCTGCGGTTGCTGTCCCGCCGCGAACGACGCGCACACGAGGGCGAGCACGAATGCGTAGAGACGTGGGCGCCGGCGTGTGCGGATTGGAGTAACGGCAATCATAGTAAACGGGCAGAGTTATTGGGAGAGATTGTAACTTCGGAGTGCGTTCAGCGCCTAATCGCGCAAAATTAGCGGGTCGCTTGACATACTTGTTGGCACAAAACCAACTCCGAACTCCTCAAATCTTTATTCTTTCGTGACCGTTGCCGCTGCTTCGCGCAGCATCGCCACGTCCGCGCGTCCGGCGGCGGCGATATTGCGCGCGGCGAGATCAACTGCTTCCTGCGCGACGTGGCCGGCGTGGCCCTTGATCCATTCCCAACTGATGTCGTGCGGGGCAGCGGCCCGGTCAATCCGCGCCCACCATTCGTGGTTCGACTTGCGGCGGAAGCGCCCCGACATCGTTTCGACGACGTAGCGCGAATCACTCTTGACGCGGACGCGGCATGGCTCAGTCAGTTGTTCGAGACCGAGAGCGGCGGCGGCAATTTCCGCCTGCTGGTTCGTCGCCGAGCCGAGATACTCGCCAAACGCGCGCCAACGTCCGCGCCATCCCAGCAGCGCCACCGCCGCCGCGCGCGTCACGCCCAGTCCATTGCCGAGGCTCGAACCATCGCAGTAGATCAAAACCTCCTTTAAGGGATGAGGGATGAGAGATGAGGGATGAGGGATGAGGGATGAGGGATGAATTAAACCACTCTCCTCAGCTTTTTTCTTCTTACTCATCCCTCATCCCTCATCCCTCATCCTTCTCTTCATCCCTCATCCCTCATCCCTCATCCCTCATCCTTCTCTTCATCCCTCATCCCTCATCCTTCATCCTTCATCCTTCTCTTCATCCCTCATCCCTTCTCACGCGACTTCCTCCGCCGTGCGCGCGACGGCGAGCACGTGGTCAACCGATTCCTCGAAGGTGTCGTCGTGGGAGATGACGAAGAGTTGATCGAAGGAGCGCACCTCTCCGATCTGCTGCGCGAGGCGCGCACGGCGCTCGGCGTCCATGTTGACGGTCGGCTCGTCGAAGAAGGCGAGCCGGATGTCGGAGAGTTGTTTGAGGAGCGCGAGGCGCACCGCCAGCGCCGCCACCATCTGCTCGCCGCCCGATAGATTGACGAAGGAACGGTCATAGCCGCCCTCTTCGAGCACGATGTCGTAATCCTTCGTCCACTTGAGCGCCCGCCCGCCCTCGCCCGTGATGTCGCGGAAGAGTTGGTTCGCTTCGATGGAGATGTTGTAAAGGTAGCTCTCGGTCACGAGCGGCCCGGCCTTCTTGAGCGTGTCGCGGATGAAGTCGGTCGCCTCGTAGACTTCTTCCAGTCGCTCTTTGGCGCGGAACTCTTCGCGCAGGGATTCGCGCACCTCTTCGAGCCGCGTGACCTCCATCGCAAGCCGCGTCTCGTTCTCGCGCGCGGCTTCAAGCCGGGCCGAGGTGTCGGCGGCGCGCTCACGCGCGAGGGCCAGCGCGCCGCGCTCGTTCAGGTGGCGCTCGCGGTCATATACGGCGGCGGCTTCGTTATGTTCGGCGTGCGCCTTTTCCGATTCCTCTTTCGCGCGCGAGGACGCCTCCTCCGCCGTCTTGGCCTCGCGTTCGCGCTCCGCGAGCAGCGCCGCGAGGGCCGCGCTCTCGATGTGTTCGCGGTGCGCCGCC